>CAYWCK010000121.1:0-12706 GCA_964456685.1 uncultured Bifidobacteriaceae bacterium | reverse complement strand
GGACAAATTCACGGAAGCGCAGCCGGTTGAAAACGTAGTTGCCCGCCACGACGATGATACCCGTCAAAACGAGGACGTACACGTTGGTGAAAAAGATGCCGCCCAGCACGCGATCGCTTGAATTCAGAAGCGGAATGGTGAACGCGAGGCAGATGCCCAACACCGCGCAGGCCGCCAAAATTGATTCGCGGAAACTCCAGCGACCGACAGCGCTGACGGCCAGCAGGATCAGATTCACCGCCCCGTAATACGGCGAGGCCGCACCCCAAAAATAGCTGGCCCCGGCCAGCGGCACGTACTCCCGCTGGGTGGTGCGAATGATCAGCATCATGAACAACGCCGGCAGGAGAACGATCGGCATGCCGACCAGCGGGTAATGCTCGCGCGCCAATTTGGCGGAATGCAAAAACCAAACACCCACCACCAGCAGGGAGCAAATCAGCCGTAACTGAAGAAAGTCCATCAGGTGGTCGGGGTACATGAAGTAGTCCGCGACCGAACCGAGCGGCATCAACACAATTACCAGCCAGCACGCCCATCGCCCGGTGCTGATACGCACCTGCCGCTCGTGTTCCTGGAAGGCTTCCTGGAACTCCGCGGCATTCTCCATGGGCAGGATTTCAGGCATCCGGCTTGCGCGCCTCCATGAAAATATTCACACCCGTTTCGTCACTGTAAATGCGCACCCCGTCCGCCGGCGCGGCGCTGGGTGCAAGCGTTCCAAACCGTGCGGCGTCCCGGTAAATCAAGTGCCAGTCCAGGATCAGCTCCAGGCTGCCGCGGTTCGGACTGGTGGGCGTAACGTTCGTGGTTAACACCAAGCCGCCCGGCCGTGTCCAGTTCCAGAAGATGTTCGTCAACTGTTTGCACGTCCGGTCCGAGAGGTAATCGAACAGACCCGAGCAGCAGACAAGGTCGTAGCCCCGATCCGGTGCGTTGATGGTCGGCTTGCTGCTCTCCTTGAGCACATGGTGCACGGACTTGCGCGTGACCTCGATTGCCGTCTGCCGGTTGTGTTTGCGCCGTAAATCACCGAGCAGGCGGGACGTGTAGCTCACGGTTTCGTCATTGAAATCGAGCAACGTGAACTGCGCGTTGTCCGCCAGCGCGCCTTCCGCCAGAAAGCGTTGAACCTCGCCTGCCGGACCGCAACCGAGATTGATGACTTTCAACGGCCGGCCGGCGCGCAGGCACCGCAAGGATTCCTGCGTCAGGCGTTCCAGCATGAATTGAACACGATTCCGATGCGCCGTGGCCGAGTCCTGTTGCAGCAGCCAGACATTGAAAAGCTTGGCGAACAGCGAGCCCCCTTCCTTGGGATCGCGCAACATCATGTTCACCATCTCGTAATCGCCCGCGTAGCCGAGCGGCTTTTGATAGGTGCGATAGGCAAAGGGCGCGCAGAGCACGATCGGGTGCAACAACCGCTGCACGTAACTGCGATGAACAGGTTGGGCCTCCGCTTCGAGGGTCATGGCGATATCCTCGAATTTGGCGAACAATTCATCCAGCATGGCGACGACCTGGTCGCTGAGCTTGTCGATGGCCTCATTTTCCAGTTGCACACGGTCCGACGAAGGAGAGGAGCGGATGCCCAGTTCGATCTGCTCCACCCAGCGCCGCATATCAATCAGGAAGGTCTGAATGTCCGCGAGCGCCACCTTGAATTCCGGGCGCACCTGACAAACCTTCTGCCACTCGCGCACAAACTCATCGAAACGCGCCCGCAACTGCTCCGGTTGCGCCACGGCGGAAAAGAAGTCCGCATCGAAACTCCGATCATCGAGGTTGGCCTCGCACACCACCATCGTGCCGGCATTGACAAGCTCGCGCACCACCGCGCGCCCCGAATAGATGACGTGGTCGCGCGAGAAGATTTTGAACTCCTGCAACGCCTCCGACGTGCGCAGCACCGTATCGGCCGCGTACAACTCGAACGCGGCGGCATGCCGGTTCAACCGGAGCAGGTTGCCTCGGACTTCATTGCCCTGGCTGTTTTGAAACAGCACCAGACGTTCGTTGACCACTGCGGTTTCCATGCGTCTCTATTTTCGAGTTCCACCGCCTGCCGCTGCCGTTGAGGGCCTGCTTGGCTAGAAGCGGAAGGTTGTTTGCACGATGAAAGCCCAGGCATCGGGAATCTCCGCGACGACCCGGCCACCGGGATGGAACACGCGCTGCAAACTCAAATCCACCGCGCACCAAGCGGCCACTTGGGCTTTGTAATTTACCTCGAGCACCGCTTCGTAATCCGCTTCCGGCAGCACCGGCCCGAACGCACCGAAGGCCGCGTTGATGTCTGCCTGCGCCCGGCGCAACTCGTCGCTGATTTCCAGATACGATAAGGCGACGCCAAACGTGTCCCAATCCCGCGTCGGGATCAGCCCTTTGTAAACGAGCCCGCCATCAATTCCGACCTGTGCCAGGTTGCGATTGCGCGGCGCCCCGGCCACACGAAAGAAGCCGGCCAGCCCCTGCTGCGTCGGCTCAGTCTGACCCGGCTCACGCCACAACACGTGGTCCACCAGGATGTAAAACCCGCTGTTTCCCTGGCGCGGTGTGGCGTTGCCGGTGGACACCGGCGGCAGCGGCAGACCGTTGGCGGCAACGTAATTATCAAACGCCACAAACGTCCCTTCATACATGTCATAGAAGTCGTCCGTGTGATACCACGCGCCGATTTTGAAATTACCCGGCAAGCCGGTGGCGTCCTTGCCTTGATTGTGTTTGAAGCCGACTTCGAAGTAACTCAGGGCGCCTTCCTCTTTGCGCAATTCGAAATCCGTTCCGCTGAAGCCGCGATCCGGATTGCCGTCATAAACACCGGCCTGCACATAGACGCTAGGACAAATGTCGTAACGCACCCGCACGCCCGGCGCGGCGTAGGGCGTTGCCGCGAGCGCGTGATTGCCAACGGGGAAGTACGGCTGGTCATAGACGTTGAACGCCATCGTGGGGAAGAAGAAGGTCTGGTTGAGAAAACTCAACTGGCCGACGGAGTTGTAGTATTCCGGCACGATGAAATCCATGCCGATGTCCAGCTGCCCGGCTTTCACCGAGAGTTTGCCGTCGAAGAATTTGTGCTCATAGAAAAGTTCCCAGAGCCGGAAGGTGTCGGGGAAGTCGAGCAGGCTGGTCTTGTTGAGGTCGCCGACATAATTCAGCGCGAACTCATCGCCGCTGTGCATCGACAACGAGGAGGCGCGGAAACTTCCATTCTCCCACGCGCCGAGCTTGGCGGTGTCCACATTGAGCATCATCAGCAGGCCGCCTTCGTACACCGAGCCGCTCTGCAGCCCACCGCCGACCGCCATGGGGACCGTGGCGGCGTACATGAATTCAAAATCGACCCCGTGTTCCTCGCGCAGCCGGGTGCGCAAGCCGCCCCAGTCACCGAGCATGTAATCCTGCTCCAGCCACTGGCGCAGCCCGGATTTCCCGCCGCCCGCCTCCGCGCGCGCGATTACTCCGCTGGCGGCCAACACACAAAGGCCGAGGCCCAGCGTCCATTTTTGCGTACGACAGATGAGTTTTTTCATAGTTCTGTGCATTTCGATTTGTCGCTCCAGTATGTTTGCCCGTGTTTGGTTTACCGACTGTTCGGATCAGGTCTGACCGCTTTTTTAGCAGTAACCATGCCCCAAACCAACCTTCCAATGGTGGAAAAATACCCCCGCGTGATGTCGGCGGACCGAAACGCGAGGTAGATGTCGTTCGAAGGCATGGCGCTGTTGGAGGCGAAGTAGAGAAACCGCTGTTCCCCGCGATACTTCGCCTTGTGAAAGGCCAACCCGCGAAAATTGTAAATGTCATTCCCGTAGCGCTCGCTGAGCTGGAAGAAAAGTTTCGAGACGTAATCGTCGTTGAAAACCCCGCCATCGAGATTCACGCAGGGCGCGAGCAGCAGATTCAAGACTTCCTTCCCCTCCGGTTTGAACTTCTCCATGGCCTCCATGTGCAGCGCGGTGGGCAGGCGGCCGAATCGCCGCTCGTCGCTGCGCAAAATATTCGCCGCGTAACCGCACACCACGCCATCGCGGTAAATGGGATCGTAAAATGCGAAGCCCGCAACGCGACCGTCGCGGTCGTAGGCCAGAAACTTGCGCACATCCTCCTCGTGCTCGAACACGGGCCGGCGCGCGAAAAACCAGATTTCCCGGTCGTTCACTGGCTTGCCACCGATCCAACTGGCAGACACGGCGGCCAATTGCGCGCGGTCCACCCGGGCGATGTCCGGCTCTTCCCGAATCGTCAAACCCTCGCGCTTCGCCTCGTTGCGCGCGCGTTTGATCAGGTCCAGTTCCTTCCAATTGCCCTTGGTGTTGTAGCTCTGGATGGGCAGCAAGGATTCGTAACCGACGCAGTTCACCTTGAACCGCATTCCGCGCAACGTGGCGGCACACGCTTCGGAAATGCAGGCAAACACCACCCGCGGGTTCACCGCCAGAAACGACTGGATCAATTCCCCCTGGTCCGCCAACGCGCAGACCGGATCGGAGAAAACGATCTTCTTCGGTTTCCGCGCGAACACGGGATGCGTGACGGTGATGTAGGCGAGGTAACCGCGTTCCGTCACGAAGTATTCCATGCCGGCTTGCAGCGTGGCGTAAACGAGCGCCTCGCGCCCGTGCTGTTTCAAGCTGGGCGAAAGCAAGGCCCATTTCTCGCGCAATCCAAGCGCTTTGGCCGCGTCGCCTTCGATAATCTGGTGGCCCATGTCGAGAAAATCCCCTGCGGCATCCGCCGCAGTTCACAGGAGAGTTTGCAAAACCCAGTCCGCCGTCAACGCAAAGACTTGCGACTTGTTGCGGTCCAGGTGGCCAAGGTGGCCGTTACCCGGTATGATATGCAGTTGCTTTTTGCAGGATAGCGCTTCGTAAAGCAGCCGCGCCGTTTCCGGTGGATCAATCTTATCATCCTCACCCCAGATGACCAACGTCGGCGCCTTGATGCCGGCAACGCGCTCAATGGTGTTCACGAAGAACGCCTCCGTCGCGCCGGGAAACGGGAATGACATGAACGCCGCCACCGCCTTCGGATCGTTTTGCAACTGACGATTGATTTCGGGATCCGAGGCGACTTTGAATTCGCCCAGCTTCGCCAGCGGCACCCGGAGGTCGCGGCGGGTGAGCCATTTGTTAAATTTCCCCAACAGGACGAAAAACTTGAGCATCAAGGAAAGCGGCAGGGAAAGGGAATTCCGCACGGTGGCATCCAGGGCCACAAGCGACTTCAAGCGCGGCTCCACCAACGCCGCTTCGAGAATCGCCGTGCCACCGGAGGAGAGACCGAACGCGGCGATGCGATTGCCGTCAATCCGCGGGTGCTTCAAGAGAAACTCAACCGCCGCCTGAATGTCCGCCACCCATTGGCGCATGTTCACGTGGTAACGCTGTCCTGCGCTTTCCCCATGGCCGTGCATATCAATCGGCATGGTCGCGACGCCACGCGCGGCGAGCAACTCACACAACTCGAAGTAGTGCTCCTTGAATTCACCCGCCCCGTGACAAATGATCAACACCGGCGCGGGTTGGGGTGAAGCCGGCAGGAATAACGTCGCTGCGAGGTCATCCCCGAGCGAACGCAGGCAAACGGCTTCACGAAAAGAGTCCATAGTTCAACTCCTAACATAGCGCCCCGGGTGCCAAACGCTCGCCAGGTGGCGATGCCTGTGATTTTCAGCCGCGTTGCGACTGCCTGCCAACCGAACCTCCGTCCCACCTTGGGACAAAACTGTCCGAGCAAAAGTCAATGAACGGACACTAGCGCTGGCGTGATGATCCCCAGCCGAATTCTGCAATGCTTTCACTCAGCCTACGACCGTTGAGTTGAGATTTTTATTGCGTCCATCGCTCAAGCCCGGTTGTCTCAGGCCCGCACGGTTGCTCCGGCGGCGGTCAGATCACGCCTCCGACAGCCACCGCTTCCACAATGGATCAAACCGAAACGCCGGCCCTGGTGCAGCGCCACCAACCGCCGAAAGCAGAAACGGGCAACCTTCAAGGGCTCGCGACGATACTGCATGATGCGTTGGGCAGCGGCGTGCTGGTCATCGGCGCCGATGAACAGGTGCTCGGCTGCAACCCCGAAGCCGAGAAGCTCCTCGGGCTGGCGCCGGGTGCCGCCTTGGGAAAAAATCTCTCCGCTCTGCCTGCGCCGGTGGCAAAAATAATCCGGCAAGCACTCGCCAGCCAGCAGGCCATCCCGAGCCGCGAGGTCATGCTGGCGGCCAACAAGTCCGCCGCCGTTTGCCGTCTTGGCGCCTTTTTCACCCAGCCGATCGCCGGTCTTGCCTGCCTGGTCGTCACCCTCAGCGACGGCGTCATGGTTCGGCGCATCGAACAAAACCTCAACCGGCTCGATCGTCTGGCCAGTGCCGGCACGCTTTCGGCCGGCATGGCGCATGAGATTCGCAACGCCTTCGTCGCCATCAAAACCTTCGTGGATCTCTTGCTCGAAAAAAATCGCGATGCCGAACTCGCGGAAGTCGTCGGGCGCGAAATGCGCCGCATTGATGCCATCGTGAGCCAGATGCTGCGCTTCGGTGCGCCCGCCCGGCCGGCGTTCGCTTCGGTCAAGGTCCACGAAGTCCTCGAGCATTCATTGCGAATGTTGCAGCATCAATTCGACGGCAAGCTGATCGCGCTAAACCGGCACTTCACCGCCGCCCCCGACGCCGTGAATGGCGACGACTACCAACTGGAGCAAGCCTTCGTGAACCTTCTGTTCAACGCGCTGGAAGCCATGGGGCCGAACGGGACGCTTTCCGTTACCACCGAACTGGCGAGGCTGCAGCACACGGCGACCCCGTTCGTCCGCGTGACCGTCGCCGACGACGGCATCGGCATCTCTCCGGAAAACATGCAGCGGCTCTTCGAACCCTTCTTCACCACGAAGCAAAATGGCACCGGCCTCGGGTTGGCCATCACGCGGCGGATCGTGCACGAACATCGCGGGGAAATCACCGCCACGAGCGAGCTGAACAAGGGCACAACCTTCCACGTGCTCCTGCCCGCGCACGGGACCGCAAGTTGAGCCCGGCCGCGGCCATGCCCCGCCCGGTGACCCTCGCCATTCTCAGCGATATTCATTACGCCGGTCCGGCGGAGCGCGCGCGCGGCGAAGATTACGAGCATCGCGATATCCGCAATCCCCTGCTCCGCCACGCCTTTCATGCCTATCGGCATTTCATCTGGATGCGTCGGCCGTTAAGCCACGCCCCACAATTGGATCGCTTCCTGCGCGAAGCACCGGAAGTGGATTACGTCATCGCCAATGGCGACTACTCCTGCAGCAGTGCGTTCGTGGGCTTGAGCGATGATGCCTCCTTTCAAAGCGCCGCCGAGTGCATCGGGAAATTGCGCGCCAGATTCGGCGCAAAACTCCAGCTCGTGTTCGGCGATCATGAATTGGGCAAACTCAGTTTCATCGGCCAGCGCGGCGGAATGCGGTTGGCCGGCTGGCCGCGATGTGTGGATGAGCTGGGCATCAAACCGTTCTGGCAGATTGCTGCGGGCCGGTACGTATTGATGGGTGTGACTTCCTCGCTGGTGGCCCTGCCCCTTTTCAGTGCGGATATTTTACCGGAGGAGAAGCCGGAATGGGAACGACTGCGCGCCCGGCATCTGGAAGAAATCCGGTCCGCGTTTGCGGCGCTGCCCGCCGACCGTCGCGTGCTGCTGTTCTGTCACGACCCGACGGCGTTGCCGTTTCTCGGCCGCGAGGAATCGGTTCGCGCCCGGCTCCCGCAGATCGAGCAGACCATCATCGGCCATCTCCATTCGAATCTTTACCTGTGGAAGAGCCGGTTGCTGGCGGGCATGCCGGCCATCCACGTCCTCGGACCGACGGCGAAGAAACTGAGTTCAGCCTTGAACGAGGCAAAACATTGGCGGCCTTTTCGGGTCCGCTTGTGCCCCTCGCTCGCCGGCATCGAGCTGTTGAAGGACGGCGGTTACTTCACCGTGAAACTGGATCCGGCCGCCCAACAGCCCGCCGAATTTCAATTCCACCGCTTGAAGCGCTGAGCGCCGTCACGGGACCGGACGGAACTCTGATTTCGCCGTCGGCATCCATTCCTGCAATTGCCGGATGCGGGTCTCATCCGTGGGATGCGTGCGAAGGAAGGCTGGCGTGTTGTTGCCCTGCTGTTGGGCATTGAAGGTGGCGAAGCGTTGCCAGAATGCCACCGCCGCTTCCGGGTTGTATCCCGCGCGCGCCATGTAGCGCAGCCCGATTTCGTCGGCCTCGGATTCCTGCCCGCGGCTGTGCGGCAACGCCAGACCGACCTGTGAAGTCACGCCATACGCCAGCCCGGCCACGGCTTTCCATCGCGGGTCGCTGTTGGCGAGGCTCACGTTGAGGACTTCGCCCCCGAGCTGCAACGCCATTGCCTCGGTCATGCGCTCGCCGCCGTGCCGGGCCACGGCATGGGCAATTTCGTGCCCCAGCACGGTGGCCATGCCGGCTTCGTCCTTGGTGATGGGCAGGATGCCGGTGTAAACGCCCACCTTGCCGCCGGGCAAACAAAAGGCGTTGACCTCCTTGCTCTCGAACACCACGAATTCCCACTGCGCCCCCGGCATGTCATTCTTGGCCACCTCGGCAATGCGCCGGCCGACCTTTTGCACCAGGGCGTTGGCCGCCGCGTTCTGACTGACCGGCGTTTGTTTCTTCAGTTCGGTGAAACTGCTCAAGCCCAGTTGCATTTCCTGCCCGGGCGTCATCAGGTTGAATTGCGAGCGGCCCGTGACCGGGACGGTGGTGCAGCCGGTGAAACCCGCCACCAAGGTCACGAGGGCGAGCACGAGCAAAATATTTCGGCCAAGGAAATTTTTCATGGATGTTTCGGTTCTTGGTATCAGCGAACCACAAACCTTTTAGTTTTCAACTCCGAAGATTTCTCCGCTAGGTTGAGGACAACGAATCGCGACACCGCCGATGAAGATCAAACTCGCCTACGGTCAGAGCCACCTCGCGGTGGAACTGCCGGACGACCGCACCACGGTCATCGAACCCGCCCACACACCCGGGCTGGCCGATGAACGTGCCGCGGTGCTCGCGGCATTGGCTCAGCCGATTAGCACCCGCCCGTTGCGTGAATGGATCAAATCCGGAGACCGCATCTGCATTCTCTTCACCGATATCACGCGGGCCACGCCCAACGAGCGGTTGATTCCCTGGCTGCTGGAGTATTTGCGGGACGTGCCACGCGAGCAAATCACCCTGGTCAACCAGCTCGGCACGCACCGTCCGAATACCACCACGGAGTTGGAACAGATGCTCACGCCCGAGGTCGTGCGGCATTACCACGTGGTGAATCACGACGCCGAAAACCCGGCGGCGCTCGTGCAGGTCGGCACCACCCGCGACGGCACACCCGCCCTGCTCAACCGCAGGGTCGTTGAGGCGGACGTGCGCATTGTCACCGGTTTTATCGAGCCGCATTTCTTCGCCGGCTTCAGCGGCGGCATCAAAGGCATCATGCCCGGCGTCGCCGGTTTGAAAACGGTGATGAGCAACCACGGCGCGAAAAACATCGGCAATCCCCAATCCACCTTCGGCGTCACCGATGGCAACCCGTTGTGGGAGGAACTGCGTGACATCGCCCTGCGCGCCGGGCCGAGCTTTCTGCTGAACGTTTCGTTGAACGAGGAACGTCGCATCACGGGCGTGTTCGCGGGCGACATTCTGGCCGCGCACAAGGTCGGGTGCGAATTCGTGCGCCGCTCCGCGATGCAGAAATTTGCCGCACCGTTCGACATCGTGCTCACCACGAACAGTGGCTACCCGCTGGACATGAATCTGTATCAGGGCGTCAAAGGCATGAGCGCCGGCGCGCGGGTGGTCAAGCCCGGCGGCACGCTGATCCTCGCCGCGGAGTGTCGCGAAGGCGTCCCGGCCGGCAGTCCGATGGATCAATTGTTGCGCAGCGCGTCGAGCCCGGAGGAAATTCTCGCGCGCCTCGCCACGCCGGGCTTTGTGCGTCCCGAGCAATGGCAGGCGCAGATTCAGGCCCTGATCCAGCGCAAAGCCCGCGTGCTCGTACATAGTTCGCTGCCGGACGAGATCATCCGCGCCGCGCACCTCGCGCCCTGCCATGACCTCGCGGCGACGGTGCAGAACCTGATGCGCCAAAATCCCGCGGCGCGTCTGGCCGTTCTGCCGCAGGGGCCATTGACGATACCGTATCTGGCCGAATAGCGGCGGGTTGAAATCCTTGCTTGTCATTCGCCGCGGCTTCGCTCAAATGGCGCGCATCAATTCACATGAACCGCAAGCCCTTCTACCGGCAGCTCTACTTTTGGGTTCTTGTGGGAATGATGCTGGGCGTAATTGTGGGTTATTGCGTGCCCGCCAGTCGCCCGATCCAATTTCAACTCTTCGGCAAGCCGTTTTCCTTCGCGGCCACGGATTTCAAGCCCCTCAGTGACGCGTTCATCCGGCTGATCCGGATGATGATCGCGCCGATCATCTTCACGACCGTGGTCACCGGCATCGCCGGCATGGGCAGCTTGAAACGCCTCGGCCGCATCGGCGTGAAATCGTTTATCTACTTCGAAGTGATGACAACCCTCGCATTGTTTATCGGCTGGATCGTGGCGCAGTTCTTCAAGCCCGGCGCCGGGATGGACGTGGATGTTGGCGCTCTCAGTACGAAAGACCTTCAGCAAACCCTCACCGCCGCTTCAACGCACCACAACCTCGTAGATTTTCTGCTCAATGTGATTCCCAAAACCATCGTGGGCGCGTTTGCGGAAGGTGAAATTCTTCAGGTGCTGTTCATCTCGGTTCTGTTTGGCGTCGCGATGGCGGGCATCGGCGAAGCGAACCAGCGCGTCATCCTCGCGCTCGAACAGGTTTCCAAGGCCCTGATGCGGATGATCAGCATGATCATCAAGATTGCGCCGCTCGCCGTGTTCGGCGCGATGAGTTTTACCATCGCCAAGTTCGGGCTCGATTCGCTTGTACCGCTGGCCAAGCTGATGGCCTGCATCTACGGCACTTGCCTCGCCTTCGTCTTGATTGGCCTTGGACTCCTCCTGCGCTGCTACGGGATCAGCGTCTTCAAATTCGTGCGTTATGTGCGCGACGAGCTGTTCATCGTGTTCGGCACCGCGTCGTCCGAGCCAGTGCTGCCGCGCATGATGGCCAAACTCGAACACCTCGGCTGTTCAAAATCGCTCGTCGGCCTCGTGTTGCCCGCGGGGTACACGTTCAACCTTGATGGAACTTCGGTTTACCTGACGATGGGCGCGCTATTCATCGCCCAGGCGACCGACACGCACCTCACGTTGGGCCAGGAATTCGCCGTGTTGATCGTCTGTCTGCTGACTTCCAAGGGTGCCGCCACCGTCGTCGGCAGCGCGTTCATTACGCTCGCGGCAACGCTTTCCTCCATGAAAACCATCCCCGTCGAAGGCATGGTGCTGATTCTGGGGGTGGATTGGTTCATGGCTCAGGCGCGCGCGATGACCAACATGGTGGGCAACGGCGTGGCCACGGTGGTGATCGCGAAATGGGAAAATGAGTTCGATGCCACTCGCGCCCGGCAGGTGCTCGACGGAAATTTGCCGGAGCCAGACTTGGAAAATAAGTCGTCCGCTTGAGCGTGCTACTCGCCCCGGACGTAAACCCGCCAGACGAGGAAGCCAAATATCCCCAGCGCCGCGATCAGCATGCGCCAGAACCAACGGTCTTCCTTGATCACGCCCACATCGATCAAGATGACGCGCAGGCCATAGAACGCGTGGATGAGAAAGAAAAACAGCAGCGCAATGTCGATGATGGAGTTGGTGTGAACCCGGCTCGGCGAACCAAACGTCTCGGGAAACGGCAGGTCAATTTTCTTTGCCCAACCGCTGTAAATCTTGATCGGAATCAGCACGAAGAGGCAGATGGCGCTGACGCGTTGCGTCAACCATGCCCACGTACCGCGGTAACTTTGAAATCGCTTCTCCGTCATTTGACTCCCATCTTTGCCAGCAGTTCGCCCATCTTGGTTTTCGCAGCCGACTGCACTTCGTCCTGCAAATTCCTTCCCTTTGCGTCAATGCCCACGGTCCACGGGCCGAAAGCCTTCACGCGAAATTGCCAGATGCTTTCCGGCATCAAGTCCTCCCAATACACCGCTTCGATCTCCTCGATCTGCAATGTCTCCATCGCCGCCGCACCGCCGGTGACGCTGAGGTAACACGCGCCGTATTGCCGCATCAACTCCGTGCTGCGCTGTGACAGACCGCCTTTGCCGAGAATCGCGCGCACGCCGTGATCGCGCAGCAGCGCTTCGGTGAACCGATCCATCCGCATGCTCGTCGTCGTCCCCACGCAGATCGGTTCGTATTTGCCCGGGCCAACTTTCTTCACGTTGGGCGCGGTGTGGATCAGCGCCGCGCCCAGCCAATTCACGGGCGGCGCGACGTTCTTGTCGAAGATGCGAATCAAGTTCGCATCGCGCACACCAAAAACGATGCCGTCCAGGTACACCGAATCGCCGACGCTCAACTGTCGCACTTGAGCCTCGTTCAGGGGCGTTTGGAAATGAAACTCGGGCATTGGGCAAAGCGTTAGCAGCGCGGGCCAATTCCGACAACTAGGAAATTGTGGCGGGAAAACCGCTTGAGCTTCGGACCTTTCGCAGCCATCGTTTTACCGGTTGCGCGCGTGGCGGAATTGGCAGACGCGCCAGACTTAGGATCTGGTTCCG
>CAYWCK010000120.1:2968-12724 GCA_964456685.1 uncultured Bifidobacteriaceae bacterium | reverse complement strand
CATAAAAAAACGCGCGGCATCAACCGATGCCGCGCGCCAAATACCACCTCAAACATGCGCAATCAAGCCAGCGACTTGACCTTGGCCACGATGGCGGCTGCGTCGATGCCGAACTTGGCGAGCAACTCCTCCGCCTTGCCGGAACGCGGCAGTTCGCGCACGGCCAGCTTGTGAACCTTTACCCCTTCGGCGCTGAGTTCGCCGGCCACGGCATCGCCCAAGCCACCTTCAGCGTAATGTTCCTCGACCGTCACGACGACATTGCCGGTTTTGGCCGCCGCCGCTTTGATCACATCCTTGCCCAGCGGCTTGACGCTGTAGGCGTCAACCACGGTGATGCCGATGCCCTGAGTCTTCAGCGCATCCGCGGCTTTGATGGCTTCATGCAGCGTTACGCCAGCGGCCACAACCGTGACCTTGTCCCCGGCGTTCTGGCGCACCACTTTCGCGCCGCCGACCGGGAATTGTTCGTCGTTGCCATAAATTACCGGCGTCTTTGGACGCGAGGTGCGCAGGAAATAGATGCCGCGGTTCTTCGCCATCACTTCGAGCAACTTCTCGGTGCTGACCGCGTCGCTCGGATAGAGCACCACGCTGCCAGCCACCGCACGCATCATGGCGATGTCTTCCAGCGCCATTTGCGACGGGCCGTCTTCGCCGATGCTGACACCGACGTGCGAGCCGACGAGTTTGAGGTTCGCCATCGAGATGCCCGCGACGCGGATCTGATCGAACGCGCGGGTGAAAAAAGTTGCGAAAGTGGATGCAAACGGAACTTTGCCGCGCGTGCCGAAGCCGATGGCCACCGCCACCAGGTTTTGCTCCGCGATATAGCACTCGGTGAAGCGCTCCGGGAATCGCTTGAAGAACTTCTCGGCGTAGGTCGAATTCTTCGTGTCTCCGTCCATGGCCACGATGCGTTGATCCGCCTCGCCAATGCGGCTCAGCGCCGTGCCGTAGGCTTCGCGCGTGGCGATGAGATCGCCGAGTTTGTAATTCAGGCCCGGATAACTCGTGGGCGCGGTATTCGCCGGCGGCGGAACGATGCTCGGCGAAGGAATCGCCACGCCGGCGGCCGACTTTGAACTCGGTTGCAACTCGGCGATGGCCTTGGCCGCTTCGTCCTTGCTCAGCGGCTTGCCGTGCCAGTTGTCCTTGTCTTGGAGGAAGGAAACCCCCGCGCCCTTATAGGTCTTGGCGATGATGGCGAGCGGTTTGTCATCCAGCCCGACGCCGCCGAGAACTTCGATGATTTCCTCGAGGTCGTGGCCGTCATCCAGCGTCTCGACGCGCCAGCCAAAGGCTTCGAAGCGCTTCCGATAAATACCCACATCGTGGCCGAATGCCGTTGCCTGGCTCTGGCCGAGGCGGTTGGCATCCACGATTGCGATGAGATTGTTCAGCTTGTTAATGCCCGCCAGGGAAGCCGCTTCCCAAACAGCGCCTTCGGCGATTTCTCCGTCGCCGAGGAGGACGTAGGTGTTGTAATCGAGCTTGTCGAGCCGGGCAGCGAGCGCCACGCCGACTCCGATGCCGAGCCCCTGGCCGAGCGAGCCCGTGGCTACATCGGCAAACGCGAGGCGCGGCGTCGGATGCCCTTCGAGATCACTGCCAATGGTGCGCAATTTGAGCAAGTCCGCCGTCGGAAAGAAGCCGGCCTCCGCCCATGCCGCGTAAAGCAGCGGCGCCGCATGGCCTTTGGAAAGGATGAAACGATCGTTGTTGTGATAATGCGGATTCTTCGCGTCATACCGCATGTGACCGAAAAACAACGCCGCAACTACGTCCGCGGCGGAGCAGCAAGAGGTCGGATGACCGCTGCCGGCGGCGGTGGTGGCAGCGATGGAATGAATGCGCAATTGATTCGCGATTCCCTTCAGCAATTCAAAATCTGTTTCGATCATGAGGCGGGAAAATGTAAGCCAATGTAATCGCGAGGGAAAGCGCGAAAATCAGGCCAGAACGCTGCTGGTTCACGCGGAGACTGAATTTCTTGTGCTGTCCGTGAGCGCGGGCGGGCGCGGGCGATTGCTCCCGAGACAAACGCCTAAGGCGCGTAGCCCTTCTGTGGGTCTGTCTTCGGTTTGGTCACTCCTTTGCGCTGCGCCAACTCCGGCGGCTCCAGCGTGGCGCCTTGATCGTGCGTCCGGGTGATCCATCTTTTGAGTTCGCCCTGCAGCCGCTGGAGTGTTTTCTGGTGTTCGGGGGCGTGAGCGAGGTTTTGAATTTGAAACGGATCGGCCACGCAATCGTATAATTCCTCCGCCGGCATGGACGGCGCGCAGAGAAACTCCTGCGGCGGTGTCAGTTTGCCCGCCGCGTGCAATTCCTTGAGCAGATTCCAGACGGGATACGAGCGTTCCTTGTAATCGTTGGTCTGGAGAAACGGACGGTCCGGCGTGAAGTTGCGGATGTAACGGTAGCGTTCGTCGCGAACCGTGCGGAAGCGGAACACCGTTTCATCGCAGCGATCGCGCGCGCCAAAGACGTATCGCTTGGGTTTCGCCGCATGTTCGCCGAGGAAAACCTGACCTTCCATCTTCCCCGGTGGCTTCGCGCCGGCGAGCGCGAGCATGGTCGGCGCGAGATCGATGGATTCGAGCAACCGCTCATCCACCCGGCCCGGACGAATTTGTTCCGGCCCCGGCAATCCTTTCGGCCAGCGGATGATCAAAGGTACCAGCAGGCCTTCGTCGTAGCAGAATTGTTTTCCCCGGACATGAGCCTGACCGTTGTCGCCAAAAAATACCACCACCGTGTTGCTCGCCAGTCCTTCGGCTTCGAGTTGCTCAAGGACGAGGCCAATCTTGCGATCCAGTTCCGTGGCGGAATCGAGATACTGCGCCCAATCTTCCCGCGCCACTGGATGGTCCGGGGTCCACGGGGGCAGTTCAACTTTGGCTGGGTCGGCACGCTTCGGCGCGTGAAATTTGCGATGCGTCTCTTGAAAATTGATCTGGGCATAGAACGGTTGATGCATTTTCAGGTCGTTCCATTTGTCCGAATCGAAAGGTTTGCCCTTGTAAGTGAAATTCCAGTCGGTCTTGCCAGTACCTTTGAAATCCAGCGCGGCGGGAAGTTCCCGCAGGTTCGCCGTGAAGTAACCGGTGTCCCGCAGCCAATCCGTCAGCACGCGCACGCCTTGGGGTAATTCATAATCATCGTCGCGATGCGAACGATGATTGTGAGCGCCGATGGTCGTTTGATACATGCCGGTCATGAAGGCCGACCGGCTGGGTGAACAAACCGGCGCGGTGGTGAAGAAGCGTGTGTAACGAACGCCCGCCGCGGCGAGCTGGTCGAGGTTTGGCGTCCAGACCTGTTTCGTGCCGTAGCAGCCGAGGTGTTGGCCGAAATCCTCCGCAATGAGCCATAGGATATTTGGCCGGGCCGGTTTGATTTTACCCATCTCAGCGGCCCGGTTGTCCACGGTCGCAAGCAGGAGCGCTGTCGTCAGGAAAATGAGTTGCTTCATAAGTGGTCTCCGCGCTCGCCGCGCTTTCGCAAAAACTATCCCGCCACCCGCCGACAGGAAACGCAAAACTCCATGGAAAATCACCTGCGCGCTAAGCACTCAGTCGCACGAGTTCAGCTCTCATCCTTGCCGCCACGCGTGCGGGTGTAATCGCCGTGAGGCACTCCATCGGTTGCGGCCAACGGCACTTTGATTTCATGCAGGGCGCACACGGCAAGGATTCTTTCATCACGCCCGCAAGCTGGCCATAAGGACCAGTGCGCCGCGGCTCGGTCGGGCCGTACATCGAGATTACCGGCTTGCCCAGCGCGGCCGCCACGTGGGCGGGCCCGGTATCATTCGTGACCAGCATCGCACAGCGGCGCAACCACTCGATCATTTCCGGCAGGGAAGTTTCACCAGCCAGATTCAAACATCGCCCGGGCGCGGCTTGGGTAATCACCTCGCCAAACTCCCGGTCATCCTTGCCGCCGATGACCGCAAAGCGGAGGTCGCCAAACTCGGCCGCGAGCAGGCGCGTTAATTCGGCAAAATGCGTGACGGGCCAGCGCTTGTTGATCCAGCGAGCCCCCGGCTGCAAAGCCACCCAGCGGGAATTCTCCACATCCCATTTCGTCCGCACCGTGGCGCTTACCGCGGGGCGTTCGGGCAGCCAGGTGAAATTCCAATCCACGGGCACGCCCAACCGCGGTAAAACGGCGAGATACCAGTCCACCGCATGGGTGTAATACGAGGCGCGCGGGACGATGATGTCGTAGAGCCCGCGTGCACCTTCGCGCGGTTCATCGAGGCCGGCGAGTAATTTGCCGTTGGCCAGCCACGCGAAAAGGCCGCTGCGGGCCAGGCACTGAAGATCGATTACCCAATCGTATTTCTGCGCGCGCAGCCAGCGAATGCTCCGCCACATTTCGGGCCAGTGTTTCAACTTGCCCCAGCGCCGGCGTTCAAAGCGCACCACGGCTGAAAGATCGGGATCTCCCTCGAGCAGCGGCACGAGCCCGGAATCAATCCACCAGTGGATCTCCGCGTCAGGCAGATGCCGCTTCAGCAGCCGCAAGACGGGCAGGGCATGAATGACATCACCCAGGGAGCTGGGTTTCAGGATGAGAATTTTCATGCCGGTGAGGCGCGGGATCACGCATCACGCGTCACGATTTAGCGGCCGTAGGCGAGCCGCTCCGCCAGCCGCTCGGGCAGGCCGGCCGCGAGGATTTTCTTCTGCGCCGCGGCGATGTCATATTCCAACCGGCGCAGTTCGATTGTGCCTTCGTAAACATCGTAAACCACGTAGGCTGCCTTGGGATTGTTGTCGCGCGGCTGCCCCACGGCGCCGACGTTGACGAAATACTTTTTGCCGGCCTCGACTTTGAACTTCGAGTACGTCCCGCCGCGCACCACGCTGTCGCGCATGAACGCCACGGGCACGTGGGTGTGGCCGAAGAAACAAACCTGCGTGTTCTGGTAGGTGAAGCTGGCGGCGGCGGCGAGTTTGTCAAAAACGTAACCCCAGCGTTGCGGCGCATCGAGCGTGGCGTGAACGATCGTGAAACTTGTCACCATGCGCTGGTACTTCAGGTCGCGCAGCCACTGGCGATCATCCGGCGTGAGTTGTTTGCGGGTCCAGTTCACCGCTTCCGCGGCGGCGGGATTGAAACCATCCAACGGCTCTTCGCTGGAGCAGTATTCGTCGTGATTGCCTTTCACGACCGGCATGTTCATCTGGCGGACGATATCAAGGCATTCCTTGGGATTGGCGTTATAGCCCACGACGTCGCCCAAACAGGCGTAGTGCGTGCATTTCTGCTGCTTGATGTCCTCCAACACGACCTGGAACGCGTCCAGGTTCGCGTGTATGTCAGCTATGATGGCAAACTTCATTCCGTCCTATCTTGCAATCTCAAATCCCCGCAAACCGCCGAGAGCATCGCACCACTCGGCCTGTTCGTCGCGGATAAAATGCGCGAGACCTTCGTCGCGAATCGCCTGTTGGAACGCTTTCAGTTCCGTGCTTTCGCCTTCGGCCAGGAGTTCCACGCGTCCGTCCGGCAGATTTCGCACCGTCCCGGCGACCATGAATCCGGCGGCCACACTCTTCACCGTATAGCGAAACCCAACCCCTTGCACGCGACCGGAATAAAAAATGTGCAACCGGCGGCGGCTGTTGGACGTGGTTCCCTTGCTGGTGGCCACTTCAGGCATGGCGGAATGAAGCCAAACCTCCGCAGCACAAGCAATGTTTTTCGGGCAGCGATAATCCGGGAGTGTGTGTCCGGTAATTCCGATTGGAAGCCCGCTTGACCCTCTGTTAAGTTGCGGCAGCGAACAATCCAAACCACAGGAATTCACATGCCCCAAGCCATCATGGATCCCGGCGAGGTCCGCCGGTTCGCCGAGGAACTCAAACGCTTCAACGTCGAACTGCAAAATCGCATGTCGCTCCTGCAAGCCCGCTTCGCCGCGCTGGGCGACACCTGGCAGGACCAGGAGCACCAGAAATTCTCCGAGGAATTCCGCGATACCATGAAGGTGCTGAAGAAGTTCGTTGATTCCTCGAACCAGCATACGCCCTTCCTGCTCCGCAAGGCGCAACGCATCGAGGAATACCTGGATCAACATTGAGCCATGCCCGAAGGTGCCAAGGTCACTTCGCTGGAAGCCATCGATGACTTCCGCGCGAAGCTTATCATTTATCGCGACAAGGCCGGGCGCGTGCTGGATGAAGTGAGCGACGAAGTCACGCGCACCCGGCTGTGGCTCGACCACGATTGCACCACCCGCTGGCAGCAGGAAATCCGCGCCCGCACGCGCGAACTCGACATGCGCCAGCAGGACCTGTTCAGCGCGCAGCTCTCCGGCTTGCTGGAAGCCTCGGCCGTGCAGCAGGCCGCCGTGAACAAGGCGCGCCGCGCCATCCGCGCTGCCGAGGAAAAGCTCACCGTCGTCAAGAAGTGGAAACAGCAATACGATCACCGCGTCGAGCCCGCCGCCAAACAGGCCGAAAAGCTGCGGCATTTTCTCGGACACGAACTCGGGCTGGCCATCGCCCAATTGGCCGAGATTTCCAAAACCCTGGCCGCTTACGCCGAACTTTCCCCCGCCGGTAACGCGCCCGTCGCACCGCCTCAGGCGCCGGCTCCAGAAGGGAGCGCCGCGCCATGACCGGCGCCAACAATCGCCTGATGGGGTTGACGAAAGAACTCCGCGCTGCGTGGGACCAGACCAAGCAATCCTGGCACGACAGCAAGAGCGCTGAATTTGAGCAGCGGTTTCTCGACGAACTTTTCTCGTCGGTGAACCAATCCATGACGAATATCGAATCCCTTGAACGCATCCTCTCCAAACTCCACGACGAGTGCGAATGAACTCGCCGGCGCGCCGGTGCTGCTCGAGAAACTCGACCGCCTGCGCCGCACCGTGCGCGAGGTCATCCAGCAGACCGACACGCGCGAACGCGATTTCACCACGCGCACCAACCGGCTGCGCGCCCAGTTTGACCAAGCCACGGCGACGGAACGCGACCGCTGGACGAACGGCAGCACGGAGGCCGAAAACACCGCCGCGCGAAAGCGTGAACGGGCTCAGAATTATTTTGCCGCGCGCAAGGCCCGCATCACCCGCGCCGTCAATGTCACCCGGGAGCAAACGCTCAAACGGATCGAGTCGGAGGAAAATTCCCGCACCGTGGAAATCCAGCACGCGTTGCTGGAAGCGGACCAGTCGCGCGACGCCGCCAAAACCAAACTCAAATCCGACCACGAAGCCTTCGTGGCCCAGCTGGCCAACGAACGCGCTGCGCTGGACGAACTCACCGCACAAGCTCGCGCAACTTTCGGTGCGTACGGCTCGCTCGTGGCGATGCTCGCCCAGCCGCCGCGTCCATTCGTGGTTGATGCCGCCACCAATCCTCAGCAACTCGTCGAGCAGCTCCGCACGCAGCGCGACACCGCGTTGGCGTCGCTCGCGAAAACGCGTGCGCTGGTGCTGCCCGTGCTGTTTCGCTTCCTGCCGCTGTGGGTGCTGCTGCCTTTGATTGCGCTCGCCGCGTTTGGTCTCGTGCCGGAGTTGCGTCGCTTTGACTTCGCCGCGGTCGCGCCCAAGGTCTGGGCCATTCTCGGTGGGAGCGTGGTGGGCGTTCTGGTGCTACGATTCCTCGGCCAGAAACTGGCCACGACCCACGCCCTCGCCGCCGCCAATGCCCTTGATGCCGCGAACAAGCTCCACGACGCCTGCGCGCAGCGCGCCGAAGCCAGCTTCAATCTGGAGAACGAAAATCTCACCAAGCAGCACGTCACAACGACGCAAACGTTGAACGCGACTTGGAAACAAATCCAAGCCGACGCGCGCAAACGCCGCAGTGAGTTGACCGAGCAATTAAGCGACCGGGGACGAAAACTGCACTCGCAAAACGACGAGCGCGAACGCGTCACGCTCAAAGCCATCGCGGAAGAACTCAGCGAGCGGCAGGCGGCGCTACAGCAGGCCTATAACTCGGCGACCGCACAAACCAAAGCGCTCTACGAAGAGAATCTCGCCAAGCTGACATCCACCCGCGACACCGGACGGCAGGCCAGCGAAGCCGATTGGAAGAACGTCGTGCTGCCTTTGCTCGCGGAATTTCAAGCCGCCGGCCCGCTCGCCGACAAGGTTTTCCCGCCGTGGCGCGCCGAGTTGTGGAAGGGCTTTCGCCTGCCCGACCATTTCGCGCAAGCCGCCAAGTTCGCCGCGCTCACGGTGGATTTGGAAAAGTTTCTGGAAGTCGCCAGCACGAACAAAGATTTCGCTCTGCCGGACGCAAAGCAGTTCAGCGTGCCGCTGAATCTCGCCTTGCCCGAGCACGCGTCGTTGTTGTTCGAGACCAAAAACTCCGGTCACGAGCAGGTCATTGGTGCGCTGAACAATCTCGCCTTGCGGTTGCTCACCAGCGCGCCGCCGGGCCGGCTCACGTTCACGATCTTCGATCCCGTCGGGCTGGGGCAAAATTTCGCCGGCATCATGCACCTCGCCGATTACGAGGAGCGCGTGATCAATAGCCGCATCTGGACGCAGCAGGCGCAATTCGAGCAGCGCCTCGCCGATCTCAGCGAGCATATCGAGAAGGTCACGCAGATGTATCTGCGCAACGAGTACGCCTCGCTCGCGGAATACAACGCGCAGGCTGGCCGGCTCGCGGAGAAATATCATTTCCTGGTGATCGCGGATTTTCCCGTGAACTTCAGCGACCTCGCGGTGAAACGCCTGCAAAGCATCGCCGCCAGCGGCCCGCGGTGCGGCGTGCATTTGCTGATTCACTGGGATCAACGCAAGCCCGCGCCCGTGGAATTCGTGCCGGACGAACTGCGGAAAAATTCCATCTGCGTTGTGCCGAAGGGCGATGGTTTTGCGATCGCAAATTCCAACTGGGAAGGCACAAAACTTTCCCTCGACGCGCCGCCGGATGCCGACCTCGCCACGCAATTGCTCCAGCAGATTGGCAAGGACAGCACTGATTCGTACCGCGTTGAGATGCCGTTCGAAGAAGTCGCGCCCGAGGCGCAGGAAATGTGGACGCTCGACACCACCAACGAACTGCGTGTGCCCGTCGGCCGCACCGGCGCGACGAAGCTGCAATATCTCGCGCTCGGTCAGGGCACGCGGCAACACGGTTTGATCGCGGGCAAAACCGGCTCGGGCAAATCCACCCTTTTCCACGTCATCATCACCAATCTCGCGCTGTGGTGCAGTCCCGATCAGGTGGAGTTTTATCTCGTGGACTTCAAGAAAGGCGTTGAGTTCAAGTGCTACGCGACGCAGAAACTTCCCCACGCGCGTGTCATTGCCATTGAGAGTGATCGCGAATTTGGTTTGAGCGTGTTGCAGCGCGTGGACGAAGAACTCAAGCGCCGCGGTGATTTGTTCCGCAAACTCGGCGCGCAAAATATCGCTGGCTACAAGGCGGCAGGCGGCACCGAGCCGATGCCGCGCGTGCTGCTGCTGATTGACGAATTTCAGGAATTGTTCGTCGAGGACGACCGCGTGTCACAAGGCGCGGCGCTGTTGCTCGACCGCATCGTGCGCCAGGGCCGCGCTTTCGGCATCCATGTTTTGCTCGGTTCGCAAACGCTCGGCGGCGCCTACTCGCTCGCCCGCGCTACGATCGGGCAGATGGTCGTGCGCATCGCGCTTCAGTGCAACGAAGCCGACGCCTATCTCATCATGAGCGAGGACAATCCCGCGCCGCGCTTGCTCTCGCGACCGGGCGAGGCGATTTACAACGACGAAGGCGGCGCGTTGCAAGGCAACAG
>CAYWCK010000120.1:0-2958 GCA_964456685.1 uncultured Bifidobacteriaceae bacterium | reverse complement strand
CGGACCAGATGCGCGATCAATGGCTCGCGAAGGCGGCAACGTGCTCGAAGAAAACTTCGCCGCGCGAGCCCATCGTTTTCGAAGGCAATGCGCCCGCGAACGTGCGGGACAATCCACTGCTCCGCGTTCTGCTCGAAGCGAAGCAGGTCCAGCCCGTCGCGAGTCCACGCGCTTTTCTCGGGGCGCCTAATTCCATCAAAGGTCCGACCGAAGCCAGCTTCCGCCGCGCGAGCGGAAACCATTTGCTCATCGTCGGTCAGCGCGACGAGGCCGCGCTGGGCATGTTGGGCGTGGCGCTCGTTTCGCTCGCGGCGCAGCACGCAAAGGACGCCGCGCGCTTCTACGTGTTCGACGCCAGCGCGCCGGATTCGCCGGAGGCAAAGTTTCTGGAAGCCGCCGTCCGCGCCTTGCCGCATGACGTGAAGCTCGTTCGCGCCGGCGAACTCGATGAAGTCATGACCGCGCTCGCCGCCGAGCAGCAGCGTCGCGCCGATGAACCGGGCGCGTCCGTGCCAGAAACATTCCTGCTGGTCCACCGTTTGCAACAGCTCAAGAAATTGCGCTTCGACGAGGAGATGAGTTTCTCGCTGGACGAAAGCGCGGCCGGCAATCCGGGTTTGCGCTTCAACAAATTGATCACCGAAGGCGCGAGTCTCGGACTGCACGTCATTGCCACGTGCGACACCTACAACAACGTGATGCGGATGCTGAGCCGCAAGGCTGTGAGCGAATTCGAGATGCGCGTCGTGTTCCAGATGAGCGCGAACGACTCCGCGAGCCTGATCGAGTCGCCCGCCGCCAACAACCTCGGCCTGCACCGCGCGATTCTCTACAACGGCCAGGAAGGCTGGACGGAAACGTTCCGGCCGTATGCATTGCCGGATGAGGCTTGGCTGGCGGACGCGAGAGCCAAACTGCACGAACGAGTTTGACCTGTAGGCGACTCGTTTACTTCCGGCTGGCGACAGTAACGTGCCTTCATGGGCATGGTGAATGGCTTGGGGCCGCAGAACTGGATTCTACCGGACCTCGAGTTCGGCGAGGTGGCGTTGCGCTTCGGCAAAATCTGGGTTCAAGCGCGGGCTTCTTTGAACCGGGTAATCGCATGCTCGGTCTGGCTACTCTTTCCGGATGCACCGCCCGGATTCAATTCATTCTCCGGACTGGCAAAACCACCATTGACCGCTAGATTGGACGGGAACGCTATGAATGCAAACGAACCTAAAACGCTCCAGCGCGATGTCGAAGCGTCGATTGTCCCGGTCGGCACCAAGGTGACACTGCAAAAAGGTGAACAGGCCTATATCACCCAGTCGCTTGGTGGCAGTTACACCGTCGTGGTGAACGGCAACATGTTTCGCATTGCCGGTCAGGACGCGGATGCGCTCGGGCTGGAGGTTCAAGCCAAGCCTGCCGCTGCCACCATCGGGCCGGTTACCCAGGAGCAACTGGAGAAGCAGGTTTGGGACTCGCTCAAGACTTGTTACGATCCGGAAATCCCGGTCAACGTCGTGGACCTCGGCCTGATTTACGACTGCCATCTCACTCCGCTCGGAAACAACAATTACAAAGCCGACGTCAAGATGACGCTCACCGCGCCCGGCTGCGGCATGGGCCCGGTCCTCGCCCAGGATGTGCAGAACAAGCTCATCTCGCTCGAGCCCATTGACGAAGCGAATGTGGAACTCGTGTGGGACCCGCCGTGGAATCAGGGCATGATGACCGAGGCGGCGCGACTCCAACTTGGGTTGATGTAATCTCGCCGTCGAGGCGGCGAGTTGAGATCAAATTCTCTGCTCCGCGCCGTCTCGGCGGTTGATACTTTGATGACTGCTTCCAACACAATCGACTGGGCCGCACTGCGGAAAGACTTCCCGATTCTGGGCCAAAAAGTCCACGGCAAGCCGCTGATCTATTTCGACAACGCCGCCACTTCGCAGAAACCGCGCGCCGTCATTCAAGCGCTCGTGAATTATTACGAGCGCGACAACGCCAATGTGCATCGGGGCATCCACGAGTTGAGCAATCGCGCCACGCAGGCGTTTGAAAATGCCCGCACCCGCGTCGCGCAGTTCATCAATGCACGGTCGGCGGATGAAATCGTGTGGACGCGCGGAACGAGCGAGGCGATCAATCTGGTCGCCAGTACGTGGGGGACGAAATTCCTCACCCCCGGCGACGTCATCCTCCTCACCGAAGCCGAGCACCATAGCAACATCGTCCCGTGGCAATTGCTTGCCCAACGGACCGGCGCAAAGGTTGCCTACATTCCCGTCACCGGTGACGAAGGCACGCTGGATTTGTCGAAGCTTGATTCGCTCCTCACGAAGCAAGTGAAGCTGCTTGCGCTTGTGCACATTTCCAATTCGATGGGGGTGGTGAATCCCGTGGCCGAACTGTGTGCGCGCGCCAAGAAGCTGGGCATCGTTACGCTGGTGGACGGCGCCCAAAGCGCCGGGCACATGCCGGTGGACGTGCAGGCCGTCGGCTGTGATTTCTTCGCGTTCAGCGGTCACAAGATTTGCGGCCCGACCGGCATCGGCGCGCTCTACGGGCGGCAGGAAATTCTGGAAACAATGCCGCCGTATCAAGGTGGCGGCGAAATGATCCTGACCGTTGGCTACGATAAGACGGAGTTCAAACCTGCACCGCATCGTTTCGAAGCGGGCACGCCGGACATCTCCGGCCCGGTCGGTTTGCACGCGGCTATGGATTACCTGGACGCGATTGGCCGCGCCAACATCTGGCAGCATGACCAGGACCTGGCCCATTATGCGTACGAGAAGCTAGCCGCGCTGCCAAACATCCGGCTGTTTGGCCCCAAGACCGGCCGCGCCGGGCTCGTAAGTTTTCTGCTGAAGGATGTCCACGCGCACGACGTCGTCACGCTGGCCGATCAAGGCGGCGTGGCCTTGCGCGGCGGCCTTGCGATAATAGTCTATCGCGGCAGTCATGTCC
>CAYWCK010000119.1:10105-12775 GCA_964456685.1 uncultured Bifidobacteriaceae bacterium | reverse complement strand
TGCGAACGATAGACCGGCACGCGCACGCACGTCACGCTCGCCCGCAACGCCGGGTGGTGCATGATCTTGCGGCCTTCGTTCTCCATCTTCATTTCTTCCTTCGTGTAACCGCTCGGGAGAAATGAATCCACGTGCGGCAACACGTTGAAAGCGATCTGGTGCGGATAAACTTCCTTCGTCACGGGCTGCTTGCCAACGATCTGCCCGACCTGGCGTTCGAGTTCTTCAATCGCCTTCGCGCCGGTGCCGGAAACAGCCTGATAGCTCGAAGCAAAAATGCGTTTCACCGTGAAGGCCTGGTGCAACGGATACAGCGCCATCAACGTGATCGCCGTGGTGCAATTTGGATTCGCGATGATGCCCTTGTGCTGTTTGACATCGCTGGCGTTGATTTCCGGAACGACCAGCGGGACGTCCGGGTCCATGCGGAACGCGCTGGAGTTGTCCACGACCACGCAGCCCGCCTTGGCCGCGATGGGCGCGAATTCCTTCGAGATGCTGCCGCCGGCGCTGAATAGCGCGATGTCGATGCCCTTGAACGAATCCTTGGTCAGCTCGGTGACGGTGTGATCAGTGCCGCGAAATTTCAGCTTCTTGCCCACGGAACGGGCTGAAGCGAGCAAGGTCAACTTCCCGACCGGAAAGTTGCGCTTCTCCAGAGTCTTGATCATCTCGATGCCAACGGCTCCCGTCGCACCGACCACGGCTACATGCGGATTTCTGTTCATAAACGGACGTCCAGTATATCGGGCGCGGCACGAGTGTCAAACCACCCAGCCACAGGGTAATGTCCGATTTCAAAGGTGGCTCGCCTCGCCCGGCAAGGCAAACCGGGCCGCAGCGCGACCCGGCCCACCAAAGTAGGACACCGCCAACCTCAGCCCACGCTTGCCGCCTGCGAAATCCGCTGCTATAGCTCGCCGCGCTGCATAACCAGTACGCCGTTGCCACCATAACATCATGACCGGTCGAGAACGAGTTGCCTGCGCCATGCGCCGCGAAAAAGCGGATCGCGTGCCCGTGTTCTGCCAACTGGCGCTTGGTCATTATTTTTTGAACGGCGGTCTGCCCGCGCATCGCGTCTGGTTTACCAGCGAAGGTTTCGCCGAAGCCCTCGTGAAACTGGCGCGTCAGTATCGCTTCGATGGTTTGCTCATCAATCTGCCCGGGCGGCCGCCGGATTTGCTGGATCGGGTCCGGCAAATTGAAAAGGTTACCGACGGCGAACTCATCCATTGGAAGAACGGTGAAAGCAGTTTCGTGCCCGACGACGACAATCCGCGCCACTACAGCACCGATGGCGGCCCGACACGCCGCGCGGATTTTGCCACGATTGATCCCGACAAACTCGACGGCATCGCGAACCTGACTGGCTATTGGTGGAACACCCTGCACGTGCCGGCACTCTACGATGCGCCGCCGGGCCTGATGACTTCGCCGCCGGACTATTTCCTCGACACCATCCGCGCCGTGCAGCGGGCAACGCACGGCGAGATTTCCGTGAACGGCGAGGTGTTTTCGCCGTTCACGCATTTCATGGAGCTGCTCGGCTACGAGAATGCCTTGATGGCGCTGATTGACGATCCGGCCAAAGTCCACGCGCTGATGGCGCGCATGACGGACTCGGCCATCGCCTGGGCCGTCGCGCAAGCGCGCGCGAATGTGGATGCCGTCCTCATCTCGTCCGCCTTCGCCGGGGGCGGATTTCTTTCGCGCGAAATGTATGCCGAATTCGTGCTGCCCTACGAACGCCGGCTAGCCGACGCGGTGCGCGCCGAGCACAAACCGGTTTACACCCACACCTGCGGCAATATTGGCGACCGCCTCGACCTGATGGTGGAGACGCACATTGACGGCCTCGACACGCTCGACCCGCCGCCACTCGGCAACTCGCTGCTCGAAGAAGCCAAGCACGATGTCGGGCAGAAAGTTTTCCTCAAAGGCAACATGAACTCCGTCGAAATTCTGCTCGCGAAATCCGAAGCGGGCGTGGTCGCCGAGGCCAGCCGTTGTCTCAACGCGGCACGCGAAGGCGGCGGCTACATTCTGAGCACCGCGTGTTCCGTCGCGCCGCGCGTTGAACCGTGGAAGCTGGAAATGCTCGTGCCGCTGGCCGAACAGCACGGCCGTTACGGTAATTGAACCGCACGCCGACTTGCGCGCCGCCCGTTGCTTCGTGACAATCCCGGCGTGAGTTCCGAATCCTACGACGTGTTGATCATCGGTGGTGGCCCGGGCGGCAGCAGCACCGCCACGTTTCTCGCCCAAGCCGGCAAACGCGTGCTCGTGCTCGAAAAGGAAGTCTTCCCGCGCTTTCACATCGGCGAGTCGCTTTTGCCGTGCAACATGACCATCTTCCGCGAGATGGGCGTGCTGCCCGCCCTGTATGCAGCAGGTTTTCCCCGCAAGTTTGGGGCGCGCTTTGAAATCGCCAATCTGCCCTTGAGCACGCGCTTCGCGTTTGGTCAGGGCAAATACAATCGCGAACCTGAAGCGATTCAAGTTGAGCGCGCCGTGTTTGATCACGTCCTGCTGAAACACGCCCGCACTGCCGGCGCCGACGCGCGCGAAGGCTGGACGGTGACAAAAGCTTCCACCGACGCGAACGGCGCCACCCTCGAAGCCACCGCGCCCGACGGCACGCCGCATACGTTTCGCGGCGCGTACCTG
>CAYWCK010000119.1:0-10095 GCA_964456685.1 uncultured Bifidobacteriaceae bacterium | reverse complement strand
CGGACGCGGCAACCTGACCGGCAACCAGGAAGGCATCCGCGTCATGCACCCCAAGCACAAGAAACTCGCCGTGTTCGCCCATTACACCGGCGTAAAGCGGGCCGAGGGCGAGGCCGGCAACGACATCATCATCGTCCGGCTCGATAACAAATGGTTCTGGATCATTCCCATCTCGGCGGACAAAACCAGTGTGGGGCTGGTGATCGACAAAGATGCCTTCGCCCAGGAGCCGAGCTCACCGCAGGAGGTGCTCGAGCGCTACATCCAATCCACGCAGCAGTTGCGGGAACGCCTGGCAAAAGCCGAGCGGGTCAGCGAAATTCACACTACGAGCGACTTCAGCTATTTCAACCAACGGTTCGTCGGCGAACGGTTGCTCCGCGTGGGCGACGCCGCAGGTTTCATGGATCCGATTTTTTCCGCCGGCGTGTTTCTCGCCATGTGGTCAGGCAAACTCGCCGCGGAAACAATCCTGCACTCGCTGGCCGCCGGCCGGCCGGACAACGCGCGCTTTCAGAAATACGAAAAGCGCGTCCGCCACAGCATCATGCAGTACTGGCGCATGGTGGAAAATTATTACACGACGCCGTTCATGGAGTTGTTCATGCGTCCGAGCGAACACGCCAACTTGTTCTCCGCGGTGATCGCGTTGCTGGCTGGCGAATTTGAAGGCCGCTGGGCGTTGCGCTGGCGCATCGAATACTTTTTCCTGCTCGTGAAAATTCAGGCGTGGCTGCCCTTCTCGCCGCGCATCCGATTTGGTCCGCGCAAACTCAACCCCGCGCTCCCGCCGACCGCCGGCAAAGCTTGAAACTCTTCTTTGCATTTCGCGGTCGGCGCTTCACCGCGGCGGGCGCCGTGCTGGCGGGCGCCGTCTGGCTCACCGGGTGCCGCACCACTCCACCGTTGCCGCCGGCGGATTTTTCGCAGCCCGGCTGGCAGGTGCAGCGCGGTCAGGCGATCTGGCAACCGCCGCAACGGAAACCGGAACTCGCCGGCGAAATCCTCGTCGCGCGGCGAGCAGGCGGCGACGCATTCATACAGTTCACCAAAGACCCGTTCCCGCTCGCGACGGCGCAAACGGCTGGCGACCGATGGCAGATTGATTTCGGCGCTGGGCGACGCTCGTGGCACGGACGGGGCCAACCGCCCAAACTATTCCTGTGGCTTCAACTCCCGCGCGCGCTGCGCGGCGATGCGCCGGATTCGCCGTGGCGGTTTTCGCGAACCAATGAAACCTGGCGCCTCGAAAATCCGCGCAGCGGCGAATGGCTGGAGGGCCGCTTCTTCGAGTGAAGACCCGCTGGTTTCGACCGTGGTGGCTGTTGTTCCTCGTGCCGGTCGCGCTCGGCCTTGCCCGACTGCGCTTCGAGGCGGATGTGCTCGATCTCCTGCCGCGCAATGTGCGCGCCGTCGAGGGCGTCAAAATCTACCAGCAGAAATTCTCCAACGCGCGCGAGCTGATCATCACCGTTGAATCGTCGGACAAGGAAGTCACGGCGACGGCCGCGCAGGCCATCGCCGAGAAACTCCGGGCCGAAACAAATCTTGTCACTGACGTCACCTGGCAACCGCCGTGGCTGGAGCATCCGGAGCAAACGGCGGAACTCATCGCGCATCTGTGGTTCAACCAGCCGCCGGCGGAATTCGCGGCGCTGGCCACGCGACTGAGCGAAACCAATCTGGCGGCAATTCTCGCGGCGACACGCGAAGAACTAGCTACCACGCTTTCCCCGACCGAAATCGCGCGGCTGAGTTACGATCCGTTCGGGTTCACGCGGTTGCCCGAGTCGGTCGGCGGTGCCGCGCCGGGATTTGGGCCGGGCGATGAACTGTTCGTTTCGCCAGACGGAAAGTTCCGCATCCTGTTTGTGAAATCGCGGAACGATCTGCCCGGTTATCGCGAATGCGCAGCGTGGTTGGCGCAGGTTAAACAGCTCGCTGCCGCCAGCGCTCCGAAAATCTCGCTGGGCTTCACTGGCCGCCCGGCGTTCGTCGTCGAAATCTCCGCCAGCATGAAGCGGGACATCATCCTCTCCGTAAACGGCACGGCCGTGATTATTGCGATCCTTTTCTGGCTCGCGCACCGGCGCTGGAAACCAATGCTCTGGCTGCTCACGCTCCTCGCGTTGATCCTCGGCAGCACGCTGGCGTTGGGCGGATTGCTTTTCGGCACTATCAACGTCGTGAGCATGGGCTTTGCCGCCATCTTGCTCGGACTCGCGGTGGACTATGCCGTGGTCCACTACCAGGAAGCGCTCGCCCATCCCGAATTAACCGTGCCGCAAATCCGGCGCGCCATCGCGCCGAGTATTTTTTGGGCGGCGGTGACAACGATCTGTGCGTTTCTCGTACTCAACTTCGGCGGGTTGCCCGGCCTCGCGCAACTCGGCTCGCTGGTCGGCATCGGCGTCGCGCTTGCGGCCGTGGTGATGATTTTCGCATTCCTGCCGCCGCTGTTTCCCGGACGCATGAGCGAAGCACCGGACAACAAACCAAGTCAATCACAGCAGCCAACAGAGAAATCAATTCGACGCGCCGCCGTGCCGCCAAACGCGGGGATTCTCCTGGCCGGGTTGCTGATCCTGGTCTGCGGCGCGATCCTCCTTCGCGGCTTGCCACGACTCGACGCCAGTTCCGCCGCACTGCAACCACGCAACAGCCAGGCCTACGCGGCGCTGGACGCGATGAAGGAGCACCTGAGCCGCAACCGCGACCCATGGTGGCTGGTGATTGGAGGAAGGGATGAAGCCGCCGTCGCCAAGCGACTCGACGCCGCGCACGCCGCACTGACCAACGCGGTGAAGAACGGAGCATTGAGCAGTTTCAATCTCCCGGCCGAACTTTGGCCGCGGCCGGAAAATCAAAATGCCAACCGCGCCAGCGCAAACGCGTTGATCGCCCGCCGCGCGAGCTTTCATCAAGCGGCACTAGCGGGTGGGTTCTCCACCGAGGCGCTCGGCCTCACCGACCAGCTTCTGGACACGTGGTCGCGTGCCGCAACGAGCAGCGCAACTTTCTGGCCCACCAACCCGGTGTGTTCCTGGATTCTGGACAAGCTGGCCGTGCGCGAAGCCACCAACCAGTTCGCCGTGGGCTTTCTGTTCCCGCCGACAAATGGCGTGAACGCGGCGGCGCTGGCGGAATTGAATCGCCAGCTTCCCGCCGAGGGCGTGTGGCTCGCTTCGTGGGAATTGCTCGGCAGCAATGTGCTCGCCGTCGTGCAAGCGAACTTGTGGAAACTCGTGTTGCCGATGGTCGGACTGGTTTTGCTCTCGCTCGGGCTGGCTTTCCGCCGTCCCGCTGAAATCCTGCTCAGCCTCGCCGTGCTCGCGCTCAGCGCACTGGTTTTGCTCGCGACCATGAGCGTCGCCAGCTGGTCTTGGAATCTGCTCAACTTGATGGCGCTGCCGCTCATTCTCGGCACCGGCGTGGATTACAGCCTGTTCATGCAACTCGCCCTGCGTCGCCACAATGGCGATCTGGGCATCGCGCACCAATCGGTCGGGCGCGCGCTGTTGCTGTGTGGCGGCACGGCCATCGCCGGCTTCGGCACGCTGGGTTTTTCCAGCAACGCGGGCATGGCCGGCCTCGGTCAGGTCTGCGCCGTGGGCATCGCCGCCAACATGCTCATCGCGATTTATCTCCTGCCCGGTTGGTGGAAAATGCTGGCTGGGCGCGGTCATGCCGCAGTGCTGACCAAGCCCTCTTCACTCTACGGCGCCCGACTCTGGCAAGCCGGCTTGTTGCTGGCGCGCGCTTTGCCGCCTCAATTATCCGCGGCCATCGCGCGCAGCGCTGCGTTGATCTATTGGTCCGTAGCCAGCCATCGCCGCGAAACCGTGCGGCAGAATCTCCTGCCCGTCTTCCACGGCGATCGCCGCGCCGCCGCCCGGGCAACGCGCCGGCTGTTTTCAGAATTTTGCCTCAAGCTGGTGCATTTGTGGCGCTACGAAGCCGGCGCGGATGTGATCGGGCAGAAAACCGACTGGCAGGGCTGGGAAAATTTTGCGACGCCGCACGCGCGCGGCCGGGGCGTCCTCATCGTCACGCCGCACCTCGGCAACTGGGAACTCGGCGCGGTGTTTTTCGTGAAGCACGAAGTGCCGTTGCTGGTGTTGACGCAGGCTGAACCCGATGCGCGCCTCACCGAAATGCGCCAGGCTTCGCGCGCGCGCCGCGGAGTGGAGACGCTGGTGGTGGGGGAAAATCCCTTCGCTTCCATCGAGATCATCAAACGCCTGCAAGCCGGCGCCACCGTGGCCTTGTTGGTGGATCGTCCGCCCGCGGCCACCGGCGTCGATGTGCAGCTCTTCGGGCAACGGCTCAAGGCCTCCATTGCGGCGGCAGAACTGGCGCGCGCATCCGGTTGCGCGATCGTGCCCGGCGTCATCGTGCGCAACGCAACTGGCTACAGCGCCACGATCATGCCGGAAATTCCCTACGACCGCGCGACCATCGGGAGTCGCGACGCGCGCATCGGGCTGACGCAGGAAATCCTACGTGCGTTCGAGCCGGCGATCCGCCAGCATCCCGAGCAGTGGTATCATTTTGTTCCGATATGGCCGCGCTAAGTCATAAAGCTCTTAATCTTAATCGTAATCATAATCTTACTCTCGCCCCCGTCGGATTACGATTAAGAGTAAGATTAGGATTAAGACTCTGCCTGCTGCTGCTGGCTGCTTCGATGGCATCAACATTTGCAGCGGACACCAATTCCGTTCTCGCCGCCTGGTTCAACTCGCAAACCAATCTGCAAACCTGGTCCGCCGATTTCACCCAGACCCGCGCGCTCAAGACGCTCACGCAACCGCTGGTCACCGCCGGCCACCTCTCCTTTGCGGTGCCGAACAAGTTTCGTTGGGAACTCGGCAAGCCCGCGCGAACTATTGCACTGCGGGCGGCGGATGAAATGTTCGTGATTTACCCGCTGCTCAAGCGCGCCGAGCGATATCCGATGGGCGAGAAAGCTCCGGGCGAGTGGCGCGACATGCTTTCGCTGCTCGACGCCGGTTTCCCGCGCAATCGCGCCGAGTTCGACGCGCGCTTCCGAGTGCTGTCAATCACCGAGACGAACGGTTCGTGGCTGTTGGGCATGCAACCGGTCAGCGCTTTCGCGCGAAAGCTGATCAAGGAAATCCGCATCGGCTTGGCGACGAATGATTTCTCACTCACGAGCAATGAGATGATTTTTGCCGACGGTTCGAGCATGCGGAACGACTACACCAACGGCGTGTTGAATCCGAAGCTGGATGCCGGTTTGTTCACGTGGCAACCCGAACCCGGTTTTAAAATCACCGAGCCAATGGGGAAATGAATCCGGAGGAATTACAGCGCGCGCTGGCGCACCTGCCCCACGGACCGGAATTCCGGTTCGTGGATCGGCTGCTCAGCCTCGATCCCGGCAAGGCGGGCGTCGGCGAGTATCGCGTGCGCGGCGACGAGCCGTTTCTGCGCGGCCATTTCCCGGGGGATCCGCTTATGCCGGGAGTGCTGCTGGTCGAGGCGGCGGCCCAACTCGCCGGCGTGGTGGCCCAGAGCGATCCGGCCATCGCTCCCATGCTCGGTTTGAAACTGACCGCGCTGCGCCAGGTGAAAATCCTGGGCACGGCCAAACCCGGCGAAGTCGTCCAATTAACCGCCCGCATCAACGGCCGGCTGGGGAATTTGATTCAGGCGCAAACGCAAGCTTTGGTAGCGGGCAACGTGGCGCTCACCGCTGAGCTGACCTTGAGTGGCGGCGCGAGTTAGGATCTTCAGTCGAGCCGTTCGCCCGACTTCCATTTGGCGTGATATTCGTCCTGAAATTTCCGCCGCCATTCCATCCGCGAGATTTTTCCCAGCTGATTTCCCGTCAGCGATTCCACAAACAGCCACGCCCGCGGAATCTGCCAGGCGGGCATCTTATCGAGCAGGAACGTTCGCAACGCATCGCCGGTCAGCGCAGCCTTCGCCACGATGCACGCCACGATCAGCTCATTGCGGTCGCCTTTCGGTTCCGGTGTGCTGAAGACGAGGCAGGCGTCCACGTCCGGATGCCGTGCGATCTCCGCTTCGATGATCGAAGGCCAGACTTTGCGACCAGCCACATTGATGAGGTCGCCCACCCGGCCGCGCAGAAAGACTTTTTCGTCGGCCAGCTCGGCCAGGTCGCCGGTGCGAAAGACGCCGCTGCCAAGGTCCGTGGATGGCTCCGGCCAATACGTTTCGGCGACGGCGCGACTCCGGACTTCCAGGCGGCCATCCTGGTTCAGGGAAAGCGACACGCCCCGCATCGGCGCGCCGATGAAGGCGTCGTGTTTGCGCGGAGTTTCACTGGCGTCGTAGGCGATGCCGCCACACTCCGAGGCGCCGTAAAAGTTGTGAAGCTTCAACGCGCGCCGGGCAAAAACCTCCTGCTCAAACGCAGCGAGAAGCGGCGCACCCGCGGAGATGGCCAGCTGAACGTTGGCCGGAATTGATTGGGCGTCGAACCACGCGCGCCACATCGCCGGCACGGCCGGAAGCGTCAGGGCGGCAAATCCGGTGGCGGCGCGGCGAACACTTTCCGGCAAGGGGGCCGGACAGAGCACCAACGGAATGCCGTGCAGCAACAACGGGAGCACCAGATTCGAGAAGCCGTACGAGTGCGCCATCGAAATCACGCCGAGGTTGGGCCACTCCGCGCGCAAGCCCATCGTGGCGACGATATTCGCCGCGTCGGCCGCCAGTTGTTCCGCGGTGAAGGCGACCACGCGCGCGGCGCCGGTCGTGGCGGAAGTCATTTTCAAATGCACGCACGGCGCCGGCGGTGGCGGCAGCGTCGGCGGCAACTGTCCGGCTTCGAGCGGGCAAACAATCCTGCCTTCGCGCCAGCCGCCGAGCAGCGTGAAGAGGAACTCCGGCGCATGGCCTTGGGGAAACACCATGCCGTGAGAATGTGCGGCCGGGTTTACCGGAGCGCTTTCGCCGGCGGCAAACAACTCGCCAAAGGTCCAGCGGCGACCCGTTGCGGCATCGTGCAAGGCGAATTGATGGTGGCGATCGGTGGCAACCTGGCGCCAGAGTTCGTAAAGCATTGTCAGCTTGTTAGGGCATCCGTAACTTGCAGCGCAAGTTTCAATTCGTGAAGCCGAGAATCGAAGAGCACGCTACCGCCAACACCGACACCGCGCCGGCTCCGCGCCGGTTCGTGTTTGAGCGCGATACCTTTGCCTTCGCCAACGAACTGCATTGGGCGTACGACTTCGATCCCGCCACCGGCAAAACCAGGTTTTCCAAACGCGACCCAGCACCAAGCTACGCGCATCGCTGTTTCGTGCTGACGCGCGCCGCGCGACAATTCCTGTTCCACGCGCGCTTCGAGAAAACCCAGCCGCAGTTCCCGGACGCGGAAGCGTATCGCCGGGCAATCCGCGCAGTCATGGCGCGCAATCCGCGCGTCCCCTGCCCGCCGGCCGGGCAAATAATGATTCCGGGTTTCGCCGGCTTGCGGGAGTTCAGCGCTGCCTGCGAAGGCTTGCTTAAAGCCAACTGCGGCGGCGCGTGGCAATCGTATGTGTTGCGGAGTCATTGGCGGATGGTGTTTCCCATTTCGCGCGAACATCAGGAGCGCACGGCGGCAAGTTTGCTGGCCGAAATTCAACGCGGCGGTTCGCCGATTGTTCACCTGGTTCGGTTCCCCCAACTCACGATCAACCACGGCATGGTTCTCTTCGCGGCGGAGACGACGGCGGACGAAATCCGGTTCGCGGCCTACGATCCCAACGCACCGCAGCAAGCGACGGCAATCAAGTTTCACCGGGCCAGCCGGACTTTTTCCCTGCCGGCAAATCTGTATTGGGCCGGTGGGCCGCTCGACGTCATCGAGATTTACCGCACGTGGTGGATGTAGCGCGCGTGAAGGCTTCGCCGCTCAGGTGGCTGGTCGGGATTTCGCTCGCGGTTTCCAAAACAGCGATCCAAAAACCAGCAGTCCGCACACATTGATGCCGACGATGTATCCGATCTTGTAAGGGCGTCCGTTATTGTTCGCGGCGAAGATATCCACATCGTTGCCAGTCAACAAACTTGGCAACGCCATCGGCATGAGGACACCGTGCAACGCGCCGTGCGTGGCGCCCAGCGGGCGGTCCTTCGGATAAGCCCAAGGTGAAGCCCAAGCGTAGAACCAACTCAAGAGGACGATCGTCAGCCCAAAAAGGGCGGCCTTTTGCAACCATTGCCGCGGCGTGAGGCCGCACACATTCGAGGTCGCCGGTGGTTGATCCATGGGAGAACTACCGCGGCGCCGGGGCGGCAGCGAGTGGGTTCACAGTGCGGGCAAACGCGCGCCGATGCGAACGCCGCGAGAACCACCAGCGGAACCAGCGCAACGTGTCCATGATGGGGTGAATCTTGCTGGCGCGCGGTTTGTAAATGATCTCGATGGGCACAAACTCAATCCGCCAGGCCTGGGCGGCGAAGGCGAGGAGCATTTCCGATTCAATCTCGAAACGTTCGCTGCTCAGCGGCACTTCGGCACCGGCGGCGAGATTCACCAGACGGAATCCGCATTGCGAATCAGCAAAGGGCTGCCGGGCGCGTCGCGAGAGCCGGCGGGTCATCCAGCGATTCACGCGGCGTCGCAGCCAGGGCATCCGCTCTTCGCGCGCAAAACGGTTGCCAACGATCAACGCCGCCCGCGAGCTTTCAGCGCAGCCGAAAAAAACAGGAATGTCCTGCGCCGCGTGCTGGCCATCACCATCCAATGTCAGCGCCCAGGTGAAACCGCGATCGCGCAAATGCTGAAAACCCACGCGCAAGGCCGCGCCCTTTCCCCGATTCGCAGCCAGGCGCACGACTTGCGCCCCGGCCTCCGCCGCGAGGGTGGCGGTGGCATCAGTTGAGCCGTCGTCCACCACGAAAACCGTGGGCAGCTGCTCACGCACCGCCCGCACCACCGCGCCGATGGTGGCCGCCTCGTTGAAACAGGGAATCAACGCCGCGCAATCCTGTTGCCAATTTGCCATGAATGCCTTTGCGTGGAGGGTCAATCCACACGGTTGATGTGCAGATCCGATCGAATCACTTTCCCGGTGTCCGCGGCGATGTAAACGGTGCCCACATCCGTGTTGGCAGCGGGGTTCTTCAACTTAGCCGCCCAAAGCGTGACTTTCCAAACCGGGCCTTCGTCGCCGTGCTGGAGCGTGAGTTTGGTAGCCTTCAAGGTCAGGGGTTTCAGCAACGGCTCCGCGCTCGCTATCTTGATGGCCTGGTCGGAATCAATCTTGAGTTTGGCGCGATCGAGCGTCTTGTGATCGCGGGTGCCCATTTCGAGCACCCGCAGCGGGCGGGAAACCTTGAGTTTCTTGCCGGCGCCAAACTTGACCTCCGTCGCCTTGAAGGTCGCGTCCGGATCGTAATACACCACGAACCAGATGCTCGGCGTCAACGTGGCGATGGATTTTTCCGAGCGCAACTGCACCACCTTGTCCTTGCTGTCTTCGCCCACGTAGCGGTTGCCTTCTTTGATCAGATCAAACGCGGTGGCGTCTCCGGCCCGTGCGCAGGTCCAGACCAGTGTCATTGCCAGCACGCACGCTGCGCGGCCGCCCAAGCTCAGTGATTTCATGCTGCGACTATAATCGTCCGAGCCAGGGCGGGCAACGGCGGAACTGCACGTTGGCGAAAATGCGTTGCGCAAGCGCTGAGGTGGCGGCATTTTGACATTGCTGTGTTTAGCCCAGAAAAGTACGCACCCACGGAGGTGGACCTGACGTTCAACGGCGCGCATGAGGCCGCCTTGCACGAGCGGGCGCGCACCGTGACGCGGGCGACGTTTGGCCGGGAAGTCTTTGTCCGGGCCGTGGTGGAAGTTTCCAACTTCTGTCGGGAGAACTGCGCCTATTGCGGCATGCGGCGGGACAATCGGGCGCTGCATCGGTTCCGCGCCCGCCACGAGCAACTGGCGGAGTTGTTAGTCGAACACCGCCCCGCCAGTGTGACCGACGTGAACATCCAGGCCGGAGAAGATCCGGTCGCGATCCGGGAGGTGGTGTTGCCGCTCATCCAAACGTTGCGCCGCGAAACCAAGCTGGGTATCAGCGTTTGCCTCGGCACGCTCACCCCGGAGAC
>CAYWCK010000118.1:0-12895 GCA_964456685.1 uncultured Bifidobacteriaceae bacterium | reverse complement strand
TCAGTCGCCGCAACTTCCTGAAACGCGCCGGTGCCGCCGCCGGCGGTCTGCTCGCCGTGCCTTATTTCATTCCCGCCCGCGCGCTGGGCCGGGATGGGGCGGTGGCGCCCAGCGAGCGCATCGTGCTCGGCGCCATCGGCATTGGCAATCGCGGCAGTTACGTGCTCGATTGTTTCGTCCACGAACCCGGCGTGCAATTCGTCGCCATCTGCGACGTCAAGGAAACGCGCCGCCTCGCCGTGAAGAAAAAGGCGGATGACCAATACGGCAACCAGGATTGCGCCATGTACCGGGACATGGACGAACTCCTCGCGCGCCCGGACATTGACGCCGTGCTCATTGCGACCGGCCCCAACTGGCACGCCACCGCTGCCATTCGCGCGGCCGAGGCGGGCAAGGACGTCTATTGCGAAAAACCCTGCACCAAGAACATCGCGCAAAGTCTCGCGCTGGCTCGCGCTTTTCGTCGCACCGGCCGGGTGTTTCAAGCCGGCACGCAACGCCGCAGTCTCCCCAACTTCGGTTTGGCCGCCGAACTCGCCCAGCGCGGTCAGCTCGGCAAATTGCACACTCTCCACGCGCATCCCATGGGGCTCAAGACGCTCATGAGCGGCTGGCTGCCCGCCGAGGAGCCGCCGGAGAAGGACAAGGTGGATTGGGATATGTATCTCGGGCCCGCCGCGTGGCGGCCGTTTAACAAAAAGCTCCTCGACGGTTTCAATTTTGAAAAAGGCGGCGGCTTTTTCGGCGCGTTCGGCGGCGGCGGCTGTCTGGAGTGGGGCTCGCACTGCGTGGACCTTTGCCAATGGGCCAACAGCGCCGACGACACCGCCGCCGTGGAGTATTGGCCGGAGGGCAAGGAACTGCACGCCCGCTACGCCAACGGGGTGAAGCTCGTGCTGCGCAACGACGGTTGGCTGCCGCTCGGTTCATGCCCCGTCCGCTACGAAGGCGAGACCGGTTGGGTCGAAACTGCGGACAACGGCGAAATGGTCGCGAATCCGAAATCGCTCATCGCCGGCCCGCGCCCGCGCATCTCCGGTTATCCGGCCAACTTCCACGTGCGCGACTTCCTCAACGCCGTCCGGACCCGTGGCCGCACGCGCGCCGATGCCGAGACGGCTTGCTGGTCGCACATCACCTGCCACGCCGCCAACATCGCCTTGTTCCTCGGTCGGCGTGTGAAATTTGATCCCGCCAAATGCGAATTCATCGGCGACGCGGAAGCCAACCGGCTGCGCTCCGAAGCCCTGCGCGAACCGTGGCAAATCTGATCGCGCCCGCACCACCACACTGACTAAAGGGAATATGAAACTGAATTTACTTACGCTCACTCTCGGCTCGGCGTTGTTGCTGGGCGCGCTGAATCTTCCTGCGGCCGGCAAGCCGGACGCAACTTCCGCTGCCAAGGGCCGCGCGGCCCTCGCCGTGTTGCAATCGACCGCGCCGGATGGCGACAAAGCCATTGCCTGCAAGGAACTCGCCGTCTTCGGCACGCCCGACGCCGTCCCGGCGCTGGCCGCCTTGTTATGCGATGAACACCTGGCTTCCTGGGCGCGCATTGCGCTCGAGGCGATGCCCGGTCGCGCCGCTGACGCGGCCTTGCGCGATGCGCTGCCGCGGCTGCAGGGCCGCTTGCTCGTCGGCGTTATCAACTCGATCGGCGTCCGGCGCGATACGCGGGCGGTGAGCGCACTCGCCCGGCTTCTGGCGGCGTCCGACGAGGCGGTCGCGCGCGCGGCGGCGCTGGCGCTCGGGCGCATTGGTGGCGATTCGGCCGCGCGGGCTTTGGCGAAATCATTGACGGGTGGCAGTGCCGCCACCCGTTCGGCGGCGGCTCAAGGACTTGTCCTCGCGGCGGAGCAAATGCTCGCCAGCGGAAAGACCAGTTCGGCCGCTCGCTGGTATGACGCGGTACGGGCCGCGGATGTTCCGGCGCAGCGCCGGCTTGAAGGAACGCGGGGTGCCATCCTTGCCCGTCAGGCCAAAGGGCTACCGCTCTTGCTCGAGTCGCTCCGTTCCTCCGACAAAGGCGTTTGGAACATCGGCCTCCGCACGGCTCGCGAGTTGAAGGGTGTCAAAATTACCGAGGCGCTCACCGCCGAATTGCGGCAGACGCGGCCGGAGCGGGCGGGAGCGTTGTTCCTCGCCATCGCCGATCGTTCAGATGCCGCCGTGCTGCCGGTCGTGTTGGCCACTGCCCAGGGCGGCGCGAAGAACCTGCAATTGCTGGCCATCGAAGCCATGATTCGCGACGGCAAGCCCGCTTGCATTCCGGTCCTGCTCGATCTGCTGGCCAACCACGATGTCGAAGTGGCGAAATCGGCGAAGAGCGCGCTCGGTTCGTGGTGGAGCAAGGAGGTGGACGCACAATTGACTACGCGGCTCGCGGCTGCGAGCGGCAGTTCCCGTCGGTGGTTGCTGGAACTCGTCGGGCAGCGGCACACGACGGCCGCCTTGCCGGAATTGGTCCGCGCGGCCCGTGACGGTGATGCCACCATCCGCACCGCCGCCGTGAAGGCGTTGGGGGATACCGTCGGCGTGGGGGACTTGGGCGTGTTGACCGATCTGCTCGCCGCGGCCCGCACGGACGACGAGCGTTCCGTGGTGCAGGATGCCCTGGAATCCGCCTGCACCCGCCTCGAAGACAAGGCCGGTTGCGCCGGCAAATTGATTGCGACTCTCTCCGCGGCCAGTTCGCCGGTGAAATGTTCTTTGCTCCGCGTGCTGGCCGCCGTGCCCACGCCCGCGGCACTGGGCGCGGTGCAATCCGCCCTGGCCAGTTCCGAGACTTCCGTCCGGGATGCGGCCGTGCGCGTGCTTGCGGACTGGCCGGAAGCGCCGGCGCTGCCCGCGGTGTTGGAGGTGTTCCGCACCACCTCGGACGAAAGCCATCGCTTCCTCGCGCTGCGCGGTTGCGTGCGCTTGCTGGACCTGGGCACCGAACCCGCCGCGCGGGCGGTCGAAACATATCGTGATTTGCTCGGCCGGACCCAGCGGCCGGATGATCGCAAGGTCATCCTCTCCGGTCTCGCCAACGTGGCCGATGTTGCCGCCCTGAAACTGGTCGAGCCGTTGCTGGCCGAGACGGAGGTGCGTGCGGAAGCTGAAATGGCCGCGCTGAAGATTGCCACGGGCATCAAGAAATCCGCGCCGGCCGAAGCTCAAGCCATGGCGACGCGCCTGCAATCGGAATCGAAGTCGGAAACCACGCGCGACGGTGCGGCGAAGCTGCTCAAGGATCTGGACAAGAACCGCTGAGCGCACTTCGCGGGCGGTTTCAAGGATCGGCCGCCGGGAAAATCGTCGGGCTTGCTCTCGCTTCATCGCGGGAGCAAGCCTCATCCATCGTTCACTCGGCGTATCCGTGTCGTTTTAGGAATACCTTGAGCTGGTCCACGTCAAAATCGCCCAGGACGTGTTGGTCCACCTCGATGACTGGCACGAGCGTTTGGCCGCTTAATGTGATCGCGCGTTGCCGCGCGGCCGCGTCATTGCCGACATTGTGAATCGTAAAATCCAGCCCCTGCTCGGCGAGCCATTCCTTCGCCTCGATGCACCAGCCGCACATCGGCCGGCTGTAGAGCACGATTCGATTGGGTTTCTTCAAAAACTTCACAAGCTCATCCTAGCGCGGTTTCAATAAAACTGTAGCCGATTAATGCACAGGGAAGTTTCTCTCTCACCCCGGCCTCCCGTCGGGAGAGGGAGAACGGCTCGCTGCGTCCTGGTCAATGGATCGCTGCCAGCGGCTCGCTGACGCCAAAACTTTGAGAAATTGCCCAATCGCTGTCCCTCTCCCAGCGGGAGAGGGTAAAGGTGAGGGAGAGCGCTGCGCCGCAGCCAGGCGGCTAAAGTTTTAATTAAACCGCAATAGTGCGGATTTCCCCAGCTGTCAGCTGCGCGGTCCGGCGCCGGCGACCGATCACTCTCCGGTCCCGGCCGGGCGCGCTCCGCGCCAGCCCGCTTTCCATTGCCCCATGAGTTGGCTGACGAGGGCCGCGTTTTCCGGTCGCTGGGCGATGTTCCGGTTCTCCTGCGGATCCGTTTCGTGATCGTAAAGCTCGGTGGCCTCCACCTTGGTGTGATCGTTTCGCGCCACCCAGACCGTGAACCGATGGCGGTCGGTGCGCATCGAGTAGCCCATTAATCCGCCCTGATCGGGTCGCGGATACTGGCTGAAGGCCGCCGTCTTCCACGGCCGATCCGGCTGGTCGAGCAACGGCTTCAAGCTCACGCCTTCGAGATGCTTCGGCAGGGGCAGGCCGGCGAGTTCCGCCAGGGTGGGATAAATATCCACGAATTCCACCAGCGCCCGCGAATGGCGGCCGGCGCTCTTCATTCCCGGGACGGACAGCAGGAGCGGCGCGTTCGCGTCGTTCTCGCACGCGCTGTGTTTGCACCAGGCATCGTGCTCGCCCAGTTTCCATCCGTGGTCGCCCCACAGAATCACGATCGTGTTCGTGCGCAAATGCCGGCGATCCAGCTCGTCCAGCAGCTTGCCCACTTGTGCATCCAGATAACTCACGGAGGCGAAATAACCATGCTTCAGTTGCCGCGCGAGGTCGTCCGGAATGGATTCGTTCGGGATGCCGTGGTAGCTGCGCATCTCGCCGCCGGGCAGGATCGCGTAGCTGGGCGCGTCGTGCGGCCGGAATTTGTTGGGCGCAAGTTGAATCTTTTTCGGATCATATAAATCCCAGTATTTCTTGGGCGACACGAACGGGAGATGCGGCCGGATGAAGCCCACCGCCAGGAAAAATGGCGTGGTGCTTTGGCTCAGCTCCTGCAGCCGGGTGACGGCGAATTCCGCGACCTTGCCATCTTGAAACGTATTATCCGGCACGTCCGCTCCTTCGAACGCCGGGCCGCGGGAGTCATGTCCGCTCCGGGTTGCGCCTTTCTTCTTCTTGGCTTTACCTTTGCCGGTCCCGTCCCGGTCGGGCTCGCCCTCGTATTGCCGCTGGTTGAGCTTCACGTTCTCCGGCAGTGCGTACGGCGCTCCTTGCGGCGTGAACCACGGCACCGACCACGTCGCTGCGTCGTCGAATCCGCCATGGAAAATCTTTCCCGTCCCTTGAACGAAATAGCCATGGTTCTTGAAGTGTTGCCCCAGCGTGACCACGTCCGGCAGGGCTTTGCGAAAATGGGTTTGCAGATCCCACACTTTCGTGGTGTCCGGTCGGGTGCCTGTCATCAGGCTGGATCGTGATGGCGAACAAACCGCTTGTTGGCAGTAAGCCCGGTCGAAAACCAGGCCGGCCTTGGCGATGCGATCAATGTTCGGGCTGTGGATGTAATCCTTGCCGTAACAACCCAGTTCGGGACGCAGATCATCCACCGCAATGAACAACACATTTGGCCTGGTCGGCGTCGCTTCCGCCGCGCGCGCAGAGTGAAATCCCACCGCGACGATCAGCAGGGCGGCCCGTACGGTCCGAAGGATTCCGGCAACGCGGAACCCGGTTGGCGTTGGCTTCATCGATTTGGATTGAACGTCCGGCCGCCAGTCCTCCCCGCCGCTGGCTGGGCCACGGTTGCTCACCGGCGTCTCAATGCAGCGGCTTCAGTTTCAAGTTCCGGAATTCCACCCGATAGCCCTCGCCCTCGAGGCCAAGCTGACCCTGGGCCTTGCCACAGTTTTCAAAGCGGCAGGTCACCGCGCCGTTGACCCAGAGCGTCAGCACCTTGCCTTGCGCGGTGATCTCCATGGTGTTCCATTCGCCCGCGGGTTTGATCCGCTTCTCGGTGACACTCTTGCTCAGGTTGAACGATTTCTTTTCCCCGTTCTCACCGACCGTCTGGCCGAACAAAAAGCCATCCTTGGCGTCACCGAATTGCGCCTGATGCCAGATCGATCCGTCCTCCGAATTCCGGACGTAGGCGCCGCTGTTGTAACCCGTCTTGCCTTCGACCTTCGTGTAGCGAAATTCAAAATGGAAGATCGCGTCGCCGGCTTCCTTCTTCCGGAGCAGCATGTCGTGACCGCCATCGCCGTCGCAGATCAAAACCTGGCTTTGCGTATCCACGTGCCATTGCGCCCGGCCCAGTTGGCCCCCCGGCGGCACGGGCACCCGGTACCAGCCAGCCAGGTCGGCCGCGGGCATGATATCCTCCCAGCCCTGCGGCTGACTTGCGAGTTGGCTGGGGGTATCGTCTCCCCGGGCCGACCACGCGGCGAAGCTGCAGAGGAGCACCATGCTAAGGACCAGCGGCGTTTGTGTAAGGCAACGAAGTTTCATAATTGGCGCTGAGACTAGGCGCATCGCCTCGTTGATTCAAGCGAGTTGGCGGTGGCATCCACGGACGCGTTCACGGCCAGTGGTGGACGATTGCTGTGCCTGGCCGGGGCGATGTCGCATTTGTTTACCGCAACTGGCTGCCGCAGGACTGCCGGCGTTGATCACAACCGGCACTCCAGCACGAAGTAACGGCTCACACCCGCAAGCTCGACCGACCACGAATTTTCTACCGCACGTTTCCCAGCCCGCGATTGCTGGAGGTCCGGGCTGTGCAATTTCACGCGGCTAAACTTTCCCGCGTCGTCCACGTTCAGCGCGGTTGTCAGTGCGGTGAACTCCAGCTTCTCGACGATTCGCTCGCCGCTCACTTGATTCCGCAAGGTGGGGTGCAGCACCGTTTGCACCTGCGCCGGCAGTGCGTGAACTAAAATTCGCTCGCCTGCGCTGAACTGACGTGACCGCCAGCCTGCGGGAAAGTTCCGCAAGCGAATCGCGCGACTTGGGCGGTCTTCGAGAATTCGGATCACCGCGTCAGCACTGGGCTTATGGGCGATGCGTTCCGGTCGCCACCACAACTCACCTTTGCTCACCTTGACGCGCCACCAGCCGTCGCGCCGCATCGGCTGCACCGCCGCGCTGACGCGACACTGCGCGAGCTCGACGGGGGCGTGGAGATTTTCATACGGTGGAAAACTGCCCGGTCGCGCCGGCTCGGCGAGTTCCGCCTCGATGCCGAACCCAGCCAGCCATGGTTTCGCCACGCGCTGGCCGCGCTCGTCGTGGAATCCCACCGGCCCGGTCGCGATCACCGTGCCGCCGGCTTCCATGAACTTTGCGAGCCTTTGCTTTTCTTCGCCGGACCAACAACTCGCGCTGCTGACCACCAGGCATCGCCACTTGCCGAATTCGGGAATCGCCGTCACCACCTCACACGTGAGGCCCGCGCGCGTCAGGCCAAGGCCGCTTGCCGCGTAGTCGGCTGAATAATCGCCCGCGACCTGGCCGTAGTAATCGCGGGTGGCGCGCGAAAAAAGCACCGCGATGTCCGTGTCCACTTCACCCACGAAAAGCTCCGCGTGATCGCGCTCCCAACGATAGCCTTCGCCGACGAGTTCCGCATCATCAGCCAGCGGCGCGAGTTCGGCGGGCGACGCATTGAGCCGGCCTTTGAGCGTGCTGAACCAGGAATCTGAGCCGAGAAATTTATTCACGGCCCAGACGAAGAACGCTGTGTCAGGAAAAAATCCATAGCCCAGTCCGAAGCAGGGGGCGTTGTGATCGCGGGCGATCCCGAGGTGCAACAACTGGCTCGGGATGCGGTCATCCCATGTTCCCGCGAGCGATGGCGTCGAGCCGACCATTTCGAGCAGCACATGGTTGCAGTACTCAATGAAATCCTCGTAGCTCATCCCGAAAGCCGGGAGGTAATGGCTGTCGCTGCTCGAACAACAGGTCACCAACGGAAAGTTCTTTGGCAAAGCCTCTTTCACGACCGCGAGAAAATCTCCGGAACTGCGGAAGCGCATCGCCATCCAGTCCTTGAACGCCTCGCTCTGGCGGTTGCCCCAGAAGCCGGTGTCGCTCACCGGCGGCAGCGTGTGGCCGTATTCCTTTTTGAAGCGGCTACGACAATGCTCGCAGCGACAGGCCCGCCAGTCCGCGTAGTAGATATTGTCGTCGCTCATCAAGCCGTCCATCCCGGTGTCAGCGTGCAACTGCTTGATGTATTTCCCATACGCGGCGCGAAACGCGGGATTGTTCATGCAATACTGCTCGGCGTTGTAAGCCGGCAGATAGATCGGCGCGCCCGTTTCCACGTCGAGCATTCGCCAATCGTTCAGCCGCGAACCGTTGAACCGCCACGTCGCCGCTTCCTCGATGGACGGGTAGAACGGAACGTGATGTCGGTTCTTCTGCCAGATGTTCAATGCCTCGTCACAATTGCGCGGGCGATGCGTCAACACCGATGAATGATGATCGAAGAAAAGAATCTTCCGCTGATGCAACTCATCCGCGATGAATCGCAACTCATCGTGCAACCGCCCCCAGATCGGCAGGAAATCCCAGCGGAAATGCGCGCCGAAAATCAGGCCGCAATTGACCCCGTTCTCCGCGCACTTGTCCGCCCGGCGGCGGATCTTGTCCCTCAACTCCGGATTCGGCCACGTCAGGTCATCCCACGTCAGCCACCAGCTCACGGCGCGGTAGCGAGGTTTTGATTTCGTCGCTTTGTCAGCGCTGGATTCTTGCTGTTCGCCCGTCGCTCCAAACGCATCGGGAAGAATCCCTCCCGCCGCCAGTGCCAGGGCGGTCTTTGAAAAATTACGCCGGGAAATCAGCATGCTCAGGATTCGATCTCACGCCTCCGCCGTGGCCGGGCGGGCTTTTGCCGGATGCTTTGCCTCCGCACCTGACTTTGCCCAATTCACGTCGCCTTGCAGTTCGCTCACCAAATCACTCGCCGCTGTGGCCAGCAATTCCAACCCGCCCGCCTGGGGGCGAAACCCGCCATAGAACATGTGCGCCACCTCCACCTCGTAGCCGCCCTCCGCGTACGCTGCGCGCGTTGGCAGATAACCCACATCGCCGTTCGCGTAGCCGATGAGATAAATCTTCGCGTCGCTCTGGCAGCGCAGCATGTCGGTAAATGCCGAAAACACTTCCGCGTTCGCGCCGATGAGCATCACGCCGTTCAACCGAATTCCAAACAATTCCGCCTCATGCTGTCCGTTGCCCTGGTCACGGCCATTTTTCAACAGCGTCTTGCGCCAATGCTCGACCACGCGCCGATACTTCTCGCCCCATTCCGCCAGCGGCTCGGCGTCGAGCAGCGCCTTGTCGGCAAACCGATTGATCCCTTCGGCATCCAAAACTTCCAGCGGCAACGACACCACCCGCGTCGCGATTCGCAGCTTCGGCTCGGCGCCCGCCTTGGCGCTCGCGAGCAAACCGCCAACCGCATCCGCAATTTGTCCGCCCCATTTCTGCATCTGGGCGAACGGCACGTTCTCGGCTGGCGGATTCAAGTTCGCACACGCGCCATTCGTCATCAGCACCACCGGACTCCCCGGCAGTGCTTCGGCAAGCTTGCTCGCCGCTTGACCGGAAATGTCCCCGCTGATCTGGCGATTGTTCGGCCCGAGCGCCACCGGATGCATGGCATAATTCACCAGCGCGGCGGCAAATGTCCCGTCGCTGCGACGGAACCCCAGCGCCGCCACGCGCGGATCGGTGTGCGCCGACGCCCGCTTGCGGCGGTCCACTGCGAGGTTTAATTTACCTTCAACCTCCACCATCTCGCATTGCTCCGTCTTTGCCAAAGCACCACGCGCGACCTCCTGCAATCGCGACATCAAAAACTCCACGTAGGCCGGGTCGTACTCGCCTGCCTCGCGCAGATGAATCGTGCAAGGCCCGGCGTGAGTATGCGTCGCGGACAGCATCACTTGTGTTTCACCCAGCCCGAGTTCCTTCTGCGACCAACGCCGGAATGCCTGCACGATGGAACGATCGAAACCGATCAGATCGCAGTGAATCCACAGCAATTGAGACTTGCCGCACGCGAGATAAAGCGCCTTGGCATAAAGCAGGTCGAGCACGCCGGTCGAAGGTTGTACGCGCGCGGCAAAACCGGAGAGTTGCACGCCCGGCTTGGGCGTGATGTCGATTTGTGATGTGCCGACCCTCATAGCTGCGCCTTTCCAAGGGCATCGCGATGCTCATATACCTTCTCGAACGCGCGGACGATGTCGTCCATGTCCGCCGGCGTGCCGAGAAAAATGCTTTGCTCCAGCCACGCGCCCTGCTCGGCGCAAATCTTCTCGCAGTTCGGGCAACTGACCTTGCCGTAATCGAGCGACTTGCTCGCGTTCGGCAGATACGGGCCAAACGCTTTGTTCAAGAACAACGGCTGGCGATAGAGCGGAATCGCGTAACCGCCGGACACCGGAATTCCCTCGGCAGTCAGCGCTTTGAGAACCGCTGCGCGCGGTGCACCGAAGGCCTTTGCATCAATGCGGAACAGGAACAGGTGATAACTGTGGCGCGTGGTTTCAGTCGTCCGTCGTTGTGGATGGATGCCGGGAATCTGGCTCAACTTCGCTGCGAGATATTGGCCGTTGCGATCGCGCGTCTTGGTTTGCTCTTCCAGCCGATCCAATTGCGAATTCAGCACCGCGCCCTGAAATTCTCCCAGCCGGTAGTTTGCCGAAATGACATGGTGCTCATACCAAACGCCACCCTCGACGCGCCCGCAGTTGTGAATCGAGCGACACGCTGCCGCGAGCTTGTCGTCGTTCGTCGTGATGATGCCGCCTTCGCCGCTCGTGAGATTCTTGCTCGATTGGAACGAGAACGAGCCCATGTGCCCGACCGAACCCACGCCGCGATTCTTGTAAAGCGCAGCGTGCGCATGCGCGGCGTCCTCGATCACGATGAGATTGTGTTTCTTCGCAATCGCCATGATCGCATCCATGTCCGCCGGCTGACCGGCCATGTGCACCGGGATAATCGCGCGCGTCTTGGGCGTGATCGCCGCTTTAACCGCCTTCGGGCATAGATTGAATGTTTCCAACTCCACGTCGGCAAACACCGGCACAGCGTTCGCCTCGACCACCGCCGTTGCCGTTGCAAGGAACGTGTAAGGCGGCACGATGACTTCCTCCTCCGCCTTGATGCCCGCCGCCATGAGCGCAATGCGCAGCGACACCGTGCCGTTCACGACGCCGATGGCGTGCTTGCAATCGTGCATCGCCGCGAATCGCCGCTCGAACTCCGCCACCTCGTCGCCGTGCAGCTTTCCCCACTTGCCAGAGCGCAACGCCCGCACGAGCCGTTGCTCGTCCGCGTCGCCGAACACCGGCCAGCTCGTGAACGGTTTCGACCGCACTTTGCTTCCGCCAAAAATTGCCAGACCGTCACTCATAAAATTCATTCCATCTGTCCTGACCAAATTATTTAATGGCGCCGAATCCGCCGCACGTGGCAAACATTTCCCCCTCTCCCAGCGGGAGAGGGCCGGGGTGAGGGAGAGTGCCAGTGATTCTCCAACTGGCTCCAAATTGCCAGTTACTCTTTTGCAGGGTGCGCTCCTCCCTCACCCTCAATCCCTCTCCCGCTGGGAGAGGGAGGACCATGGCGCAGGTTCGCGACAATTCTGGGCGGCTCTTGCTTTCGGAGCCTCTTTCCAAATTCAATCTTGTTACCGACGCTTTCATTGCTTTGGAGATCGCTTCGCCAACTTCTGCTTCATTACCGCAATGTCCTCCGCCAAAGATTTCTTCTCTGCGGCGTAACGCTTGGGAAATTCCTTGTTGAACCGTGCGGCCAACTTTTCCAACGAATCCAGATATGCGACCGCCGCCTGTTTCGGTTGCGGTAGCGCTAGGATGCGATCCATCTGCGACCGGACCGGGTTGTAACCGGTTTTGTTCTGCGACGCGGGAATCAGCAACATTCCCGGATACGCCTCGACGAGTTCACGCAACACCTCGCGCTGCGACGATTTCTCCGCCTGCAACAAAATTGCCTGGCCGATGGAGCGTTGTGGATCGTAGCCGCGTGGGTTGAAGGCATAGTCCGCACAGGTCGCGAGCGGGATGCGATTAATTTCGCTTTGCTCGCGCATCGGATTCGCCACGTAGCCATCGAGCACTTCGCAGATGTCCGCGTCGCGATCCGTCACCGGGCCGAGATGCATCGTCGGATGGCCGTCGTTGACCGGATAATTGTCCCACAGAATCACGCGATGCTTCACGATGCCGCGAAACGTATCGGTCGCCTTACGCGTGACCTTTCCTACGACCGCGTCGCCGGTCCAAAACACGTAGATGTCCGGATCGAGTACGCGCGCGAGTTCCTCCAGATACGGCTGTTGTTTCGGCAATGTGCCATCGCCCCAGTAATAGGTCGGACAGAAAATCATCTGCGCCTCGGAATCTTTGGTGCGCAGCCGGTGGAAAATCTCATTGCATACCTTCGCCTGCGACGCGGCGTGGACTCCATTCGTCGCGTCATCAATCGCGAGGTTGAACCACTTCACGCCGAGTCCCTGCATCCACGCGTAATGCTTGAATAGAACGTTGATGCTTTCGCCTGATTCCTCGTTCACCGTGCGACGGCTAAACAAGTTCGGATTCATGCTGAAGCAGAATTGCAGCCCGTGCGCCTGCGCCGATTTCACAACCTTCTCGTAAGCCGCTTTCTTCTCCGGCGGCAGATCTTCCCACCAACGGTTCGCGTCGCCGTCATACCACTTCTCGTGATGCTCGATGTCGAACATCGAGATGTAACAGTTCATCAGGAAATTCATCTTCACCTTCGCGAGGAACGGAATCTCGGCGAGGTATTGCTCCGGTGTCCACGCCCAACCTTTCGTGCCGCGCAGTTTGAAGCCTGGTTGTGCGCCCGCTGGCAGCGGCTCGGGAAACTCGCGTGCCTGCGAAGGGAGCGTGATGTGGAAATTGGTGTGAAGCGCGGGGACGTTTTCGGCGTGAGCATTTCGGCCGAATGCAAAAAACAAGACAACGCAGGCCATCGCGAAACGTCGCCACGAGTTTCGCCAATCCCAAAGGGATTGCATCCTCCAGCCCAGGGTTGCGAGGAACGAGCTACCCTGGGTGGACAAACCAAATACGTTTTCAACCCCAACGGGG
>CAYWCK010000117.1:0-12900 GCA_964456685.1 uncultured Bifidobacteriaceae bacterium | reverse complement strand
ACGCGCTACCTCACCAACGACGCCTGCGTGCTGCTCAAGAAGCCGAACGTCTATGGCTCGATCTTCCGCTTCGAAGGCCAGGCCAGTGTGTTCGCGCCGCATCTGGGCGGACCGTGCTATCGTTGTCTCTATCCCGAACCGCCGCCGCCCGGCATGGTGCCGAGTTGTGCGGAAGGCGGCGTGCTGGGCGTGTTGCCCGGCATCATCGGCTGCATTCAAGCGACCGAAATTCTCAAGCTCGCCATTGGCAAAGGGACCTCAATGGTTGGTCGGCTGCTCCTGTTTAACGCGCTCGACATGAAGTTCCGCGAACTCAAGTTGCGCCGCGATCCGGCGTGCCCGATTTGTGGTGACCATCCGACGATCAAAGAACTGATTGATTACGAAATGTTTTGCGGCATCGCTCCCGAGCCCGAAAAACCGGATATGAACCCCGACGAAGTGACCGTGCAGGACATGAAGAAGGCGCTCGATCATCCGAGCCTCGGCATCAAGGTCATTGACGTGCGCGAAGCCGACGAATACGAGATCGCGAAAGTCGAGGGCGTGCCATTGCTGCCGTTGAGCCAGATCAACGAGCGCTTCACGGAACTCGATCCGAACCAGAGCTACTACATCCACTGCAAAGCCGGCGTGCGTTCATTGAAGGCGCTGAACTTCCTACGTCAGCAGGGATTCAAGTATCTCAAGAGCGTCAAAGGCGGCATCACCGCCTGGAGCGAGGAGATTGATTCCAAGGTGCCGAGGTATTGAAGCTGCCGTGATTTGATAGCGAGCATGGGCACGCATGTTTTCACTCACCGATTCCTCCTAGGTTTTTTGGGTGTTCTTGTAGCTTCCTGCTCATCGTCCGCTGCCGAAGAGAACATTTACAGGGCGGTTCTGGATCGAGATTTAGCCAAGATAAAGCTCATCCTTGAACAGCAACCGGCGGCAGTAAACTCCACGAACCTTCGCGGTTCTGCGTTAACCCCGCTTCACCTCGCTGCTCGTGAAGGATGGACGAACATCATTGACTTACTGTTGAGCAAAGGCGCCCGGATACAGGCCAAGGATGAGTGGGGAGATACCCCCTTACACAAAGCATCCGCAAGCGGCGCGGTGAGCGCGGTAAAAATGCTAATCGCGCACGGGGCAATTGTGGAAACTACAAACAACGTGGGACGAACTCCCCTGCACAAAGCGGCTTATGAAGGATGTGATGCCGCTGCAAGATTACTTCTTGCCAGCGGCGCGAATCCAAATGCTTCTGACAATTCCGGGCGCACGCCGCTCCATGAGGCGGCCGTCGAAGGTCGTGTCGCTGTTATTCAAACGTTGTTGTCAAATAGGGCAGATCCAAACAGGAAAGACCGTGACTTCGCCACGCCGTTGCACAATGCGGCTTCACGAGGACAAACTAACGCAGTAATTGCCCTGGTCAGAAATGGCGCGAACGTGAACGCCCAAACAAAAAATGGCTACACCCCACTAATGCTGGCTGCCAGGGACGGTTACGAAGGCATAGTCACAGTTCTATTGGCGAACAGAGCCAACGTCCACCTCGGAGACGAAAGGGGCACGACCGCACTGGGAATGGCCCTTGATGCCAGACGCAGCCCCAAGGGCAAAGCCTTTCCCGAAACCGCTGCCCTGCTAAGACGGAACGGCGCAACTAATATGGTGGCGACTATACCAAAGATGGGAATTCATGCTGCGCTCAAGGACGGTGATCTCAGACGCGTCAAGGAGTTGTTAATTGCGAACCCAAGCCTGATCCATCTGAAAGATGACCTCGGCACGCCTTTACATGCTGCCGTGATTTGTGGCGGCAAAGCGGATATGGTGCGATTGTTGTTGGCCAATCGGGCGGACGTTAACGTGAGGAACTCGTTGGACGAAACTGCCCTCCAGATCGCTGCGCGCGATGGAAATCTGGCTGTTGCGCGACTGCTGTTAGAGAACAATGCCGATCCAAAGATCGCAGACTCGGAGGGCCGAGCTGCACTGTATTATGCCGCTTATGGTGGCAATGCTGAGATCGTCAAAGCCATGCTTGCTAAGAAAGTTGACCCAAATCTGAAAGACAAACATGGCGTGACAGCACTTGACATAGCCCGAGGTCTCGGTCACCGATCAGTTGTTCAATTACTACAACAAAACGGTGCAAAATAGAAGGGCGTGTGTTCGTTGAAGGCGCTGAACTTCCTGCGGCAGCGGGTTTCAAATATCTCAAGAGCGTCAAAGGCGGCATCACCGCATGGAGTGAAGAAATCGATTCGAAAGTGCCGAGGTATTGAGGCCGAGAACTAAAAGGTTAGTTTCAGTTCGCGGATCATCTGGAGAAAGTTAATGCAGCGGATGTTCTTGGCTTGGCAGACATCGGGAATACGCGGTTTGTCCATCTTGCCGGTCAAAGGTTCGCCTGTAACTACAACTGCGCTTCGATGGATGGCTGTTGCGATCACAAATGGGTCCGCTTTCGATCTTCCTCTCAACGTGTCAACAAGCCGGGGAAATTCAGCGAGCAGTTCTGCGGCGTGCAATTGAACCGGCTCGTCCAGTGGCACAAGCATGTTTTTTCGCGACTTCATCCAAGTGTGAAGTTCGTCTGCCTTGCGCTCGATCTCGATGTAAACCTCCTCGGTGGAGATGATCTCTCCGGCGGTAATGAGATCGTCCAACTTTGTCCAAAGTGACGGGAACACATCAGGCGGGTAATGCCTTTGCCACCCGTCGAGCCAGCCACTTGTATCCACGCTGTAGAGCATAGGTTACCCGAAAGCCCCGCCAGGTTCGGGTATCAATTGCCCCGCGATTTTTGTGAGGTGCTTCAACTGGACTCCGAGAAAGTCCACCACGTCGGAACTGCTCACGGCATTTCGCTGGTAACTTTCCAATACCAAGGAGGCGAACGGACGGCCCACGGAAGAAATAACACGAACTTCAATAGGCGGGCCTCCAGCAGCCTGCGGCGGTGAGTGCCAAGGCTTTTGTTGCCAGCCCTTACGCTTCACTCGATAAACGGATGCGGGAATCTTCTGAAGTGACAATAACCGTCGCAGAATTGCCTCTGGGCTCACCTTTATGCGGTTTGCAAATCGACGCAGATCGTCATCGTCACCAACTAAAGCACCGGGGAAATTGTGTGCCTCAGCAAGGAATTCTTTTGCTGGCAGCAATGCCGCGGCGGCAAACCGATTGCTGGCGCGTTCGAGAAATTGCTCCTCTGGCATTCGTTTCCCGTCCATGCTGCTGGTTTGGTGTCCGCCATTTGCCATTAGAATATGCGCGAACTCGTGCAGCAAGGTGAAGATCCGACCGTGGGGCGCATCGGCATTGTTCAGCAGAATTACCGGCAATGGACCGTGCGGAATGCTGGTGCCGCGCATCTCACTCAGTTCAACATCACCAGTTTGAAATACCAATATGCCTTGTCGCTCCACTGCTGCTCTCCAAGCGTTCAGGGCCGCATAAGGCCCGGCCCACCCCAACTGGTCTCTCCAAGAAATCCCGAGTAGATCGCGAATCCTTTGCCCGACGGTTTCGTCCTGCTCATGCGGATGAACAACCGTTGTGCAGGTTTGGACACTATCTCCCAATTGCGCATACATTTCTCGCGCGGCCTCCCGCCGAAAGAGCGCCATGCGCAATGCCAGTCGAAGTTCAGGAGTTTCATTCTGCGGCGTCAGCCCCGCCAAACGACGAAACTCGCTCTGCGGATCGAATCCTTCCGGCGGCTTCGGCAAGAAGAAAACGGCCAGCGGGCGTTTGTAAACCTCTCCCAACTTTCGCAATTGAGGGATAGATGGGTGCTCGCCACCACTTGCTTCCCAAGAACGGAGCGTTTCAATTTCATTGCCGGTTTTCTCGGCTGCTTGTTCAAGAGAAAAACCCGCTCGCTCCCTTGCCCAGACAAGCAAAGCTGGCCTTACCAAAGCTGGAATTCCACGCGGCACAAAGGAACTTAGCCCGCAATCAATCGAATGTTCAAACCTATTTCAGCACGACTATGAATGTCCGTTCTGCATCGGGCTTGAACATCCCTCTGTCAATTGCTACAAACGGCGCATGGGCCTGACCATCCATTGGACGCTTTCCACACGGCGGAAACATTCCGACGTCGTGGTGAAGGAACTGGCCGCGCGCACGAAGGCGTTTGCCCAGAAAATCGGTTGCGAGAGAGTGCTTGGGCCAAAACGCGGCGGGCCGGATGAGATCAAACTTCGCAAACTCCCCAACGGCGACACGACGGGCGATTTCATCCCGGCAAGATCGGGTTGGAGCGTGATGGTGTTGCCCGGTGCTGGTTCAGAACCGGCAGAGTTTGGGTTGTGTCGGTATCCCGGCAGCCCGCACTGGAAGCTGACTGGCGCGTGCAAAACCCAATATGCGGCGCAACACGGTTGGGAACATTTTCTGATGTGCCATCGGCGCGTCATCAGCCTGCTGGATTTATGGCGCGACTTTGGCGTGGACGTGAAGGTGACCGACGAAGGCGAGTTTTGGGAGTCGCGCTCGGCAGAATGCCTGCGCGAGCGGCTCGGTACTCATGACCGGCTCGTTGCCGCGATGGCGGGAGCGCTCAAGGATTCGCTCGGCAAAGAGCCGCGTGGTGTGCAGGCGGAGATTTTCAATGACGCCCGTTTCGAGCGATTGGAGGCGGAAGGTCGCGCCGAATTCACGGCGAAGATTGAGGAAGCCCGCCGAATCGTTCAGGGCGAAACGCTCCGTGGTGAACAGAGTCGCCCGGGAGTTGATTGATTACGATCCATTCTGCGGCATCCCCGTAAAGATAGGCCCAGCGCCATCTCACGCGGCAAGCCAACCCGCACCCGCTTCTTTCATTCCTCCGGCATCAGCACCGGAATGACTTTGTTGCCGTGGCGACGGTAGATGCGGAAGTCCGCGTCGAGGGTGAAGATGACGCCGCCGGGGTGCAGTTCCGCCAGGCGGACGAGGCAGGCATCGGCGAGCGACATGGGACGATCCCGATAGCGGCGCATCAACGTCCGCAGGTCAGGCAGTTGATCTTCAATCTCCAAACCGATCCGCAAGACGCCACGTTCCAAGAGAACAAACAGCGCATCCGCTTCCCGGCCTTCGCGCTTGAGCAGAAACGCGGCTTCGGTCAACACGGCTTCACAGGTAACGAAGGGCGGATGCAGGCGTTGCCACTGCTCACAGACCCAATCGTGGTGCTTGAGTCCAGCAGCGAGGAAGGTGACCAGGGGGCCGGTATCGAGAATCGTGACGGCTTTCACCGGCCAAAACCGTCCATGTGCTTTGGATTGGTGGCCAGATCACGCGGCAAGCCTTTCACTGAGCCAGCCAGATCACGCGCAAGGTCGTAACAGGTGGCTTCGCTGCCCCGGGAACGGGGGGACAGCGACTTTTCCAGCGCTTCACGCACCAGCGATGACTTGGTCGTGCGGCGCGTGCGGGATTCTTTTTCCAACAGCTCCAGTAGGCGATCCGGCAGTTTGAGCGAAATCGTACTCATGCGGCGGAAGGTAATACGCTTGGAATTGGCGTGCAATACCTAATTCATACTTTGCTCTGCGGCGATCATCCGACAATCAAGGAGCTGATTGACTACGATCAGTTCTGCGGCATCCAACCCGCGCCCGCCCAGCCCGTTGGCAATCCCGACGAAGTCACCGTACAGGGCATGAAGAAAGCGCTGAATAATCCCAGCCTCGGCATCAAGGTCATTGACGTGCGCTCGCCCGGTGAGATAGGCGCAGCCGCCATCTCATGGGGCAAGCCGACGAATACGAGATCGCGAAAGTGGAGGGCGTGCCGTTGCTGCCGTTGAGCCAGATCAACGAACGCTTCACCGAACTCGATCCGAACCAGCAATACTATCTGCACTGCAAAGCCGGCGTGCGTTCGTTGAAGGCGCTGAACTTCCTGCGCCAACAGAGATACAAATATCTCAAGAGCGTCAAAGGTGGCATCACCGCCTGGAGCGAGGAGATTGATTCCAAAGTGCCTCACTCCTGAATCGGAACCTTCGTCAAAACAGCGCCACCAATTCTTAATTGGTGGCGTTTTTTATTTGGGCAGGGACTTCGCTTATGGTGACTTCACGCGATAATAGCGGGTCGCGAAGTTCGTTGCCTGCGGGTCGGTGAATTGGTACTGCCCGGAGTTGGCGGGTGTCTCAAATGCAGGGCCGAGGTTGGACCATGAGTTGAACGGCAGTGCCACGTTTGTGCTGGCGAAGACGGTGAAGCTCGCGCCGATGAGGTTGGTGAAGCTGAATTTGAACGAGCCGTTGCCGAGTCTCGTCAGGCCGGTCAGCAAGGGGGAATTCGTCGTGACAGTGTATTGAAATTCCACGGCGCCGATATCCACGTGCGGGCCGGACACGCGCGGGAATCCTGCACCGCGTTGATCCGAGGCGAAGAGCGCGGTTACGGCGTCATTGCCGGCATTCAGCGCCGGCGAACCCGCGAGCGGCGGCATGGTCTGCGTCGGGCCGCCGTTGTTGCTGGGTGAAGAGAGCAGGGGATTTATGTCCACAAGATTGTTGGGACTGGAGAACGGCGTGACAACGCCAGCAATGTTAGGACTGCTTGACGCGGTGTTCAGGCAGACGATGGAGTTGGTCAGGAAAAATCCGAAGCCGCTGTTGTTGATGCCACCACCTTGCGCGCCGCCCCCGGGCGATTGATTGCCGACGACGGTACTTTGTCGCACGGTCAGCGTGCCATTGAGGTTGTAGATGGCGCCGCCACCGTTGGTCCCGACATTTCCGCTGAACGTACTTTGATTGACGGTCAACGTGCTGCTCAAGTCATTAAAGATCGCACCGCCAAACCTGGCAGTATTACTGCTGAAGGTGCTGTCGTTCGCAACCAGACTGCCGCGATTGAGAATGGCGCCGCCGTTGATTCCGCAGCCGCAGTTATCCTGGTTGCCGGCGAACGTGCATTGGTTGAGGGTCAGGCTGCCCAAGTTTTGAATCGCGCCGCCCTGACTGGCGAGGCCGTTCATCAACGTGAGCCGGTTGAGCATCGCGCTGACGCCGCTGTTCACAAAGAAAATGCGCGAGAGGTTATTGCCGCTGATTTGAATGGTGTTGCCAGCGCCGTCAATCGTCAGGTTGCGATCCAATGTGATCGAGCCGGTGGTCAACCCGATGGTCTGGCCAGCCAAAGCAGGCGCAAAGGTAATCGTGTAATCGGGTTCAGCATCGGCGAGGATGTTACGCAGCGAACCGGCGCCGGAATCCGCAACCGTGGTGACAACTGAATTGGTGGTGACCTCCACGGCGCCCAGGTCCACATGGCTGCCCGAAGTGCGCGAGCGCCCACGTTGATCGAATGTTAATCCAGCTGCGGAAGCGTCATTGCCGGCATCAATCGCTGGCGAGCCGATGAGTGGCCGCATCGTCGGAGTTGTGCCACCGTAATTCGCAAGCGCGGCGAGGAGCGGGCTGCCGGTGGTGAGATTGTTGCCGCCAGTAATGAATGAGCCGCTCAGGTTGGGATTAATAGTAGCGCTGTTCCCTGCGACGATGGAGTTGGTAATGGCGATGTTCGCGCCGAGAACTCCGCCGCCATCGCCACTGTTGTTGCCAGCGACTGTGCACTGCAACAGACCGACCGGCGACCCAAACGGAGCGGAAATCGCGCCGCCCTGGTTCGCGCCGGAATTGGCGTTGAAGGTTGTGTTGTCAGCCAGCAAAACGCCTTCGTTCTGAATCGCGCCGCCGAATGAAGCGGAGTTGGTCGCGAGCGTGCAAGTGTGGAGTGTGAGTCGGTTGCCAGGGCTGTTGAAAATGCCGCCACCAACAAAGCCGTTGTTCGCGACGACGAAACAGTTGCTCAGCGTGAGATTTCCCTGATTGAAAATCGCGCCGCCATAATTGGCAACCGGAGCTGCGCCCGCCCCGTTACCCCCGGTGATGGTCAGACCGGAAAGAACGCTGGTCACGCCGGGGTTGATCATAAATACGCGGCTCGCGTTGTTACCGGAAATCTTCAAGCCGCCTGCCAATGCAGAGGCGTCCATCGCGATGTGGTTGCTCAACGTGATCTGGCCGTTGGTCAGCGCGATGGTTTTGCCGGAGAGATTCGCGCCGAAGGTGATGGTGTAATCCGGCGGCAGATTCGCGACGACTTCACGCAAGGATCCGGGTCCGCTGTCGTTCGTGGTGCTGACCAGGGATGGGGTAAACGTGACTTGATCCAGCCATGCCGCATCCGATCCGGTCGAGAGCGAGCCGTCTTTGACGTAAGCCCACGCAAGCGTGTGCGGACCGGCGGAAAGGTTGAAGGTGAGTTGCTGCCAATTCACTTCGCCGGAAATGGCCGGCGCGGATTCGAAAGAGTCCAGGTAGAAGCGAGCAAAATCAAAATTCGTTTCGGACGAAACCTTCCACCAGAATGTCAACACACCCGGACCGGAAACAGTGGTGGTGAGCACACTGCCATCGCTGTTGTTGATTGCGCCGCTGCGGGTGGCATCCACGCCGTCGTGAGTGACGCTGGTTTGAATGCCCCAGACGACGTTACCAATCGAGGTCCAAGTGAGGCCGGGGCTATCGAGTGCGATGGGATACGAAATCTGCGGGGAGGCGATGCCGTTGGCGACCACTTCAACTTTATCCTGCAATGAAGCGCCTGCGGGAAGGGTGCATTCCGTCGTCACGACATTCGTTCCGGTCTGGACGCCGGTGCTGCTCCAATTGTAAGTGCGGCCATAACGCACGACGCCGTTGCCGTCCGTGAAACGGATGATTGGGAAATTGCTGTCCTGCTGTTCATCGTCGCCGTAAGACGCGCCCACCGAGAGGCCGTTGAACATTGTGCCGGAAAAATGCAGGCTGCCGTCGGAGTTTTGGGACACGCTCTGGACGTTTGGCTGGCCGTTCGTCAAAGGCACGCCGCCCGGCTGATATAGGTAGAGATTCACGCCGTCGGGGTTGCACAATACCGTGCCGTCCGGCAAATCCAACATGCGCACGGGATACGCATATCCTGAAAAAACGGCGGCGCCGCCGGGCGCGCTGACGCCGGTGAACTTGTTACTGACATAATCGTATTCAAAAAAGCTGACCGGTGTGTTGAAGGTATTTGCGACGTACGCGGCGGGTGCGGTCGCGCAGAGAATTTTTCCGTTCACCAGCATGGCACACGGCGCGTCAGGCATGCCCTGTCCATTCGGAAAGTCCGGAGCCGCCACCCAGCTTCCAAAGTTGGTGTTACCCGACGGCGTGTAGATGGCGTTCTTGACGTGATCCCCGAAAAATATTGCTTTGCCGTTTGGCAACATGGTGGCCGGTCCCAACTCGGCCCCATAGGGACTGGACAGCAATTGGGGAATTGGGGCATCCCTGATCCACTTGCCGAGAGACGGAATGTAGCGCTCCGTGTTCGTGGAAAGAATGTCGATGGTCAGAATGCTGCCGTCCGGCAACTCCGCCCAATTCGATTCGTTCTGACCTCCGAGTGTGGCATCACCATTGGTCCAGGTATTTGAGACTGGATCGTAAATCATGGTGAGGTTGTTGGTTGCGGGCGCGACAGGAGCGACCAACACGCGTCCGTCGGGAAGTAGCATTGAGGAGGCGTCCGAGATATTGATAGACAAGTTCGTCGGGACTGAAATTTGCGTCCAGGTGTTTGCCACGGGGTTGTAGATTTCGCACGTGTTGCTGCCGGTGCCGTATTCGCCGCCTGCAACCAGCAGCCGTCCATCTCGCAACACTTGAGATGCAAAATAAGTGCGCGTGTCGGCCATGCCCGCAGTAGTCGTCCATGTGCCGTTCGCGTAATGGCCGGATGAATCGGGGGCGAGCCGAAACCAAATGGCATCCTGTTTGGCGAGCACCGTGCCGTCGGACAACAATTGCAAGTGGCCGACGGAGTCCGGTGGCGGATTGGCGAGTGGAATCCACGTTCGGGTTTCGATGCCCGTCAACAGGATGTCATTTCCCGCGCCGACGCCCTGCGAGTTGGAAACCACCATGCGGTAGTGATAATTGTTGTTGGGCGCGTTGGTGAGCGCGAGACCGGTGACCGTCGTGCCGACCTTGCCGCTGTAGATCGCGGAGTTCGTCGCGGAAAAACTGCCATAGTTCGTCGTCAGCCCGTATTGGAAATAGTAACTCGTGTTCGTTCCGCCGATACTGACAATACCGTTCAACGTCGCGCTGGTGTAAGTGACGAGCGTTCCTGGCGTGGTAACGGCAGACGGCGCGAACGGAGCATTCGTGGCTTCGGTCGCGCCGATGTCCACATGAAAACCGATGGCGCGAGGGAATCCCCGCTGGTCGGTTGCAAAAGTGTTGGTGATGGAATCATCCGCGTCATTGAATGCGGGAGAACCCGGCAACGGCGGCATCGTTTGGGTGCGTCCGCCGTAGTTGCCCAGCGGCGCGAGTTTGGGCTCCACGCCGATCAGATTATGGCCGGTCAAATTTGGAACGCCGGCACCCACGAGGTCGGCGTCCGGATCGCCCGTTAATCCGAAAATGATGGAATTGTTCAACGTCGCGCTCTGTTGCTGGCTCGGGTCGTAACTGATGATCGCAGTACCGCCGCAGCAACTTTCAATGTTGCTGCAGATCGTGCTCTGATTGATGACTACCGAGTCAGAATAATAGCTGTCCAAACCACCCGCCGTGGCAGCTGTGTTTCCAGCCACGGTGCATTGGTTCATAGTCAGCGAGTCGCTGAAATAATTGACGATGGCTCCTCCTTTGTTCGCGCGGTTGCCGCTGAACGTGCAGCCGTTCAGTTTGGCAGTCGCGTTTGCTTCCACAAAAAGAGCGCCACCCCAACCATAGGAGTTCGTGGCCGTATTACCGGTCAACGAGCATTGATTCAGCATCGCATTGCCTGCGCAATAAACGGCACCCCCAAAATCTGCCGCACTCCCATTGGTGAGTGTGAGGGCACTCATTGTGGCACCTGTTCCAGCGCTCACATTGAAAATGCGCGACGTGCCATTGCCATTGATCCGGATTCCGTTGGCCAATGAGGACGCATCAATCGTCACCCACTTGCTCAAGATAATTTCACCGCTCGTGAGCACGATGCTTTGACCCGACAATCCGGGAGCGAACGTGACGACCGCTCCGTGGGGTGCGCTGGTTAGAATGGTGCGGAGGGTTCCTGCGCCCGAGTCCGCCGTGCTGGTGACGGTCAACGGGCCCAAAGTCGAAATCGAAAAATTGTCCACCAGCAACGTTGCGTCATTGGTGCTGGCAACAACGCTGTTTTGCAGGACCAGCGGGGCCGTGTTGCTGGTCGCAACGAACGCCACAGTATTCAGGTGATAAGGATTCGCTCCACCCACAGCGGGCGCACAGACCACCGGCATGAAACCGCCGCCATTGAGCGATATGGCGGCTTGCGGTGCGGCATATTGCGTCCGCCGGTTTGCGCGAAACGTGACTTGATACTGCACTCCGGGAGTGAGTCCGGAAATGACCGTCGAAAGCATGGTCGACATGCTGTCGCTGTTGCCCTGAATGAACGCCACGTTGGTGCCGTTGGGAATCGCGCCGTTGTCCACAAGCAACCCGGGATTATTCGTGCCGCCGACATTCAGTCCCACGTGAGTCGGGTCCGACATCGTCCAGCCAGTGATGACGCCGCCGTTCTGACTCGCGTAGCCGACCCCACTGAAATAATGGTCAGCCTCGAAGCTTGGATTTGGGATGGTTTGTGCGTCAGCCGAGAAAACGACCGTCATGAAACTGACAAGCAGGAGCTCGCAAATACGTGATGGATACATGGGAAGAATTCTGCTCGCGCCGATTCGTGGAGGGATATGCACAGAGTTGACCGCCGAACCTTCTCACAGAATTCCGCCCTAGCAATAGAAATCTGAATCCAACGGACAACGGGACGCCATCCACTGGCCACTGTAACCTGTTACTTGCAGCAAGCGGATTGATTCCTCGGCCGCGGCGGGTAGCGGGTCGATGGAAACTGCGAAAGGGCAAGTCGCCTAGCGCGACTTGCTAATGCGCGTGGAGCGCTCCTGCATCCAGTTGATGTCGGGATTGCCGGGAGAATCCACGAATTCGTCAGACTTGGATAATTGGGCGGCATTTTTCAGGACGGGCGGCATGGTGCGATCGTCGAGCCATTTCTTGATTTCGGCGTGACCGTCGGCGAAGGAGAAGCCCCCCGCGCGATGGTGGTAGCTCCCTGGCAAATCCCAATGGAAACGCCAGGCTGAAGTGTCGCCTGGGAAGCCAGTCATATCCGTGAAGAAATTTCCGTAGTTGATTCGGTCTTCGCGCGCATCCACCAACACCCAGGTGCGGGCGGGGCCAGGATCATTGAAGTCTGAGGATTTGCCATACACCTTCCAGTCGCCGGTGGTGCAGCCGGCATTCCAGCGCGCCGCCGACACGCTGCCCAGTCCCCATCCTCCGACCCAAATGCTCATGGACATGCTCCGGACGCGTGGCATTACCCGGCCATCAGCCAAGGTTACTTTGCTGGTGTCCGCGGGGCATTTCCAGATGCCTGGCGCTTTTCCCGAGTACGACCACAGAGGACTCCGAACAAGGTCCGCCTCAATATCCCAGTTGGAACGATTGTTGGGATTGAAATCCAAAGCTCCTTGCACCCAGGAATACGGCGCCAACGGACCTGGCGATGCCGTCGCGTAAGGGAGATTGTCGTTGCTATCATCCGTGTACATCCGCCAGGCGAGCGACAACTGGCGATGATTGTTCATGCAGAACAGACCCTGCGACTTGAATTTGGCCTTGGCGAGAACGGGGATGAGCATGCCAGCCAGAATTGCGATCACAACGATGACGACGAGCAACTCGATTAAAGTGAATCCCTTTTGGCTCGGTGATGCAGCGGGAACACAATAATACGCACTCGATTTGTCTTTGACTCGCATGGCTGGGGCGCTCAGTGCAAAGCGCGTGCCGCTGAA
>CAYWCK010000116.1:0-13015 GCA_964456685.1 uncultured Bifidobacteriaceae bacterium | reverse complement strand
GGTGTGCTCGTCGTAGAACATCACGTTGCGCCAGGCGTGCCAGAATTCATTGCCGGGATAGCGATTCTTCGGTTCGAAAATGCTCGCGAGCGCCGCGGCCGTTTCGGCGGCGGGAAGAATTTGCTGCGTCTGCCGATTGAGCGTCGTGGCTTTGGCGGTCGAGCCCACGCCGTCTTCCCAATACGCGCCGCAATCGCCGCGATGCACCGGCAGTTGCTTCGAGAAATGTTTCTCCACGTAGCTGAAGTATTCACCGTCGCTGGCTACGATCAGTTTGGGAAACTCGTATTCCGCATTCCACTTGGCGATGGTGTCAGCCTCACCCGCGTCCGGAATCGCGGCGTTGTCCACGTAAGCGCCGTAAATCATCACCGCATCCGGCGCGTAGCTGTCGCGTTCGTAGCGCACGAGAAACTGCGGCACGCTGTGGCGCAGATACTCGACGCTCGACGTATCCCGCCCCCACCCCGGACCGACGAGCCGCTTGAGTTGTACATAACTGCGCGCATACCACATGAAGATGCGTTCGCCATTCATGCCTTCCCACCAGAACGGCGAATCTTCGTTCAGATCGCTGTAATGCAGAATCGGCGCGCGCGTTTGATTGGCGCCATTGGAGAAGCCTTTCACGCCCACATCGCTGAATAACGTCGGCAAGAACCAACTGTGCGACGGCGCGTCGGTAATGCAGGCGGAATCGAAGTTCCCGCCGCTCTCGCGATGCAGACGATGCGTGAAATACATGGCGCGATACAATTCCTCACCGGAGCACACGCCGGTCATGAGGTTGAGATAAAGCGCGTTCATGGCGACTCGGCGTTGCTTGAGGCGATCCAGAAACTCCTTGCGATACGGCCCCGTGCGGCAGTCGAGGAAGTTGTCCACCAACCACGCCGTCTCGAAGTTGAATTTGTAGTTCGGGAAATTGCGCAGGATGTTCAGCACCTGATCACTGTTGCGGTTGTCGAGTTCGTTCACGTGCGGCTGAAGGTCGGTGTAACCGACGTCGTTGTGAACTTTCGGGCAGACGAACACGCGCCATTGCCTGGCGGGTTTTAAATCGCACTCCTGCGAAGTCGTCACCCCGTCGAGCTTCACCTCCACCTTCGCGCGACCGGCCGGGATGTTCGCGGGAATTTCCACCGGCACACTCGCGACGCCGAAATCAAAACTGTTCGTCACCATTCCGCGAAAGGCCTGTCGTCCCAGCGTCACGCTCACTTCCGCGCGCTCGAACCTCTTGGTGAAAGGCAGCCGGACGTCGCACAGCTCCACCAGTTTTCCGCCGGACTTGCGGAAAAAGATCGTGGGTTCGAGGCTGGCGTCCGTATTCGGCGGACTTTCGGTTAGGTGAGTAGTAATCCCATCGTATTGCAAATTCCCCAGGCCCAGCGGCACGAGCACGAGTTTGTTTTCCTTCGCGTTCAGCCACGCGGCCGGGATGGGCACGACCACTTGACCATGCGCCAGCAGCATGTCGTTGCCTTGTTCGCCCCACATCGTGTGTTTGGGCGCAAGCCGCACTGGAAAAATTCCCACCCTGTCGTTGATCTGCACCTTAAACTGCTGCGGCCCGCCGGTGTTGAAGATCAGGTCCAGCACCAGCTCGCAGTTCGCAGTCGGCCCGTGCGGCCAGGTAAAAGAAATCGTGTACGGCCGCTCGTTCGTCTTGCCATCGAAACTCACCGAACCGTCTTGATGCCCGGCGAAGTCTTTGCTCACCACGCTTTGCCCGACGTTGAACGTCAAAGCGCCGCGCGAGCCAGGCGCGAACTCGATCCCCAAGCCATCCGGTTTGCCGATGGACCAAAGCGGTTCCGCTGCCCGCAAACTCACACCAACAGTCAGCAGCACGGCAATCAAGGCAAGGGTTCGTTTCATAATGGATGAGAGGTTGGAGCAGTGACGGTTGAAGATTTCTGCCGTGTCACGCGACGGGCCCGGTACAGCCCGAGCAGCAAGACCACGCCAAAACCGACAGACATTGCCAGCAATTCGTCGCGCCCTGACGACGGTGCGCAGGTGGGACAAATACCCGGCAAATTCGGATCACAAGTTGCCGCGTTTGTCGTAAGAAAACTGGCCGTGTGGGATTGCGCGTCCAGTTGCGCCAGCTCACGTTTGCCGTCACGCAGAAAACTCAACTGCGTCAGGTGCGAACTGCTGGTGATCTCCGCGAGACTCGAGGACACCACGAGCTTCGCGTGCCGCGCATCCACGCGATAATGCGCCCGCAGCGTGGCGTGGTGCGTATCGCCTTCCGGCGAGAGGCCGGCGGTTTCCGTCGCCACGACTTCGTCATTCACTCGCAGCGTCAGGTGATCGAGTAACTTTCGGCAGAGTTGCGGTTCGACAGCCGCTAGTTCGGCGGCATCGAGTCGCGCATCGTGATTGGTGTCATACTCGGCGAAACTGGAAAGCTCGAACGGATTAAAGCTGAGTTCGAGATGGACGTAATCTTTATCCGCGACCACGAAGAGGTAGCTGATGGGCAAAGTGTGCGCCATCGCACGAAAACTCAACAGCACCAGCAGGCCCACTGTCAGAGCCAAAGCCCAGTACCGGATTCCACGCACGAGCTTCCCCTCGGACGGTTTCCCATTTTCTCGCCTACTCAGACTGGCGATGGCCACGGGCATTTACATAAACCCGGCTGCTGGCGGACGCCAGTTCGAAATCTTGACTGCTGGTGGCAATACCACCCGGTTTGATTTACGGAACGCTCAAGTGATCCGTGTTTCGAATGCGATACCAGCACATGAGTTCTTTCGCGGAGGGAATCGCCGCGCCCTGACCGTCGGGCTTGTCCAAATAGAGATAGGCCACGGAAGAAAAGCAAAATGCCTTGAGCCGGTCGGGGGTCCAGGGATTCTCAAATGCAAATTTCAGCCGGTCCTTGAAGTGGATCGCGTCGGCTTCATGGATGCGGTACATGGCAACGTTCGCATTGAGCGCGTCCTTGATGGTTACGCCGTGGTAAGGCCCGGCGATGGTTCCCTCACGAAAGTACCAGCCGCCGAGAAAGTAATCTTCCAAACCTGTGCCGGCGAAACGTGGCTTTTCCCAATCGGTGTCCACATAGACGTACTCGGGGGCTTCGAGAAAACTTAGATAATTGCGTTCCTCGCCCTGCATGTAGAGCTGGCAGCCGGCGTAGTGACCGCGCCCGCGGGCCTCGGCAATTTGCACCGGCGCCGGCCCCGGATTGAAGCCCGTGCGGAACTGGGCATGGAAGTAGCCAATCTCGGCCGGCAGCGGCGCGAGTTGATAAAGGATGTTGCAGAAAACGTCCGTGCTGATTTCGGGATCCAGATTCTCGATTTCCACGTGAAAGCTTTTGCGGAAGGGCATTGGCCATTTGCAGAAGAAGCCGCCGCTCGATGTCCCAAAATATTGCGAGGCAAAGCTGGTGACTTCGCACAGCCCGGCGCCAAAAAAATCGCCGACGGGCGCGGCCACGGCCGGTTGTTCGGCCCCGTCGAAATAAATGCGCAGCACGAGCAGTTTGAGGATGGACTGATTAATCGCCGCTTTGGGATTCCAGTGTTGCCAGAACCAGCCGGGAAAAGTCAGCCAGAATTGAGCAATGTATCCTTCGCCGGTCACCTCACCGATGGTGACGCGCTTGCCGCGTGGAATCGGGATCGTCTTGCTCTTGCGATCCAGATTGAAAGTGGAGAATTGGCGGGTGGTTTCAGGACGCAATTTCGCCATGCGCAAAGCGGCAGCCACCGGACCTGAACCACCAGCACTGCCAGCGGAATCGGCGCCTCCGGCAGCCATGACAATTCCGGGCACGGCGGCCGTTGCCCCGAGCGCTGCAAGTGAGGTTACGAAGCCACGGCGATCGCAAGGATTGCCGTGGGGAGTGGATTCATTGCGTGATGATTTCATACGATGGTGATGCGGGAGGCAGTCCGGTGATTACTTGTCGGCGGGCGGAATGTTGGTGGGTTCACCTTCCAGTCCGTCGTGCCATTTCAAGGGCGCAAGTCGCAACGGACCGCTCATCCAGCCGGCGTGGCTGATAAACCAACTTCCGTCCGCGTCGCGCACGATCTCGGCGGCGTGCGCGAGAATACGAGTGTTCTTCTGCTCGAAATCCCAGTGGAACGGATCTGTGGAGACATAGACATCGGTCCATTCGTTATCGCAAACGAAAAGATAAAAACGCGCGCCCCGCCGCACAACAAACGGGGACTCCGTCGGCCCGCCGAAACTGCCGGCGCGCGGATGCGTGAAAACAACTTTGCGGTCGCTCCAATGGATCAAATCCGGGCTCGTCACACAGGCCACGATATGATTGCCGCAGTCAGGGGTTGAGGTGGCGGTGTAATAAAGCACCCACCGGTCGCCGATTCGCATCACGAATGGATCACGTGCGTCGAATCCGTCCGCGACCATTGGATTGCTCGGGCTGCGAGTCCATTCCTTCAGATCCGGCGAGGTCAAAAGGTGGATGCGATAACGGCTGTGGTCGCCGGGATCGCCAACACAAACAAACATGTAAAAAGTGTTCTGATGGCGGACCACATGCGGTGCCCAGAAAACGAATTCGCGATGTTTATCCAAATCACGCTGGACCGCAAACGGCAGCGCCTGCCAGGGGGTTTGCTGCAAAGTCCTGGCGGTGGCATGCGCGAGTTGCCGGCCCGGGTCGCGATCCCAAACCAACGGCTTGGGATGGGTGATGCCGAAGAGGTGCCAAGTGTTGTCCAAGCCCTGAACGAACGTGTGATCGTTGACACACCACGGATCGTCCGCAGTAAAGAAAGTAGTGAACTCGCCCGCTTCGACCAAAGGTTTTTGTTGGGGTGCGGTAGGCAAAGGTTTGGCGGCGCGCTTCAATTCCAACGTCAAAGGCGAATCTTTTGCGATGCTCAGGTCGGTTCGCTTATCCCCGGCCCGTCGCTCGACGCGGAGCAGTTGGAATTTTCCGGCTAAAGGCTCGCGCACAGGAACAGTCCATTCGCCCTTTCCTGTGTAAACCGCAAACACCCAAACGCGCCGGCCATCCGGGCGCTCAATCTCCGCCCACTGCTCTGCACCCGGATAATCGAACTTCACACCTTCAAGCCGGATCCGGAATAGCGCCTCGGACTCATTGGCAGCGGGAAGGGACGCGACATTTAGCAGCACGACGAACAGCCCGATACATGAAGCACCGATTTTCATTTGATTCAACCCGGCTATCAGCGTCGCCGAGTAGATTGGCGACGGTCAAGGCCTCAATTTGGTCACTCATCGACGTGAGAAAGCTCATTCCTGTCCAAGATGCGTCCAAGTCCAGGCGTTTTGTGTCACCTGCATGACACTGCGGACGAGAAGCCAATGGCACGATTGAGTTCCGTTAGCGGTCCGAGAAAAGTAACGGGCTTCCGGGACCAGCTGGAAGCGACCTTGAAAAGCAAATTTCCCGACACCCAAATCAGTCGGAGCACGCGAGCCTATTTCTGCAAAAACTTCACCACGGCCTCGGTGCGGGAATGGACATTCAGTTTTTCGAAAATGCTCTTCACGTGACCATGCACGGTCCAGATGCTGATTCCGAGAGTGTCGGCGATTTCCTTGGCCAGTTCGCCTTTCGCGAGCAGCGCGAGAATTTCATGCTCCCGCGGAGTCAACCGAGCCAGGTCCACGGCGGACGGCCCCGCTGGAAGGGCCGCCACCAAACGCTGAAAATATTCGCGAATCTTTGCCGCGACCAGTTCAGGTGTCAGCAGCCCTGTCGTTTCAGCGAGTGGATCAAGGGTGCGATGCAAAGGCGTGCGTTTAAGCATGTAACCCGCTGCGCCACCGGGTGTGGCCTTGAACAGCTGTTCGCTGTCCTCAAACACGGAGTAGAGCAAGCCAATCACTGCGGGGCAAACTTGCTGCAATTCCGTCAGACAAACCGAGCCAGCTTGATCCGGCAGGGAATAATTGATCAGGAGGAGATCGATCTTTCGCCGGATGATTTCAAGCTTGGCCTCTGCCACATTCGCAAAGACGCCACAGCACTGGAAACCTTCCTGGCGATTGGCGCAGGCGGCCAATGCAAATCGGATGCCCGCATCGGGTTCGAGAATCGCAACGTTCCGGATCGATGATCCAACGACGGCCCCGACCACTCGAGGCTGCGGGTCGCCGCTTATCCAACTGTGAATCGTTGTGTAGGTCCAAGCTAGCGGGTCATCGAGCCAACGAAATGCCAACGTCAATTCGCGGGGGAAGTTTTCTTTCGCAACCGCCCACCCTTCCGCCAGAACCGTACGGTGAATGCTCAGGGCTTTGGCGGCAGCCTGAGACTCGTCGTGCGTACTGAGCGGAAAGTAACGGCTGATACCGGCGTGTTCGATGCGCACGGAAAGTTCATGCTGACTTTTGGGATCATTGCTTTCCGGGTAACGACGATGAATGAGCCGACGGCGCCAATACTCCGCGTCGAAGCCGCGGAATCCAACAGTCGCGCTGTCGGCCTCTGGCAGCAGCAGGCCGCGAAGGCCAGATCGTTCCCTGCCCTGCCCAACAGCTTCCCAACCTTGCGTGTGAACGGTTTGGTAAATCTGGCAAGCTTCCAGGGCAGCTTCTTTGCGGTCGGAGGAATGGAGCGAGAAAGTCTTACGCTTCCCGAACAACTGGAGTTTGACCGCCCAGCCGTTGACCTCGCGTCGCCGCCCTTGGTAGGTGAAAGTATTCTTGAAGAGACGTCGCTCCCAATACGCGGCCTCCATTTTCGAGGCCGAGGAAGACAGGGAAGATTCCGCCGCCACTCGACGTCGACTTCTTGGACGTTTCTTGAACACACGAAACCCCTAACCGGCTTTGCTGCGGGATTCAAGCCTTGCCACCTGCAATCATGTCCCGCTGTTTTCGCGATCCCATTTAGCAGGACTGGCAGGAATGCATGGCGTTGCTACACCGCAGAACCAGCTCCCGTTAAGCGTACGTCCACTCGGCTATTAAGACTCATTCCCAACCGAATTCTCCCTAGAACTGGGTATGGTAACGGGCTCAAAAGGACCTACGATGAGTCACAATTAATCAAGTCCCCAGCCACGAAATAAGAATCCTAGGCTGGACCGGTAAAGTCAGCAGCCAACACCGAACCCGCGACCAACCATGAGCACAACCAAAACTTCTCCTTCGATGACGACCCTGATGTGTCTCTCAGCAGTCGGCACACTCCTCGTCGTTGGTCCAGCCGCCGCCGCATCGTACGAATGGACATTCAACAGCGGCAGTCTTTCGACAGGTTTGGGTAATGGTTCGATGTCGTATGCCGACGCACAAAGCGGGACATTGACATCGTTCGGCACCACGGGAGGTGGCGTTCCGAATATCGGCGGTAACGCCGCGAACTACATGTACGTTCCCGCGTTCGCGAATTTGGCCAATGGTTATCACCTCACTTTCAACAATACTGGCCCCAACGGCGGCGGTTCCTACGTAAATAACTACACCGTCCTTTACGATGTTCTCGTGCCGAGTCCATGGCCGATTGATTACATCGTTCCATTTTTCAACACCGATCCGGCAAACGGCAACGACGCGGACTTCTATCTCTACGGCGATGGAGAAATCGGAATTGGCAGCGGTTACTCCGCGCCGAACACTTTGCTCCCGAATACTTGGTATCGCGTTGCTTTCGTGGCCTCGGCATCCACGTTGTCGTACTACGTTAACGGCAGCCTAGTCGCGAGCCGGGCTGGCGATGGCGTCGATGGCCGGTGGTCTTTGTATTCCAATCTGGACGCCGGCCCTGACCTGCTGTTGTTCAACGAAGGGGATCTCAGTGGCCAGTATACCCACGAGTTGTATCTGAATGGCGTGGCATTCGTCGATGAAGCCATGACAAGCGGTCAGCTGCTCGCCTTGGGCGGGCCGAATGCCGTGAGCATACTGCCCGTGCCGGAGCCGGCCACAACGAATCTGGCGTTGTTGGCCTTGGTGTTCGCCGGTGCGGTGCGCGCAAGAGCGCGATCCGTTCGAGCCTGACGATCAAACTGAATTTGGTTGAACTGTGTTGCGCAGGTTGCTCCCCCGCTGATCCATCAGCATGCCGCAAAGGAGTTGGTTACATCTGGCCGGTTTGTCGCGACGCCACGGGCTGAGGATCTCCCTGTCACCAGCCAATTCGACGCCCCCTAAAATGGGTGAGTTGTGAACGGGTTTTGCCGTGGTAATTTTACCACGGCCAGAACCAGTTTTGTTCCGTGCATAGTATCAAATCAAATTCAGTCCGCGCTTTCACCTTGATTGAGTTGCTGGTGGTGATCGCGATCATCGCGATCCTGGCCGCCATGTTGCTGCCGGCGCTTGCCAAGGCGAATGAGCGCGGCAAACGCATCGCCTGCCTGAACAACGAGAAACAACTCACCTTGGCCAGCTTGCTGTACGTGGAAGACAACGCCAAAGGGCAATTCGCGCCGACCAAAGATCCGTCGGATGACGACCAAACCTGGCTGTTCAAGACTTACGTCGGCGGGATGAACACTTTTGTCTGTCCCAGCACCCAGAATTTCGTGCGCGACAGTTGGGTGCCAAACCCGCCGCCGAGCGGACCCATGGTGCTTCGCGATTTGCTCAAATATGCGGGCAACAAAACCTACCTCCCCGGCAGCAGCTACGAATTGTTTGGCTGGTGGGGGGATCAAGGCAAACAGCCGCCCGTGCCGGCCGCCAAGACTTTTGCCAACGTGCAATCCTGGGTCTATCAATTCAGCTCCATCTATCCGTATAACGCAGGCTTCAAGGGCACGGTTGCCGGGCCGACTCGCGCGATCCTTTTCCTCGATGGCGATTCGGCCTATCTAAACTCACGCGGCAACATTCCTGACCCGATTGACAACCACGGTGCAGATGGCGGGAACATTTCCTTCTGTGATGGCCATGCGGAGTTCGCCACAGCGCGTCCCAATTCAAAATATATCACCACCATCTATCTTGGAACTGATGCCGATCCGTGATCCAAAACTTTCTTTGGCTTGGCCGTTGGCCGTGAGTCGAGTGGGCAACCCTGCCCTGCTGGCCGGGCTGATTTTGGCAACCTGCCTTGGTCTGGCCGGTTGCGGCAAGAATGCTGCCCAAGTGGCCATCGAAACGGATGCCCACGGTTACCAGTGCCAGAAGTGTGCGGCCAAGTTTTTCACCGGACCAAAAGTTTTCCTCGAATCGAAGTGCCCCAAGTGCGCAGAAGAAGGCTTGGTGGATGTGATCGGCTATTGGTGTGAAAAGGATCGGCACATGACGATTCGCCCAAAGGTTTCAGGCCCACAGGGCGCCAGCGTTTGCGGCAAATGCGGTGACCAACTCAAGAATGCCATGATCTCGCCCCGCGCAAAGGACCTCATGATGTGGGGAGCGACCAAGACAGGCCCGATATGATTGCTCCAGGTGTTACCCATGCCGTTGCAAAACGAATCACAAAACCTAAAGACTCCGAAACCGCGAAAAAACAATGGCAATGAATTTGACCAAGCCAGTGGCGTCGCTTGCTCCGCTGCAGCTTTTTCGACTCTTAACCTCAACCTGAGAATACCCAACCCGAAACAATTATGAAAAAATCCATTCTCGCCTCCTTGGCCATACTGTTGGCGATCAACCTGCCGGCCGGGAACGTCCCCTCAGGATTGACCGGACTGTGGCGCTTTCAAAACAGCGCCGACAAACTCAAGGCAACCGTTGGCTTCGACGCCACCAACAGTGTCGCCGGCAACGCCGCTTGGCTGACCGGACCGTGGACGGTCATCGATCCCGGGCTGAGCGACGGCGGTATCGTTCAGGATCAAAGCAATGAATACCTGACGGTAAATCCTGCCTTCGCGGCCAACGGTGGCGGGAGTTACGTAAATGAGTACACCATTGCCTGGGACGTGAAGCCCGATCAAAACTGGAACAGCCTTTACCAGACCGCGTTGAACGGGCGCGACAACGACGCAGATCTTTGGATCAACGCCTCCACCCAAACCGCCGCCACCATCGGGGTAGGCGATGTTGGCTATTCCGCCAGTACTTTCGACGCGACCAAGTGGCACCGTATCGTCCTGTCCGTCGCCAACGGTAGTTTCTTCCGCGTTTTTGTGGATGGCACTTTGATGCTCGACGGCGCCGGCCAACCAGTGGATGGGCGGTTTTCCTTGTACCCAGATCGAATCCATCTGTTTGCCGACGACAACTGGGAGGATGCTTGGATTCTCGTCGGCACCGTCGCAACCTGGAATCGCGCTCTGACCAACGAGGAAGTTGCCGCCATGGGCGGCTGGATCGGCGGAGCAGCTGAGCCGACGCCGCTCAATTTCAACGACAATCCGGTCATCACCTCCCAGTCGCTCGTCAACGGAGAAACCAACACTGCGCCCGTCTTCGCCTATCAAGCCCAGATCCTCGACGGCTCGGTCTCCCAACTCGTTCCCAGCAGCGTCCAACTCAAGCTGGATGGCATGCCCCTTAATCCGTCCGTGGTCAAAGTCGGTGCGGTCACCACGGTGAGCTTTGCCGCTGGGGGTCTTCTGCGCAGTGGGTCAACCCACAACTACACCCTCACCTTTGACGACAACGCCGGATCGCCTGCCAGCTACACCAACCAGGTGAATTTCACCGTGCAGAACTATACCAGCTACGAATGGCGCTTTACCTCCGGCGACCTTGCACCGGCACTCGGCAATGGGACGATGAATTACGTTTCGGGACCGGCGGGCACGACCTTTGGCACAACTGATGGCGGCTCCGTTCCGCATATCGGGGGCAACCCGGCGAAATATATGCACGTGCCCGGCTTCACCAGCGACACTGACGGTTACCAGCTGGAATATAGCAACAGCGGCCCCAATGTCGGCACCAACTCGCTGATCAACCGCTACACCGTTGTCTTCGACGTTCTGGTTCCCAGTCCCTGGCCGTTGGATTACATGGTCCCCTTCTTCAACACGGACCCATACAACTTTTCCGACGCGGACTTCTACCTTTACGGCGACGGCGAGATCGGAATTGGCGGTGGCGGCTACTCCAGCGCGGGCACGCTCACTCCCGACACCTGGTATCGCGTCGCCTTCGTGGCCGACTTGAAAGCCAACTCACTGACATATTACGTCAACGGCACAAATGTTAAATCGCGGGCGGCCACGGGATTGGGCGGCCGATGGGCGCTCTTCTCCAACCAGGATTCCGGCGCGGACTTGCTGCTCTTTAACGAGGGCGATTCGTCGGGCGTTTACACGCATGAACTTTACCTCAGCAGCGTCGCCTTCACGGATCGCGCCCTGAGTGCGGCGGACGCGGCTGCCCTCGGCGGCCCGAGTGCCGACGGCATTTTCGTGCGCAGCTTCGCGCCCAAACCGGCCCTGACCATCCAAGCCAGCGGCGGCAATGCAGCCGTGTCCTGGCCATCGAACTTTGTGGGCTACGCGCTGGAACAAACCGACGCCCTGGCCGCGCCCCAATGGAAGCCTGTTGCCGGCGTCACGAACAACTCGGTGACCGTTCCCGCAGGCGCCACGAGCAAATTCTTCCGACTCGTTCAATAATGGCACTGCGACGCCTTGCTCTCGGGGTCGGCCCAGCCAGTGGCTGGGCGAGGTGAAGGCCCAAGATTTCCAGTCCTCAACCAAACATCAAGCGCCACTGCGCGAAAGCGCTGGCGCTTGATTTTGTTTCTCTCACGGAAATTGATTGAAGCCGCCGCCGCCCTGCCAAGATATGCACAGTCCTGGTCAATTTCAGGGTAGCTGGCTTGGGCGGGTGAGCCGAGACTTTCACCAGCAATGAACGAGAATGGATCGAGCCAACCAGGCGAAGCCCGCTGCGAAGCGTGCCCGCTGACCTGTGTCCGCACGGGCGTGGCGGTGCGCATCCGCAAACTGAGCGCCGAGCCGGCGATGCAGGAACGCCTGCGCGAGATCGGCCTCTGCGAGGATCAAGTCATCCGACTTGTGACCAATCGCACGAACTTCATCTGTCAGGTTTGCAATTCCCGCCTAGCCCTCAGCCAGCAACTCGCCCAACTCATCTGGGTTGAGCCCGTTCTCTCGCCCGTCACGGCCGCCTCTTAATCTTAATCGTCATCTTAATCCTAATCTCCCTCGTAGATTACGATGATGACGGGGAATGGAAGCAGGCTTTCCCCGCAGGTAATTCCCAATCGCACTTTTTCCTCATGAACTGGTGCGCCTCCTCTCCCAGTCCGTTCCCCCTTTAGCGCGGTTCAGGTTAAAGTTTAGCCGTGTGGCGAATGGGGATGATTCTCCCTCACCCCGGCCCTCTCCCGCTGGGAGAGGGAGAATCGTTCGCCGCCTCATTCAATGACCTGCGGCTGGAATCGCCGGACAACCTGGCGTGCACCCGGAGTTGGCTAAATGCTGTTCCCTCTCCCAGCGGGAGAGGGTCAGGGTGAGGGAGAATGCGGCGGTAGAGAAAAACTGCGGCTACAGAATTTATGAAGCCGCTGTAGCGTGGAAGACAGGGAGAAGCTCTGTGCGCATGGAGTGCGGCCCTACCCCCGAGCCAACTGCGCCAAAACACGCTCGACAAACACTTGCCGCAAGCGCAGCGTTCAACTCATGAACATGATAGGCAGCAAATTTGTAGACCTACCTCAATGTTAGGCCGCTTCACACGTCATGAAAACTCATCAGATCAACAAACTGCGATGGCTAGCCGAAATATTTTTCCTTACAGGTGCTTTGGTCGCTTGGATCTTGGCAGAGACTTATCTCCAGCTTGTAGCTCGATTCATCATCGGCGGAACTTGTATGGTTGCCGCCTTATATTTGGGATGGCGATTGGAGTTTACCGTTACTCGCCTCGCAAGGATTGACGCGAGTCTGGCAGCGATGTTCGGCGAAGCTGCTCTGAAACTTGGTGCGCCGGATAAGTTGCGAACGGCTTTCGAGCGATTTCGCGCCAAACAAGAATCTTGGGATAAAGTGGGTCATCAGAGTGTATATCTAAGCGATGAGATAGCAGACCAGTTGGCATTGCTGTCTAGCAGTTTGCTGAAAAACACGCGGCTCTTTTGAATGCAGGACGCGAGTAACGG
>CAYWCK010000115.1:0-13096 GCA_964456685.1 uncultured Bifidobacteriaceae bacterium | reverse complement strand
CGAGCGGTTGGCTGTTGGGCGAGATCGCGATGTCACACGTGCTGGTGCCGATAATCTTCACCAAAACGCCCGGCGCGATGCCGGAGCCAACCGCGCCGAGATGGGCGTCGAACGCGCCAACGGCGACCGGAATGCCAGCGGTCAAACCGGTCTTCTTCGCCCACTCCGCCGTGAGTCCGCCCACGGCACGGTCAATGGAATAAACGCGATCTGTGAGCCGCGTGCGGAGCGCGCCGAGTTTGGGGTCGAGCTGGGACAGGAATTCGGTGTCGGGGTAGCCGCCCCAGTTTACATTCCACATCGCCTTGTGGCCGGAGGCGCAAACGCCCGCGATGATTTTGTCCGGTCCTTCCGTGCCGGTGAGCATGGCCGGCACCCAATCGGAGCACTCAATCCAGGTGTGCGCCGCATCAAACACCGCCGGTGCCGTACGCAGGCAGTGGAGAATCTTGCTCCAGAACCATTCGCTGGAATAAGTGCCGCCGCACTTGGCGAGAAACTGTGGGCGCAACTTCTGGGCCAGAGCGGTAATCTCGGCGGCTTCGGTGATGCTCGTGTGATCCTTCCAAAGCCAGGCCATGGCCGCGGGGTTCTTGGTAAATTTTTTCTGGAAAGCAAGCGGCTGGCCTTTGGCATCCAGCGGGAGCGGCGTGCTGCCCGTCGTGTCCACGCCGATGCCAATAACTTGCTCGGCTTTGAAGCTTTTCACCACTCGCTTCGCGGCGGCGAGGGCTTGCTTGATGGTGATCTCCGCGCCCTTGACGTAATCCGCGGGATGCTGCCGCGCGAGATTCGGATCGCGCGCGAGAATGACGCCTTGCGTCCCTTGCGAGTAAGTCCAGACCGCGGCGGCGATCTCCGCGCCGTTGGCGGCGTTGACGATGAGGCAGCGGACGGAGTTTGTGCCGTAGTCGAGTCCGATGGTGTATTGGGTGGGCATAAATCTAAATGTTGGTTGTTGAGCGTTGCGTTCTCCCTCGCTCCAGCCCTCTCACCCTGGGAGAGGAAACAGCGCATCGCCGTTTTCCAATAGGCGAAAAACCTTCTCGTGAATCCAGCCGTTGGTTCGCGGAACCGCCGGCGAAGAATTCTCCCTCTCCCAGCGGGAGAGGGCTGGGGTGAGGGTGGACCGAGCAAACAGAATCCGATCGCAAATGCATCATTGCTTGGCGCGGGTGTAATACGTCGGTGGCGGATTGGGATTTGGCGTGGGCATCAGTGCCTTCACGTCGGTGCGCCAGGCTTTCAGTTTCGCCAGCAACTTGGCGGCGATCTTTGTTTCCTTACCCGCGAGATTGTTCCGTTCGCCGAGGTCGTCGCGCAGATTGAACAGTTCGAGTTTTCCGTCTTCGTACCACTCGATCAATTTCCAATCACCATCGCGCACCGCTCCGTAAGGTGCGCCACCTTGATTGCCATAGTGCGGATAATGCCAGAAGAGCGGGGCGCGACTGGCCTTGCCGCCCGCGAGCAGGCGTTTGAAACTGAAGCTATCTTTCGGAGCGAGCTTCGTCGATTGGCCTGTGAGATCCAGCAGCGTTGCATAGAAGTCCGTGCTGATGACGGGTGAATCGCAAAGCGACCCGGGCTTGGTGACGCCGGGCGCGCGAACAATCCACGCCACGCGCACGCCGCCTTCGTAGGCCCAGCCTTTGCCGCAGCGCAACGGCAAGTTCGAAGTCGGATGGCCTTCAGCTGTGGCGAGGCCACCGTTGTCGGAAGTGAAAATGACAATCGTGCGTTCGCTCAAACCGTTCCGCTCCAGCGCGGCCAGCACGCGACCGATGGCCTGGTCCAATTGCTCCAGCATCGCGCCGTAGGCGGCGTGATTTTGCACGAGGCGGATGTCGCTGTTGCGTTCGTGACCCCATTGGTTCGCGGGTGCGGATGCGCTTTTCCGTTCGTATTTCGCAACCAGATCGGGCCGCGCGGAAATGGGAATGTGGACGGCCTGAAAGGGCAGGTAGGCGAAAAACGGCTTGTCCTTGTTCGCGTCAATGAAACGAATCGCCTCGTCCGCGATGCGGTCCGTGGTTTTGCCATCGTTCATTTTGTCCGGCGGCGGGAGGTCGGTCTTCGGATAAAAGAACTGGCTTGGTCCGACAAGGTCAGGCGCGAAGCCTTGCGCTCCCGGTCCATATTGGCCGGCGCCGAGATGCCACTTCCCGGCGAAGAAGTTCGTGTAGCCGGCGTCACGCATGCGCTCCGCAATGGTGATTTCTTCCAACGCGAGATGATCACCGTTGGGCGCGGGCAGCAGCTTGTCCGGCCGATTGCGCCCAATGTAATCCGTGATGCCGACGCGCGGCGGATACTTGCCGGTCATGATGCTCGCGCGCGTGGGGGAACATACGCAGCACGCCGAGTAGCCCGCAGTGAAGCGCATCCCGCTCCGCGCAAGGCCATCAATGTTCGGCGTTTCGTAAAAGGACTTCGGGTTGTTGGCGCCGATATCCATGTAGCCGAGATCGTCGGCCAGCAGGAAGACGACGTTCGGCGGGGCCGCCGGTTTGCGCGCAGCCCAGCCGACGGCAAATGACTGGGCGAGGATTGCCCAAGTCAAAGCTGTCCGGAGCCAGTGGAGCCGGAGTGGATGGTTCATTTTGGGAAAACGCGCCTGGCGCGGTTATTGGTGGAGATAAACATCCCAGCCGAGATATTTGCTGAGAGCCTCGCGCGTGCCGGTGGCGATGCGCGTGGGGTTCACTGCCACATGATGCTCGAAGCCGTTGTCGCAGATGTAGCGCAGCAGCTTCTGGAAATCGCGCACCTTGACCACGCCGTAACCACCGAAGGTTTTCAGCGGATCATCCGTGAGTTCGCCCTCGCCGATGTAAGCGCGCACCCGGCCGGCGGAATCATCCGTGCTGACGCGGAGGTAGGTAAGCGGCGACTCGGCGAGGCGGCCGACCACCGTGCCGTAGGTGTTTTCCTTGCCGACCGTACCGGCGATGATCTCCTGAAAATCCATGACCGGTGCGTCCGCGCCTTTCGCCACGAACAAATCTTTCGGGAGATTCGAGCAATGGAAGATAACGCCCTTGTCCGGATCGGTGCCGTAATTGTTGTTCCAATCCACGAGCGCGCTCGGCTTGCCGCTGGCTTGCGCCATGGCATACATGGCCACCGTGCCGACGACGTCCACTTCGCAGGCGCTTGAAAGTCCCATGTTCGACATCATGCTCATCAACGTGCAGGGCACGACGCCGAAGAATTCTTCCATCGCGGTCCAGCATTGAATGGCGGTGGCGTTGAGCCGTGTCTCCTTGATCCACTTGTCCACGGCGACGCCGAACTTGGCCATCTTGAGCAGCGCGACGGGCGGGACGGATTTGGCGGAGACGTATTTCTGAATCTCAGCGAGCTTGTCGTTCACCGCCTTGTCGCTGTCCTTCATCTTGTTGATCCAGCCAAACAACTCGAAGAGGTCGAGCGTCTCGATGCTGATGCCGGAATTTTCGAGCAGCTTCTCGGAGTAGCGCACTGTGTTAAAGGCCGTGGGTCGGGCGCCGAGCGCGCCAATGCGCATGTTCTTCAAGCCGCGAACGACACGGCACGTCACGACGAAATCCTGCAAGTCTTGGGCGAAGGTCTTCGTGTCCGGTCCATCGGTGTGGAGGCGGGTGAGCGTGTATGGAACTTTGTACTGCTTGAGGTTATTGCAGACCGACATCTTGCCGCAGAAGGAATCGCGCCGGTCCTTGATCGTCATGTTCTTCGGATCGTCGTTGAAGGCGTGAATCAACACGGGCACCTGCAGGCCCGACCAACGGATGGCGTTGGCTACGCCGCGTTCGTCGCCGAAATTTGGCAGCGTCACCAGGATGCCATCAATCTTGCCCGCGTTCGCCTTGAACAAGTCCGCACATTTCTGCGCGTCGCTCATGCTCTCGACCGCGCCAAACTTGGTGGCGTCGGTGTCGAGGATGACCGCGCCAATACCGAGTTTCTCGAGCGTCTTGAGGATTTGTTTGCGGCCAGTGTCGCACAAGTGTGCCGGGAAAAAGCCGCGATTGCCGACGATGATGCCGAGGGTGATGGAGGGGTTCATTGGTCTTGTGTTGTTAAATGGGTGCGCGGACCTGCCGCTTTGCGACGAGGATTGTTGCCCGGTCCGCGACGCGAGGCAACTCAGCTTTTTATCTACCGCGAATGCGGATTTTGTGCGCTTGCGAACAAGCCGGCAGGGGATAGGCTCGCAACGAGCGCGCGGCCGACGCAGCATGGCGGGCCAAGCTACCATCATGAAAGCCAAGAAAAGCTGGCAACAGAAACTGGCCGATGACAAAGGCCTCCCTAAAACCGGCCCCGTGGGCGGGGAGATGAGCAAGCGATGGGGAGCAGGACCGATGGTCATACCCGCACCGCGCGAAGTGGACGCTTTGATGAAGCAAGTGCCGCGCGGCATGGTGACCACCATCAACGAACTTCGCGTCGCCCTGGCCCGGCGTCATCGTGTGAGCTTCGCGTGCCCGATCACGACTGGAATTTTCTCGTGGATTGCCGCGCACGCCGCGGCGGAAAGCGCGGCGGCGGGCCGGAAGCGGATCACGCCCTACTGGCGAACGCTCAAGACCGGTGGCGAGTTGAATCCGAAATATCCCGGTGGCATTCCCGCGTTGAAGCGCTTGTTGCGGGGCGAAGGGCACAAATTCGAGCGACGCGGTCAGCGGAGCTTTGTGGCCGGGTTCGAGCAACGCCTGTTCACACCAAAGGCGTGTTGAATCTTACCTGCTGACCTCCGAGTGAATTCCTGTTGCAGAATCCACCCGTGGTGCCCGCCCTGAGAATCACTCACACGATTCCCAGGATTCCTCAACTCCAGACCGCCAAGCGGTGGGCGACCTATTGCTTGCCCTTCACCAAAGCATCCACCACGGCCGGATCCGCCAGCGTTGTCGTGTCGCCGATTTGATCGGGGTGATCTTCGGCAATCTTGCGGAGGATTCGGCGCATGATTTTTCCTGAACGGGTCTTCGGCAGGCCGGGCGCAAATTGGATCTTGTCCGGCACGGCGATCGGCCCGATTTCCCGCCGCACGTGTAGCGCGAGTTCCTTCCTCAACTCATCATGGGGCTCGATGCCGTCCTTGAGGGTGATGAAAGCGTAAAGCCCCTGGCCTTTGATGTCGTGTGGCATGGGCGCGACGGCGGCCTCGGCGACTTTGGCGTGGCTCACCAGCGCGCTTTCGACTTCCGCGGTGCCGATGCGATGGCCGGAGACGTTTACCACGTCATCCACACGGCCCATGAGCCAGTAATCGCCATCCTGATCCACGCGGCAACCGTCGCCGGTGAAATACAGGTTCTTGAACATGGTGAAATAAGTGTCAATGAAGCGGTCGTGATCACCCCACGTCGTGCGCATCATTCCGGGCCAGGGCTGTTTGATGCACAGCTTGCCGCCTTCGTTGGGCGCACATTCACTGCCGTCATCGCGCAACACCACCGGCTCAACGCCGAAGAACGGCCGGCTGGCGCTGCCGGGCTTCGTGGTGTGGGCGCCGGGTAGGGCGGTGATCAAAATGCCGCCGGTCTCAGTTTGCCACCACGTATCCACGATGGGACAGCGGCCCTTGCCGACGACGCGGTGATACCACATCCACGCTTCGGGGTTGATCGGTTCACCGACCGAGCCGAGCACGCGTAGCGACGACAAGTCGTGTTTGTTTGGCCATTCCTCGCCAAGTCGGATCAACGAGCGAATCGCCGTCGGCGCGGTGTAGAAAACGGTCACTTTGAATTTCTCGACGATCTGCCAGAAGCGGCCGTAGTCCGGATACGTGGGCACGCCTTCGAACATCAGCGTCGTGGCGCCGTTGCAGAGCGGGCCATAGACTAGGTAACTGTGGCCGGTGACCCAACCGATGTCCGCGGTGCAGAAATAGACGTCGTCATCGTGGATGTCGAAGACGTATTTGTGCGTCAGGCTGGCGTGGAGCAGATAGCCAGCGGTTGAATGCACAACACCCTTGGGCTTTCCGGTCGAGCCGCTCGTGTAGAGCATGAACAAATAATCCTCCGCCTTCATCGGCTCGGGGGTGCAATCGGCCGACGCCGTTGCCATGAGGTCGTGATACCACAAATCGCGCCCCGCCGTGATGGAGCAGGGCGTGTCGTTGCGTCGGAACACGACGACTTTCTCGATAGAAGGTGTCTGCTTCAGCGCAGCATCCGCGATGTCTTTCAGCAAAATCGGTTTGCCCGCGCGCACGCCGGCGTTGGCCGTGATGAGCACCTTGCAGGTCGAGTCATTGATGCGGCCAGCGAGGGAATCGGCGCTGAAACCGCCGAAGATGATGGAGTGAATCGCCCCGATGCGGGCGCAAGCGAGCATGGCCACCGCCGCCTCGGGCACCATGGGCATGTAGATCGCGACCCGGTCGCCCTTTTTCACGCCCAGGGATTTGAGGACGTTGGCGAACTTGCAGGTTTCACGATGCAATTCCTCGTAGCTGATGCGCTTCACTTCCTCCTCGCCTTCGCCCTGCCAGATGATGGCGGTCTTGGTGCGGAGGGCGGTTGGCAAATGGCGATCGAGGCAATTGACGCTGACGTTGAGCGTGCCGTCCTCGAACCACGTGTGTTGAATCCGGCGCGCGGCGGTGTCCCACGTGTAACGGCGGGCGATTGTCGGCTTCTTGAACCAGGCGAGCGTGTCGCATTGCTCCAGCCAGAAGGCGTCCGCGTCTTTCACCGAACGCTCATACATCTGGCGATAGGTTTCCGCATTGATCCAGGCGCGCTTCACTGCGGGCGCGGGCGGTGGGAAGGTGCGGGATTCTTGCAGGAGCGAGTCGGTGGAAATGGTTTTGGTTGGTTCAGTCATTTTACGTCGGTGGTTTGACTGCGGGAAATTTCCGCAGAACTGGCGCGGGTTGTCAATCGTCGCGGCTGGTAAATCACGAAAATCCCGGCGGCGCTTCGGTTCACTTCGCTTCGATGAACGCGAGTTGCCGCAGCAGACTTTGCCGCACCGCGGCTTCGATTCCCGGCGCGAAGCGGGCAGGGGATTGCGCCCGGGTGTGATTGCATTCGTCCACTTCGTAACCGCCTTCCGGCAACAGCGCCTCGGTCGGCAAATACGTCAGCCCTTGTTGCGAGTAGCCCCAGACGAAAACATTCCGGCCGCCCAGCCACGCTTTAACCTTCGGCGCCCACTCGACGCAGGGCTCGCCGGCGAAACAGCAAATCCATTCGTCGTCGGCGAGGCGGATCAAGCCGACGGGCCACGGATCACCCTTGGCAAAACCTTCGCCGGAATCGTAGCGCGCCAGCCAGTACGCCGCGGCGCTGCGGCGGAACTCGCTTTGCGCGTCCTTTGCCATCGTTTCGTAAAGTGAGCGCGGTGGGGGATTATCGCGTGGAAGGAAGGGTCGATCGGCGGCGGCGGCGAAATGGAGCGTGAGCGAGCGGCCTTGGTTCGTAGCAGCCGACGTGAGGAGGCTCTGATCTTGCGACTGCGATTGGTTATGAGCCTCCTGACGTCGGCTGCTACGTGAAGGACTCATCGCCGCGAGCACGTCGTTGGCGAGTTGCGTTCCGGCAGCCAGGAGAATCGTTGCGCCGCCGCCGCTGTGAAAGGTGTTGTTGGTCAGATTGGCGGTCGCGCGGGGGCGGACGTTGCCCGCCGTGCCTTGCACGAACTGCACCTGCGCTGCACCCAGCTTGTCGCGCAGGATATTCCGGGTGACGCCGGGGAAGTCCGCCGAGATCACCGATCCGGCGTAGCCATAAACGATCACCGGATGGCAGGCGTAGGAGAACACGACCGCGGGTTTGGTGCCGTCGAGCGGCGAGACTTTCATCACCCAGAGCTCCTCGTTGATCGGGCCGTTGACGTTGGGGAGCATCGCGGTTTTGCCGGCCTGGTTCCGATTGCGCCGATTGATCGCGACCTGCGATGTGCCGCGGAAGGTTTCCACTTTGACGGCCTTGAGGTCCTTTCCCGCCTGCCGCGTCGCGGAGATAACTTTCTCCGTGAGCGTGGCGAAATAGTCGATTTCCATTTGTGGCGCGGGACCGACGCCGGCAAGCAATTCGCGGATCATGTACGGTCCGCTGTGGGTGTGCGAGGTGTTCAGCAGGACCAGATTAAAATCGACACCCAGCTCGTGAACGATGCGGGTGCGCAGCCGATCACTCAAGGACGGCGGCAGCCCGATCAAGTCGAGCGATACCAGCACAAAGCCGGCGCCCTTGCCGTCCCGGAGATAGAGAACTTGCGCCCGGAGCGGGTCGAGGACCTTGCTGGCTTTCGTATCGGGGCCGCCGCGGCCGCCGAGAGCGATACCCAGCGGCGGCGTGATGTCCACCTCCGCCCAACCCGCTTTTGGACCTTCGGTTGCACCGCGTGCCGGCACAGCGCACCCCAAAGCGATCAGGAGCAACGCGACGGCGTGGCGCAGAAGGAACTTGGCGTTCATGGGGTGACTTTTTCGGAACCTCTAGCGGCACGCAAACCTGAATTTTCTTCCAGTGGCCAGAGTCGAGGTGACATTGGGCTGGACTCCGGGTGACGCCACCGGTATGACAGCCATTAACCGAACGCGACTCCATGGCCAAGCTGCTAATCAGGACGGACGGCTTTGCCAACCCGGTGCTGGAACTCAAGCTGGGAGTGAATCGCGTTGGGAGGGCAGAGGATAACCACTTTCAGATTCAACATCCCACCGTTTCGACCTACCACTGCGAACTGGTGCTGGGCGATGGCACGGTTTTATTGCGTGACTGTGATTCCACGAACGGCACGTTTGTAAACGGGACACGCATCAAAGAGATGTTCCTCGAGACCGGACACAGCGTGCGGCTCGGAGACGTGGAGCTGTTCGTCGAAACCACTGCCGTCACGATTGCGATCCCGCAATATGAACGCCCGCGTCCTGCGCCGCCGGTTGTTCTGCCGGACGGTGCGATGGTTTGTCCGCGCCATCCGCAAGCGACCACTTCTTGGCAATGCACCAAATGCCGCGAGGTCATGTGCGATGCCTGCGTCCACCGATTGCGGCGACGCGGAGGAAAAGTGCACCTCTTCTGTCCACTGTGCAGCAATCCGGTGGAGCGGATCGGTGGCGAAAAGCAGAAAAAGAAATCCTTCTTTGGCTTCCTGAAGCGCACGGTTAAGATGCCGTTCATGCGCCGGAAGAATGACGAATGAGCGGGCACTTGTTGTCGTGAAGCTGAAATGAACATGGCCTTCAGGACTCTAGGCTGCGTTGCCCTGGCCTTAGCGGCAGGTGGGTTGCCTCTCTTAGCCGCCGAATCGAGCAACCGCTTTTCCAGCGACGTCGAGCGCTACCTCAAAACCTTCAAGAGTGGCGGCGCATTGACGGACGATTCCAAGCCACTTTCGCCGGCCGACACGCTGAAGCATTTCAAGCTGGCGCCCGGTTTGCAGATGGAAGTCGTCAGCGCTGAACCCACTGTGCGGCAGCCGCTCAATCTCCATTTCGACGAGCGCGGCCGGCTTTGGGTCGTGCAGTATCTTCAGTATCCATTTCCCGCCGGGCTGACGGTGGTGAAGTACGATCAGTATTTGCGCGCGGTTTACGACAAAGTTCCGCCGCCGCCGCCGAACCACATCAAGGGCGCGGATCGCATCACAATTTTGGAAAGCTCGCGCGGCGATGGTGTGTTTGATCGCGCGAAGGATTTTGTTTCCGATTTGAACATCGCCCGCAGTGTTGTTTGCGGGCGCGGCGGCGTGTGGATTTTGAATCCACCGTACCTGCTGTTCTATCCGGACAAGGATCGCGACGATATTCCGGACGGGCCACCGCAAGTTGAGCTGAGCGGCTTCGGGTTGGAAGACACCCACAGTGGCGCGAACAGTCTGGCGTGGGGGCCGGACGGCTGGCTTTACGGCGCACACGGCAGCACCTGCACGGCGGACATCAAGGGCGTAAAGTTTCTCGGCCAGGCGATCTGGCGGTATCATCCCGTGACCAAGGAGTTTGAAGTTTTCGCCGAGGGTGGCGGCAACACTTACAGCCTGGAGTTCGATGCGCATGGGCTGGCTTACTCCGGCAGCAACTACGGCGAGACGCGCGGCCTTCATTACGTGCAAGGCGGCGCCTATATCAAAACTTGGGGCAAGCATGGCCCGTTGATGAACCCGTATTCGTTTGGCTGGTTCGAGCACATGCCGAACAAGGGGTTCAAACCGCGCTTTCCGCAGACGATGGTCATTTACGAAGGCGGCGCGATTCCGGCCTACGAAGGACAAATCATCGCGCCCATGTCGCTGGTCAATCGCGTGCAAGCCGCGCGGATGATTCGCGACACTTCGACCTGGCGCACGGAGGACACGGACGCCATCGTGCTCACGGAGGACCGCTGGTTTCGCCCCGTGGACACGAAGGTCGGCCCGGACGGCGCGATCTACATGGCGGATTGGTACGACAGTCGTCTCAGCCACCTCGATCCGCGTGACACGTGGGACAAGGAGCGCGGTCGCATCTATCGTCTCTCCGTGACCGGCGCCAAGCCGGCACCAAAATTCGATCTCGCCAAACTCAACACGGACGAGTTGATCCAGTGTTTCGCGAATACGAACAAATGGTTTCGGCAGACGGCGCTGCGCATTTTCTATGATCGGCACGACGCGCAAGCTTTGCCGGCGCTGCGCAAGCTGGTCTTCCAGGAACAAGGGCAGGTGGCGCTCGAAGCCCTTTGGGCGGTCAACGCGAGCGGTGGGTTTGATGAAAAGTTTGCCTTGCAGGCACTGGACCATCCCAACCCGTTCATTCGTTACTGGACCGTCCGGCTCATCGGTGACACGAAGAAAATTTCGCCCGCGTTGCAGCAGAAATTTGTGGCGCTCGCCCGCACCGAGAGGGATTCCCAGGTTCGCAGCCAGCTCGCGAGTTCCTGCAAACGACTGCCCGCGACCGACGCGCTTCCCGTGGTGCGTGAGTTGTTGTTGCGTGCTGAGGATGCGGATGACACGCACATTCCGCTGCTGCTCTGGTGGGCGCTCGAGAGCAAATGCGCGCAGAACCGCGAGTTGGTGCTGGACTTATTCCGCATGCCGTCATTCTGGCGAACACCCATCGTGAGCAAATTTCTTGTGGCGCGGCTCGGTCAACGCTTCACCGCGGAACGCAGCGAGGCCAATCTGGTGACCGCGGCGGAGTTGTTGGCGCTGGCGCCGTCGGAGCGGGAACAAGATGAACTTGTGCGCGGTATGGAGGAGGGGTTGCAGGGGGATGTGGTCAAGTCCGTGCCCGCAGCAATGCAGGCACGCGTCGCCGCGCTTTGGGCCACACGGCCGAGAACGCCGACGCTGATGAGTTTCGCGCTGCGCTTGGGCAATTCCGAAGCCGCGGCGGCGGCTCTCGAAAAGGTCGCAAACTCGGAGACGCCCTTGGCCAGCCGCCAGCAACTGATCGCTTTGCTGGCGGAACGCCGCGTGGAAGCCGCAGTCCCTGTGCTGCTCAAGTTGCTGCGAGGGGAATCCGCGGAGGAGTTACGAACCAGCGTGGTGAATCAACTGCCACGCTTCAACGACAACGCCATCCCCGAGGTGTTGCTCGCGATTTACCCGGGCAGTGGGGCGTCGTTGCGCGAGGCGATCCGCGGCGCGCTCGGCAGCCGGGCCAACTGGTCGCGGCAATTGCTGGAAGCCGTCGCGCGTGGGGCGATCGCTCGCGAGCAGATTCTGGTCGCCAATCTTCTCGCCATGCAAAACCACCACGATGCCCGCTGTGACGAACTCATCCAGAAACTCTGGGGCAACCTGCGGCGCAGTTCGGAGGAGAAGGCGGAACGAATCGCGCACGTTCGCAAGTTGCTGGGAACGGGCCGGGGCGATCTCGCCGCCGGTCGGGAGATTTTCAAACAAGCCTGCGCGACCTGCCACACCCTCTTCGGCGAAGGGGGAAAGATCGGACCCGATCTGACCGGCTACGAGCGCGATAATCTAGATTTTCTACTGCCGGCCATTGTGGATCCCAGCCTCGCCATCCGTGAAGAATTCACCGCCTTCAACGTAACCACGAAGGACGATGAATCGTTGACCGGTTTGCTGACGGAGAACAAGCCCCAGTCCATTACCCTGGTTGACCTCGCTGGGCACGCAACGGTTATTCCGCGCGAACGGATTCAATCGCTGCAAGCCGCGCGCGTTTCGCTGATGCCCGAGGGGTTGCTGGACCCGCTAACGGATCAGCAGGTTCGCGATCTCCTCGGTTATGTCACGCAGAAGCAGTAGTGGCCGCCGTGGTTTCACTCGACACGGCTGGCTAATTGCCAAATGCTTGGCTCGTTCATGAAGCTCAAGTTGGTCATCAGTCTCAGCGCCGTTCTGGCTTTCGGTGGGGCGCTCCAAGCTCAAGATTCCGCGCCCTTGCCCGGCACTCAGCCGCTGACAATGTCCGGCGACTTGTCGGCGCAAATGGTCGCGGGTATTGATCGTTTTCTGATGCGCGAGGCCGAACTCGCGGCCCGCACCCGGACAAATTTTTGGCGGCGCGATTTTTCCTCGCCGGCGGCGTATGCGGATTCCGTCTCCAGCAATCGGCTGCGATTGCGGGAAATCCTCGGGGCTGTCGATGAGCGGTTGCCGGTGACGGCGCTGACTCTGGTCGGCAGCACCGCGCAGCCTGCCCTCGTGGCGGAGACGGAGTTGTTTTCGATATACGCGGTGCGTTGGCCGGAGTTCCCCGGGGTGCATGGCGAAGGACTATGGTTGAAGCCGAAGCGTGAGCCGGTCGCCCGCATTGTCGCCGTGCCGGATGCCGATCAAACACCGGAGATGCTCGCGGGCTTGGCGGAAGGTTTGTCAGCGGAACGACAATTCGCCCGGCGCTTGGCCGAGCATGGTTGCGAGGTTCTCGTGCCGGTTTTGGTGAATCGAGACGACACCTGGTCAGGCAACGAGAAAATCAAACGGCTCACCAACCAGCCCCATCGCGAGTGGATTTATCGCCAGTCTTTTGAAATGGGGCGGACGCTCATCGGTTACGAGGTGCAGAAGGTGTTGGCGGCTGTGGATTGGTTTTCCGCCCGCAGCAGTCAAGGCGAGGGCAATAGAATTTCAGACAGCGAAAGCACGAATCGCCTCGCGTCGGCTGCCGCGAAGATCGGTGTGGTCGGTT
>CAYWCK010000114.1:0-13126 GCA_964456685.1 uncultured Bifidobacteriaceae bacterium | reverse complement strand
GGAAAAATGCCGCCGCCCAGTCCTTTGCCCAGGACTACGATGTCCGGCACGATGCCAAAATGTTCGAAGGCAAAAAACTTTCCGGTGCGGCCCATGCCGATGGGAATTTCATCGAGGATGAGCAATGCCCCGTGTTTGTCGCACGCGGCGCGGATGCGTTGCCAATAATCCGGCGGCGGAATCACCGGCACATTGCGCACGGTCTCGGCGACCACGGCGGCCACATCGCCTTCGTGCTCGAGCACGTACTCGATGTAGTCGGCGCAGGCGTGGTTGCAGGTTGTGCCGCAGCGGAACGGGCAATGCGAGGGATCGGGCGGCGGCACGTGCTCGCACCCGGGCAGAAGCGGACCGGCGTTGTGGCGGAAAGCGTACTCGCCGCCAATCGAAACGGCGTCGAGGGACGCACCGTGAAATGCGTCCCACATGGAAATGGTTTTGAACCGGCCGGTGGCGGCACGGGCCAGCTTGAGCGCGATGCCGATGGCCGAGGTGCCGCCGGGAGCGAACAGCACCCGGCGCAGTTTGCCTTCGGCCAATTGCACGAGCTTCTGCGCCAGTCGGACGGCTGGTTCATTGGTGTAACGGCGCGAGCAAAAGGAAAAGCCGTCCAGCTGTTCCTTGATGGCGGTGATGACCCGCGGATGACCGAAGCCGATTTGATGGACGTTGTTGCCGTGGAAGTCGAGGTAACGCCGGCCTTCGAGATCTTCAATCCACGCGCCCTGCGCGCCGCGCAGCGCATTGAGGCAGGGCGTGGACATGGCTTGATGCAGGAAGCAATCTGCATCCTCTGCCAGCAACGCCTGGGTGGTCGGACCGATATGTGCCGTTTGAAAAGCGGCGCGGTGCGAAGTGAGGTTGATATCGCCCTCGGTGCGCAACCCGGCCGCGAGCGGCTGTTTGGAGGGAGTCATGCCCGGTTCAGCGGCCCGACTTGGTGAAAGCTTCCAGCACCGGTTTGGCAATCCAGGCGTCCGGTTGTTTCAGATGAAAAATATGAGCAATGGTCGAGGCCGTGTCGTAGGTGTTGACCGGGGCTTGGATTTCGTGGGCGACGCGCACGCCGGGACCGACGAGAATCCACGGGATCTCCAGATCGGCCATGATTGGGTCGCCATGGCCTTTGGCGTGTCCGCCGTGATCCGCCGTGACCAGTACGATGGTGTCCTTTTTCATGCCCGCCTGTTCGATGGCGTCCAGCACCTGGCCGATCAATTTGTCCGCCACGCCCACCGAATCGTAATAGGCGGGCGTGCCGTGGCCATCATGATGGCCGGCATGATCCACATGGTCGAGGTGGATGAAGGTGAACGTCGGTTTGCGATTCTTGATGAAGTCGATGGCCCGCAGGACTGTGTTGGTTGGCCCCTGGGGATTCTCTATCACGTCCACCATGTGTCGTTCGAGGAGGCGACCGTAGTCGCCCCAGTCGTGAAACACACCGATGACGGCTTTGGGTTGCTGCTGCCGCAAGACGCCGTAGATGGTGGGAAAAATCCCGCCTGGTCCAACGACCGTCGGTGGAATTTCAAACTTGTTCGTCTTCCAATCGTTCGAGGTGACGCCGTGCTGCTCCGGGCCGGCGCCCATGATCATGGAGGCCCAGTTGGGGCTGCTGGAGGTCGGCATGACGCCGCGCGCTTTCAACGTCCACGCGCCGTCTTTCATGAGCTGGTTCAAGTGCGGCACTTGCGACTTGCGCACGCCATCCGGGCTGAGGCCATCCACCCCGACGACGACCATGTGTTTCACCGTTTGCGCAGGCGTGCTGAACCCGGCCAACGACGTTAGGAGCAGGCAAAGGAGTGCTGTTTGATGGAGGAAATTTGATTTCATGACATGACTGCGGTGAGGCAAAGAGTGGGGGATTGCTCCGTGGGTGGCCAGCTAATAAAACGACCAAGGCCGGCAGGTTACCCTGCCGGCCTTGGGTGATCAGAATCTAAACCTTAGGGTTTGTAGAGTCGGTAGAACGAGGCGGCGTTGGTGGTCGGCTCGCTGTATGAACCGAGGCCCGTGGTGCCGGCAACATCGTTCCAACTGGTCGGGCTGGCAGTGGCGCTCCGTTGCAGGCGGACGCCGGTTGCTGCGCTCCAGCTGAAGTTGATGTTCGCACCTGCGCGGCTGGCCGTCAGGACACCAGCGGAAGCGACTTGGCTGACCTGCAGCAAGTTCTGCCCAGCCAACCCGGCTTGGTAGATCGCCAGTGCTTCCTGCGGGCTGACCGCGCGACGCCAGAAGCCGACGTCGTCAATCAGACCGTTGGTGATGGCGCCGCCGTTCTTGTCGTTATACCAGCCTGTGCCTTCTTGGCCGATGTTGATGGCATGCGTGCCGGTGTAATCCGTGCCGCTGATGTTGCGGACGTAGCTGATGTCATCCGTATCCACCGAACCGACCGTGGTGGCGGTCCAGATGCGAGGACTCAAAGCAACGCCATCCAATGTGGTGAAGATGGCTGCGCCTTGGTCGAACGTGACTAACAAGTGATGCCAGGTGCCGTCACGGATGACGTTGGCATAGGTGACATCCGTGCGGTTGACCGCGCCGCCAGCGCCACTGGTGGACTTGATGCGGAAGTTGCCGCCGCCCTGGCTGAAGATTCCCCAGCCACGGTTGTTGCTGCTATCCCACTGGGTATTGCCAATCAGCGCGAGGTCATCGCTTTGGTTGGTCATGTTGACCCACATCGAGATCGTGAACGAGGTATTGTCGGCGAACTTGAGGTCCGTGGGGTAGTTCAGCGTCACGTAATTCGTGACGTCCGGCACAGTTCCGCGGGAGGTTGTGAAGTTGAGTGCGTTACCGATCTTTCCGGTGGTCAGGCTCGGACCGTTGACCGGCGTGCCGTTGTTTCCATGACCGGAATAATCGTTGTAGTCGCTGTCAAACTTGTAATAAGCAACGAGGCCGTTGGTGATTGGAACATTGATCACGGTGACGCGAGCGACGCGGCTGGTAACCGCACCGTAGGAGTTGGTGATCACGAGGGTGTAGTCCCCGGCGTTCGCGGAGTGGGCGCTGGCCAGGTTATAGGCCGTACCGCTGCCGACGGCGGTGCCGTTGCGCCGCCACTCGTAGGTGAGCGGCAGACCGCCGAATCCGACACCGGAGAGGCTCAGCGGATAACCGTCGCTAAGCACAACCGGATTCGGTTGGGTGGTCACAGTTGGGACTGTTACCACGGTGAGGGTGCCCGGCGTACTGGTGGTGGTGCCGCTGGAGTTGCTGGCTTTGCAGCGGTAAGAGCCGGCATCTTCGGGACCAGCATTCGCTATCGTCAGTGTCGCGGTGGTCACACCGGAGAAATGGCCGCCATTCGAGATGTTCGTCCCTTCATGCTGCCATTGATACGTGAGCGCTGTCGGACTGGAAACGGTAACAGTAAGGTTGGTTCCTGTTCCTGCCGCAATGGTGCGGTTGGCCGGGTTCACCGAGAAGACCGGCGTATTGATTTCGTAGAGGCCGAAGTTGTCGATACCCCAGAACCAGGAGGAAGTGCCATTCGCGTTGATACGGAAACGGACACTGGCCTGACCATCTGCTTTAGCGAGCCGGATTAGTTCCACCCGCTTACCATCAGTGGTGGAGTCGTTGATGTAGCCCTTGATGAAGGGGATCTGGTTCACGTTGATCGGGGCTTTGATGTAACTGCCGTAATTGGTAGAATAGACCGGGTTAGGGGAAGGATCAGGTGCCCAGTTCCGTGATGGAGCAATCTGCGAGAAGGTCGCGCCAACGTCGATGACCCCGTTAGTATAGATAATCTGAGGAACCGGTTGCTGTCCGTCCGGAGGATACTGGAACATATAGAGAGCAGGATTCCAAGTGACTCCACCATCAACCGAATATTCGATGAAGTTCATGTTATCATTGTTTTGCTCATATACGCTGTAAAAAGCCAAATACACGTTAGTCCGGCCGGTGCACGAGATCGGTGCTGGGAACATGTCGGCGAATTGACCGTAACAACCACCGCAGCGCGAATCGGATTCGGCCCACATCAGGTTTCCGCTTGTCAGGGAAGTGAGCTTGGTTCCATTGACGACGATGGTGGGAAGGTCTGTGCGCTCAGTACCCCAACCGGCTAGGCGGCTGCTGTTCACCAGAATCCAACCTTTGTAGGAATCTGAATTTCGGTCGTCTAGATTGTTACCAGCATTACCCGGAGCGGTTTGATCCTGCACTGTCCAACCGGCAGGTAATGCAACGCCAGGCGTCGCATTTTCTGTGAGTGCATCAAAATCCTCGAAGTAGAAGGGCGGCGGAAGGGTGACAACTTGATAATCTTTCACCACGAAAGTCCAGCTGCTGGTCTTATTCCCGACCACGCTGTCGTTCCACGTCAATTTGAGCGTGTGGGTTGAGAGGGGATCGAGGCGCGGCGGCACGACATAGCTGTTGGTGAAGACCGGCGGCGTATCCACAGCGGTCGAAACGAGGGCGCCATCGAGGAATAGTTTCACCGAGCCCGAGGTGATCGTCGTATCGCCTTGGTCCACGACGGTCGTGATGGTTGGCTCTTCGTTGACTCCGGTTTGGCCCACGCTTGGGGTGCGGGAGGCCACGAACGAAGGCACAGGAGGAATCACGGTGGGAATTCCCGCCGCCGAGGCAGAGCCGAGCGCGGCCATCTGACCGGCGTTGAGAGCCACGTCGCGAAGCTGAATGCTGTTGACGTAACCCAGCGCGGCGTTGGTCGAGCTGTCTGCCAGAATCAGGGCCGACGCACTTGGTTGCAGGGCGAAGAACCCATCCAAAGTATTGGCCGTGAAGTTGCCCATCTCAACACCGTTGGTGTAAACCCGAATGATGTTGCCAGCGTCAACGACAATGCCGAGTCGGTACCAAGTATTTGCCGCCAAGCCACCAACAAACGGTCCGTTCACGCCGCTTGGGCCGATCTTGTATGGGCCGACACCCGAAGCCGCACTCTCCACGATGATGAACTGCTGGGAGCCCAGGTGGGAGCCGTCCTCAGTCTGGACCAGCGGCCGGTTCTTCGTGGCCGAGGCGGTGGGATAAAGTACATCGAGAATCAGCGTGTACTTGTTCACGATCGATCCGCCACCGTTCGCGCTGGTCGGCGTTGGCATGAGAAACCCCTGGCCATTGGTTGCGGCTGGAAACCGCATCACGTTGGCGGGAGAACCCGCAATATCCGGGATGCTAAAGGACGTCGTGGTGCCGAAGGCGGTGAGGCCCGCGGTGGTACCATCCGCGTAATTCAAGGCGGAGCCGACGGTGGCATTTAGATTCCCAGCATTGAAATCCCACTGGCCGGTGGGCTGGGCCAGCAGGCGGACGGCGGAGAACAGGCCCGCTGCCACCAAGCCGCCATATAGGCGGAGACTGCTACTTTTTGTGCTCATGTTACAGGTTTTGGGTTTTTATTTTAGGGTTTGGGGAAAGATCCGGCTGGGAGATAAAGCAATGTGAATGGGTTATTCGCTCTCAGTGATACGTCTGCTGGCGGATATTAAGTTTGCAAATGCTCACAAGACACCAAATGTGGCCTGGGCTTTTCTGCAGGTGAAAACAGTTACTTGTTTATCCGGTACGACTTCAGCGTTTGTGCCGCCTTTTGGTCGCCCTTGGCTTGTGCATCTTGGAGGGCCTGATTCACGGCAACGATGCCGCGGGCAATGACGCTGCTCTGGTCCTTGCTCAAGCTTCCCATCCCAGAAAGCTTCTGTAAGCCCGCGACGGCTTGTGCGTAATCCTTGCCGTTCAGTGCGCCGTTGATTTGGGCCACCAGATCTTTCGCCTCGGGTTTCGCCTTGGCGAAAGTCTTGTCCATGAGCGCCGGCAACTGATCCAGCGCGATCGGTTCCGGCGGTGTGCTGCTGCGGTCACAGCCTAGAGTCACCACCGCCAGCACAAGCAGGCTAAGCAAACAACGAAAGTTAACTATGAACTTCATGATGAGAGCGGGTTGATTCAGATTCAACTTACTCGGAGACGGGCTTCAGCGGGCGAACGCCCGTGTAGTGCCGATAATCAATGCCCACCTTCAATCCCGTCCAACGGATGCGCGAGGCATGGCCATCCACCCAAATCGTCTGATTACCCTTGGAGTGGCGGTACCATTCAAAGTCAAAGTGGTAGCCTTGATACAACCCGGAAAGCCCACCGTAAGCACCCCCGCTAGCCGGACCGCTGCCAATCCATTGCGTAAGTATGGAAGACTCTCCTGGGAACAGGCCGATACTATCGGTTGATCCCTCCATCTTCTGCTCGGCTGCATCCTGGCAGAAAATCATTTTGCTGGGGTCTTGATAGGAGGTGGTCTTCTTGACCGTGTCAGGCTCGTTGCCCGGGTCGTAAGGAGACTTTCTGGTAAGGTAATCGCACAGGCCGTACGTGGAATCCAACCAGAATGAAGAGGGATAATAGCGGCCATCATCATGCCACTCGTCCGGATGGACTGACGCCGGGCAACGAAACACCTTTTTGTTTTTCCCGAAATAATCGAGATAGCCCAGCGCCCAGTAGGCGCGGCCGTCCGTTGGTGTAAGCAGCACCGTCGAATTGGGATTCGGCGTCCATTGCCCGTCATTGGGCATGCTGCCGCTGTTATCTGTGACAAAGAAAGTCTCCCGGTTGTCGGAAGCGTAGGACAAAGCCATGATGCCGATTTGCTTGCAGTTGCTTAGACACTGCGCGGATAGCGCCCGTTGCTTGGCGCTGCTCAACGCCGGCAGAAGCATGGCAGCCAAAATGGCGATGATGGCAATGACGACAAGCAATTCGATCAGAGTGAAGCCACGGTTCGGCGTCGAGCGGGCGGCCAGCTTGGCCAGCGCGGGCAGTTCGGAACGACGAGAGTTTCCGCGTTTCTGACTAGTCATGGATGTTGGCATTTTGGTGCGACTTTCTAAGATGGTGGGCCGGTCGATGCAGTTTGTTGTTGAAGGTTGATTGCGCTTACGCCTCAGAGATTTCCATTTTGCGACGTCACGACATATTCCAATTGGCCGGCGGCCACACTGATTTCAGGTCGGATTACCCTTGTTGTCGTCGATTGATGTGGGTGGTGTCAAACTTTTTTCGATGCGAATTTGCCGTGGCGACGGCGCTGAGTCTCTTGAGCGCGGGCCGGTAATCGTTGGTTTGCCGGCAGTTGCTTGGGATTTTTCTGGACGCATTGGGCGCGGTTCTCACAATAAGGTTCGAATTGCTCCATTATGAAGTTTATACGCACTCACTGGTTCCCTGCTCGCAGCCGACAAAACTTGGCTGGAACTGAGAATAGCTCAAAATTAACCGCATCTCCCAGTGACCGGACGGCGATTGCCGGTGGCAGCCAGACGCGTCTAATCGTGATTGTTGCCATTGGAGCTGCCTTGTTGGCAGGGCTTTATTTTGCTGCTCCGATGTTGGTGAAGAAGCCTGCAACTGACATGGACAGCACGCCTGCCAAACCGCCGGCGGATATCCCGGCCCTCACGGCCAAAGCGGAAAGCGGTGATGCCGCGGCACAAATGGAACTTGGAGCGGCCTTCGCCAATGGTGATGGCGTGAAGTTGAGCTACAAGGAGGCCGCCAAATGGTATCGGTTAGCTGCGGAGAAGGGAAACGCGGCGGCTCAGACAGCTCTCGGCGAGCTTTGTGAAGCTGGTCAAGGCACCGCGCAGGATGATGCCGAGGCCGCGAAATGGTACCAGCGTGCTGCGGAGGCTGGCCACGCCGCGGGCCAATACAACCTTGCCGTCTTCTACGTCCTGGGCAAGGGCGTTGATCCAAATGAGGCCACAGCTGTGAAATGGTTTCGCCAGGCGGCGGATCGTGGTTACGCGCTCGCTCAATATAATTTAGGGATGCGTTATCTGGAGGCCAAAGGCGTGAAGTCGGACGTGGTGGAAGCCTATGTCTGGCTGACTCTCGCCAAAAACGGTGGCATCGCCGAGGCGACGACCGCGCTGGATCAACTCAAACCGCGGATGACCAGCGAACAAACCGCCGAAGGAAAGCGTCGGGCGGCGGCCTTCGTCGTGCAGTCTTCACCGGCAGCCGCAAAATAATCCAAGCCCCGGTCTTTGTCCCGGCTCCGTCCCGAAAGGCGGAGCTCTAATTCCCCTCTCCTCAATTGGGAGCGACGCCGGCTGATTCAGCCTTCAAACGCTGACGTTCCGCCGCCTTCGCAAACGGATAATAAACCGCCATCGCGAGCACGATGGAAATTGCTCCCCACACCGCCGCCTTCCAGTCGCCACCGGAAACCAGGTAATGACCGATGATTGGTGGCGTGGTCCAAGGCACATTGACGAAGGGTTTCTGAATGATGCCCCATTGCATCAACAAGTAGGTGCTGGCAGTGAGCAACAGCGCATTGAGGATGTAGGGGATCATGAAGATGGGGTTCAGTACGATGGGGAAGCCAAAGAAGATCGGTTCGTTGATCTGGAAAATCTGAGTCGGCAGCGAGAGCCGGCTGACTTTGCGGTAGCCGGGCTCCTTCGAGTTGATCATCACGAGTGCCAGGGCAATCGTCGCGCCGGTGCCGCCGACATTCACGAACGTGGTGAAAAATCCCAGCGCAGTGATGTTGGTCATCGGCTGCCCAGCAGTCATGGCTTCGGCGTTGGCGGCGAGGCTGGCCAGAAAAACCGGCGCCACAAACGCATCCATCGCGTTATCTCCATTGATACCCACCGACCAGAGCAGTGTGACACAAAAGGCGTAAACCAGAATCCCCGGCAGCGTGTTGAGCGCGAACACCAGCGGCTTGAAGAGGGTTTGAATCTGCTGGTTTACATCCACGCCCAAGCGGAAGCGAATCAACCAGAACACCACCACGAGGACGAACATCGGGACGAGCGACAGGAAGGATTCATAGACCATCGCCGGCACGCTGGACGGGAGTTTAATTACCAGATTACGGTCGGTAAAAAATTTCTGTACGCGCACGGAGAGCAGCGAAACGACCACGGCTGTGAACAAACCGCCCGAGCCGAGGCCATCCATATTGAGCACGATGGCGGGTTCATCGCCGGGGAGCAGCTTCAATTGCAGGAGCAGGAAGACCAGCGCCGCGATCGTGCCGCTCGACAGCGGATCCTGTTTCAATTGTTTGCCCAGATCGTGACCGATGGCGAAGCTGACGAACACCGCCAGCAGCCCGAACGTGGCTTTGAACGGATATTCCAGCAGATGCTTCCACGGTTCGATAAACTTGGCCCAGGCTTCGATCGGAAATTCGGCCACCACCATGAATAATCCGCCGATGATCGTCAGCGGCACCACGGAAACCATTCCGGCGCGGACGGCCGAAAGGTAGGTGTTCTCGCTCAACGCCGTCAGGGGCGGAACAATGTATTTGTTCAGGAAACCAGTCGCTTTGTCCACATCGCCTCCTTCAATTCTTGGCTGCCCAACGATTCAACGCTTCACGCTGCCCGCAAATCTTTTCGAATGCGTTCGCGATGTCGTCCATGTCCGCGCGAGTGCCGAGGAAGAATCCCTGCTCGAGCCACACACATTGTTCTTTGCAGAGCCGGTCGCTGTTCGGGCAACTGACCCCGCGATAATTCAACTTCTTCGCCGTCTTCGGCAGATACGGGCCAAACGCTTTGTTGCGGAAGAGCGGTTGGTGATGCAGTGACCAGCCGTAACCCGCCGCACAAGGGATGCCTTCCGCCTGCAGCGCTTTGATGACCGCCCCGCGCGGCGCGCCGAATTTCACCGGATCAATCCGCAGCATGAACAGGTGATAGCTGTGACGCGTCACTTCCGGCAAACGTTTCTGCGGATGCACACCCGGGAGTTGGGAAATCTTCCGCGCGAGATATTGCCCATTCCGGTCGCGCAGTTTGGTCTGGGCTTCGAGCCGGTCGAGTTGCGCGTTGAGGATGGCGCCTTGAAATTCGCCGAGCCGATAATTGCCCGAGATCATGTGGTGCTCGTACCAAACTCCCGTCGGGATGCGGCCGCAATTATGGATCGACCGACAGGCGTCTCCCAGTTGATCGTTGTTGGTGGTGATGATGCCGCCTTCGCCCGAAGTCATGTTCTTGCTCGATTGGAACGAAAACGATGCGATGTCCGCCAGCGAGCCTGCCGGGTGGCCGCGATAACTGGCGCCATGCGCGTGCGCGGCATCTTCAATCACCACCAGCTTGTGTTTCCGGGCAATCGCGTTGATGCGTTTCATGTCTGCCGGCTGTCCGGCAAAATGAACGGCCATGATGGCGCGGGTTCGGGGCGTGATGGCCGCGGCCACCGCTTTCGGATCGAGATTGAACGTATCCAGATCAACGTCCACAAACACCGGGACCATGTTTGCTTCGACCACGGCCGAGGCGGTCGAGAAGAACGTGTAGGGCGGCACGATGATTTCCGAATCCGCGGGCAGCCCGGCGGCCATGAGTGCGATGCGGAGCGTGACGGTGCCATTAACCATGGCCACGCCGTGCTTGCAGCCGTGCGCCCGGGCGAAGCGTTGCTCGAACTCGGCGACCTCCGGTCCGTTCAATCGCCCCCACTTGCCGCTGTGCAGCACGCGCAAGAGCCGTTTCTCCTCGGTCTGGCCCCACACGGGCCAGGACGGAAAGGATCGCGTGCGAATCGGTTTGCCTCCAAGGAGGGCGAGTTGTTGTGACATGATGCTATCGGTTTTCTGATTGGTTGAGGTGAGCGTGACAAATCCAGCGACAACAAGGCAAGCGTCGGTTGATCACGGATGGCAATAAGCAACTCATTCGTGTCGGGCGCTGGCTTCATCCACGTAGCGGTGGCCGGCCACTTCCGAAAGGCGCATCGTCATCACGTAGCCGGGGGGCGCACCCGCCTCGCGGGTAAGCGCCGTGCGGCTGACTTTGACGGATTCCAACGCTGGTCCATCGACTAGAATTTCGCGCAGCACCCGGCCATCCATGTGCGCCGGAACCGGCGCGCCGGTGAGAAAAAGGATCGTGGGCGCAATATCTGCATTGGAACTGGGAATGGCGCTTCGCTCGCCGGCTTTGATGTCCGGGCCGAAAGCCGCAAAGACGGCGTTGATCTCCCACGGCGAAGTGTCGCCATGACCGGCGACACCGCCGGCCTCCACCGTGCCGGCAAAGCCCGCCGCATTGGTGGCGTTGTTCCACTTGGGATAAACCACGATTTGGGCCCCGTGCGGGTGATTGTTGCCAGTGGCGTCATGCGAGAAGGTGCCGGGCGCGATTCCATCCCAAAGCGAGTCCGCTTTCTTCGACGTGAAGATGGGGCCGATGCTCCGGTCTGCCTGCAAGCTCTTGACGATGGCGGGTATTTCACTTTCGTGCTCCTTCGGCAGGTAAATCGCGCCGTCAATCACCACGGGTTTCACCTTTTTCAGCCAGCCCGCCTGCTCGAGCACGCCTTTGAGATTGAATTTTCCGTTGTGCGTCGCGAAGCCGTGATCGGCCGTCACGATCACGTTCAGCCGCGTGCCGCGCTCCCGATGGAAATCGAGAATCCGTCCGATTTGTTCATCAGCGAAGCGCAGGCCGGCAATGGTTTCCGCCGCGCCGATGCCTTTCTCATGCGCCGTGTGATCCGGATCGGTGAACCACAGCATGGCGACACGCGGATCGTCTTCCGGCACGCCCATTATCAAATAGGCATCCGTCATCCATCGCATCAAGGCGCGAGCCGGGATGGTTTCTTCGGGCTTCGGCCCCACGACCTCGTAGGCGCGTTGCAATCTGGCGGTGGGGAGGCAGAATTCCAGATGCAGTGTGCCCGCGCCGGCGCCGGTCGGATTCAACAACGTCGCCGATCCGGAGGAGCCCGAACTGCACGCGAGAAATTTCTGACCGCGCTCGGCGAGCAACTCCGCCAGCGTCGGCACGGCGAGCAACCGCCCGCCCCATTTTTCCTGAACCGCCAGAAGTTTTTCGCGGCTGCCGGTCGAGATGCTGCCGGTGGGACTCAACTCAGGAACGTAAAGCGCGTTGGCCACCAGCCCGTGCTTCGCCGGCAGGCAACCGGTCACCAGTGTGGAGGCATTGACGCGGGTCACGGTCGGGAAAACGGAATGGTGCGCCGTTCCAATCACACCCTTCTGTGCGGCGGCGTAGCAACGGGGCATCAATTCGGGCGAGAGATAATCGGCGCGGCAACCATCCACCACCACCAGCAAGACGCGCGCATCCGACGCCAGGGCGGTAACGCTCGGTAGCACCAAGCAACTCAACCATGCGGCGGCAATCAGGCGGAGTCGCTTGCCAAGTGTGGCGGGCGAATTCGTCGGGCGGCGCGCGTGCGTGCGGATCGGCTCTTTCGGAGTTTGATAATGAGCGTTGCCGTTGCGGGCAAAGTTCATTTCACGAGAAATCTCTGGCAGGGCTTTCACAATCGCTTCCCCATGTAAATGCAGCCGTCCTTGCCTTCGCCAACCCGCAACAGGTCTTTGAACCCAAGCTTGATATAGAAGCCGTATGCCGGCGTGTTCAACATGCTCACCCCGAGATGCGCGCCAGGCGATCCGTTTTGCCGAAGTTTTTCCATGATCATTTCGATCATGCGCCGGCCGAAACCGCGGCCTTGGGCGCGGTCCATCAAATCAATGTGCAAGTGGGACGGATATTCGGCATACGGCTCCGGCATCGTGTAGTCCGGGCTGTGGTACCACGAATGCACCGTCTGAGCACGCGTCCACGTGGCGGGATCACCCGTGGGCATGGGAAACTGCGCGCAGAGCTTCGGTCGCCATTCTTTTTCGTAGCGCGCATAGAATGCCTTCGAGTCCAGGGAGCCGAACGCGTAACCGCAAATGCCATCTTTGTCCTCCAAGACGAGGCTGTAATCCGGCTCGTACACCAGATACGGACCGACGAAGATGCGACCCAGCGCATCCGGGTCGTCGCGATAGAACGGCTCGCCATCCTTGCCGAAATTACCCGTCTTCAGGCAAACGTAATATGTTCCCGCCTGGTCTGCGGGGGTGGCCGGGCGAATCTTGAAATCATTCATGGGCGCAAATGGGTTTTGGTTACAGACCGCGCAACGTCGAAAGTTCCGTCCGGTTGCTGGGGAAAGAGTCTTTGCAGCTGGGCCACGAGCCCGCCGCGGTACGTGAGCGGCAGGTGGAAGTCCGAAGCGAACGGCTTGGCTTCATTGCCGGGCTGGGATTTGAATTCCACGAAGCGATCCAGCA
>CAYWCK010000113.1:6074-13300 GCA_964456685.1 uncultured Bifidobacteriaceae bacterium | reverse complement strand
ATTTCAGCAGCGGCTTCATGGTCATGGTTCCATTCGTCACGGACGTGCTACACCGGAAACCGGCCGGCGTCGAGCCGCCGCTGCGTGGGTCAGCCGGCGGCGCAGACCGGTTATTTGGCGCCCGTGGATTTCGCTCCCGGGCGCAATTCGCCATCCTCCATCTCGTAAGTCCGGTCAAAGACATCCAAGGCGCGATGATCGTGCGTGACGACGATGACGGCCGAGCCATGTTCGTGCGCGACTTTGCGGAACAATTCCATGACCTGCCGGCCGCGATGGCTGTCGAGCGCGGCGGTGGGTTCATCGGCGAGGATCAAGCTCGGTTCATTCGCAAGCGCCCGGGCCACGGCCACGCGCTGTTGCTGACCGCCGGAAAGGGCGTCGGGCAGGTTATCAGCGCGGTCGGCCACGCCGAGGTAATCGAGCAATTGCAGCGCACGTTTGCGGGCGGCGCTTGGAGAGACGTCGTTAATCTCCATCGCCACGGCCACGTTTTCGACGGCGTTGAGAAACGGAATCAAGTTGGCCTTTTGGAAAACAAATCCCAGATGCTGGCGGCGAAAACTCCGCAAGTCCACCAGTGCCTGCGGCCCGTCGAGCACGGGCGTGCCGCCGATGACGATGCGGCCGGACGTGGGCGGATTAATGAGGCCGACGGCAGTGAGAAAAGTGGATTTGCCGGCGCCGCTCGGACCGAGCAACGCCACGACTTCGCCGCGCGCGAGTTGCATCGCGGCGTTCTGCATCGCCACGACTTCAGTGTTGCCCGAGCCATAGATTTTCGTCAGCCCGATGGCTTCGACGGCGGGTGTGGTGTCAGACCTGGTCGCGTTCATGATGCGCGGACCCTCGCAGTTTCCGAAGCAGTGGGCCCGAAGGCGCCGGCGGCGCAAGCACATTCAGTGCTCCCGCTGGCTGCCTCCCTCTCCCAGCGGGAGAGGGATTGAGGGTGAGGGAGAGTCGCCGCATCGCTGATGGGCGTTTCAAACTCAGTCAGCTTTCGGGTATTCGCACCGTTCTCCCTCACCCCGGCCCTCTCCCGCTGGGAGAGGGAGAATCGTCGCCTGGCTCCGCTGAATTCAACCGCTCGGCATGATCTCAATTTCAACATCTCGCTGCTCATGACAACACCTTGTTCGGCTCGACGCGCATGGCTTTGGCGATTCCGAGCGCGCTGGCGACAACTGAAATGCCGAGCACGATGAGCGCAAGTTGCAGCAGGTCTTGCGATTCAATCACCACCAGCCGCGGAAAGTTTGGGAAGGCATACGTACCGAGCCAATACGCGAGGCCGTACCCCAGCGCACCAATCAGCAGTGACTGTTGGAGAATCAGGCCGACGATCACGCGGTTGCGCGCGCCCATCAGCTTGAGCATGGCGATGTCGTGAATCTTGTCCAAGGTCAGCGTGTAAATGATCAGCGCCATGATGATCGTGGAGATGAGAATGAGCAGCACGCGGAAGAGTCCCAACTGCCGGCGCGCTTTGTCCACCATGCCCGAGAGCAACAAGTCCACCTGTTGTTGCCGCGAGTAAATCGTGACGTCCGGCCAAGTGGAAATGGTGGCGGCGATCTTTGCCGCTTCCGCGCCGGGGCTGACGGTCACCATGACGGCGCTGACTTGCGCGGGCGTCAGCGCGGGGATTTGGCTCGCCGAACCCACCGCGCGATCGAGCAGGAGCGGTTGCGTCTGGCCCAGGTCCACGCCCTCAACGCGCGCGCGGCGCGACTGGCGTTCCAATCGCATCGCTTCACCGGGCAAATCAAACTGAATCGCCTGCGCATCGCTCACGGTGAAAAAGCCCAGCCCATCGCCGCCCGAGCCGACCATGCCGCTCGTGAGGCCGACGACTTCGTAAGTGTCCTTGCCGAGTTTGATCTTCTCACCGAGTTCCAATTTGAGCGAACGATCCGCGATCATTTCGTAGTGCGCCTGCCGCAGCGGGCGACCCGCCACCAGTGGAATCCAGTCGCCCCGATCCTCGGGCCAGGAAAGCCCTTGCACCACGAGGCGTAGCGGCCGGCCACGATGTTCGCGTTGCACCGTGTGAGAGACGAAACGACGCGCAGTGGCCACGCCGGGCACAGCGCGCACGCGATCCTCCAGACTGGCCGGCACGCGGGAAATCTCGGCAAAGGGACCGCGCGTGCTGCCTTGCACGACCCAAAAATCCGCGCCGATGTTGTCCACGAGCAGCGTGGCTTCGCGAATCAGCCCACGGTAAATGCCGCCCATGCCCATCACGATCATCAGCAGCAGGCCGATGCCGATGGTGGTCAGCGCAAACCGCCCGAAGTTGTGGCGAATATCTTTGGCGGCGAGGTTCATTTCGGGGCGATGCGCATCCCTGACTGAAGGGCCGGCTGCTTCGGGTCGGCTGGCACCAAAACTTTTTCGCCGGCGGACAAACCGTCTAGGACCTCCACGATTGCGCGGCCTCGCAAACCAAGTTTCACCGCACGCCACACGGCACGATTGCCTTCAGCCACAAACACACCCGCCTGACTCTCCCGCCACTGGAGGAAACGCGGCGGCACGGCGAGCGCGTCCGACTTGTGTCCGGTTTCAATGAACACTTCCGCCCGCTGGCCGACCGTCCAGTTGGCCGGCAACTCGCGCACGCGCACGTCCACGAGGAACTCGCGCGTTTCGCGATCCGTTTCACGACCGAGCCGCGCGACTTCACCCGTGAAGCCCTTCCCGGCTTCGGAACGGAAAACCACGCGCGCCTTCTGGCTGAGCGCCAAGCCGCTGCCGGCGGTTTCATCCACCCACGCAGAAATCCAAAGCTCGTTCGTGGCGATCAATTGCAGCAAGGAACTCCCCGGCACGACCACGCCGCCCGGGTCGCGATCGCGGCGTGTGATCAAACCGTTGTAAGGACTGGTGATCCGCGTGAAGCCGAGGCGCTCGTTTTGGTAGGCGAGATTTTTCTCGGCGGTGTTTACCTGTTGCTGCGCCTCCTGCGTGGCCGCGCGGGCACGTTCCAGATCGGATTCCGCGACGCGTAATTGCTCGATGGCTTTGTCGAGTTCCGCCTGCGAACTGATCTTGGTGGCGACGAGATCGGCAATACGTTTGTGTTCCTGCCGGGCCTGTTGTTCGACGGCGGCGGCGCGCGCCTCGTCCACCCGCACGCGCCCGGCGGTCGCTCGCGTGCTGGCCAGTGTGGCCTCCGCCACTTCCACCTGCCGCTTGAGTTCGCCATCGTCCAACTGCGCCAGCAACTGACCCGCGCTGACCGCATCGCCTTGATCCACCAGCACCGCGGCGAGACGTTCTTGAATTCGCGGGCTGATCGTGGTTTTGATGCGCGCTTCGAGCGTGCCGGTGCCCATGACTTCGCCGACAATCTCTGCCTTCTGCACGGTGTGCGCGAGGACAGGCGTCGGCGCGAACTTGAACCGCATCCCGAGTGCGACGACGCTCGCCACCACCAGCATCCATTTCCAATTTTTGCGTATGAACTGCATGATTTCTCTTTGTTCGTAAACCAACTTCCGACTCCTGAAGCTAACTCGGATCGAGTTGCCACCTTTTGACCAGGATCAACTGCCGGGCAGATTTGCTTTCAACTCCACGGCGAACTCGGTCCAGCCTCGGCGGCTTTCGCGCAAGGTTAACTCGCCGCCATGCGCCCGGACGATCTCGCGCGCCAAGCTTAGGCCGAGTCCGATGCCGTCCGCGCCACCTGCTGTGGCGCGTTGCACACGGAAAAAGCGATCAAAGATTTTCGGTTGATCCTCCAGAGGAATACCCGGGCCGCTGTTCGCCACGGTCAGCAGAATCCGGTTTTCGTTCTGCTCCAACCGCAGGGAAACTTTCCCGTTCGGCTCGTTGTATTTGATGGCGTTGCCGATGAGATTGAAAATGGCGGTCTGCAACAACGTGCGGTCGGCCATGACTCGCACTTGCGGCGCGAGGTGCAGATCAAAATGCAACCGCGCTTCCGCCGCCAACACGCGGGCATCTTCGATCATGGATTCCAGTTCGGCGCTCAAATCCATGGGCGCGAGCGCGAGCTTGAGTTGGCCGGCATCGGCCTGGGCCAACAACAGGAGGCTGCGCGTGATCGTCTTCAGTCGCTGCGCTTCTTCGAGCAGGTTGGTGAAGAGCTGTTGCTCGGGCGAGCCGGGCCGGGCGGCTTGCAGCGCATTTTCGAGTTCGCCCTGCATGATGGCCAGCGGCGTTTTGAGTTCGTGCGAGGCGTCGGCGCTGAAGCGCGTCGCCTGACGAAAGCTGGCTTCCAAGCGATCCATCATGCGGTTGAGCACCTGGATCACGCGCGCGATTTCCGGGTCTTCGTTGCTCGCGGGAATCCGCTGGTCGAGCCCGCTGGCGGTGACGCGTTCGGCGGTTTCAGCGATGGCGGTCATCGGTCGCAACGCCCGGCCGGCAACGAGCCAGCCACCGAGCCCGACGAGAAAAAGCGGCACCGGCAAGGCCAGCAGAAAGGCATTGCGCAGGCGGTCGAGTTCGGCGCGCACACTGGCGTAATTCAAACCGATGACGAGGGTCGTGTCCGCTGTGCCCAGCATGCCGAGTCGCCAATTGCCGCTCGAGGTCGTCACGGTTTGGAACTTGGGAATCTTGGTGAACGTCACTTGCCCGCCGCCACCGCCCGGACCAAACCCGCGTCCCATGCCGCCATGACCGCGGCCTTGCCCCGCACCGACCACCACAGCCTTGGGATCGTCCGCGAGTGTGCAGTCGAGTTTGGCGAAATCAATTTCCTTTGGCCAACCCGCGGAGGTGTGCAACACCGAGCCGTCGGCGTCTTTGACGAGCAGAATGATTTCGTTTTCATGCGCTTCGCCAAAGATGAACGCGAGGGCGTCGTCGAGGCGCTCGAAGTTGCCGCGGTTGGCGATCCAACCCGGATGCCGCGCACCGAGCGAACGAATCTCCGTGTCCACGCTTTCCAGTTTCTGCCGGCTGATCAACAACAAACCTGCCGCGCCGAATGCCAGCAGCACCGCGCCGGAGATGCCCGCCGAGAGCAGTGCGATCTTGAGGCGGAAGGGGAGCTGTTTCACGGCGCGGCCTTGATGCGATAGCCCACGCCGCGGATGGTTTCGATGAGCTTGTTGGCGCAACTCTCGTCCACCTTTTTCCGCACGCGCTGGATGTAAACCTCCACGAGGTTCGTGTCGGGATCGAAGTTGTAATCCCAGACCCGCTCGCAAATCTCAACGCGCGTCAGCACGCGACCGGGCGAGCGCATCAGGTGTTCCAGCAGCGAGAACTCTCGTGCCGTCAGTTCGATGGCCGTGCCATTACGCGTCACGTCGCGGGTGAGCAGATTCATTTTCAAATCCGCGACGGCGAGAATGCTTTGGCTCGCTCCGGCGGCCCGGCGCGTAACAGCGTGCAAGCGGGCGATGAGCTCCTCGATGTGAAACGGCTTGGTGAGATAATCGTCCGCGCCGAGATTCAATCCTTCAAGCCGCTCGTTGAGTTCGCTGCGCGCCGTGAGCAGGATGACGGGCAGGGAAATTTTCCGTTCGCGCAGATTGCGGAGAATACTCAACCCGTCGCGGCCCGGCAGCATGATATCGAGCACGGCCGCATCGTAAGGTTGCGTCGTGGCCAGCGCGTAACCTTCATCACCGTTCGCCACGTGATCCACCACGAATCCCTGCGCCTCCAGTCCCTTGCGCAGGAACGAGGCAATCTTCCGTTCATCCTCGATGACTAGAACCTTCACAAATCCGCATCCTCATTTCCGGGGGCCGTGGAGAATCGAAGTTTTGTTCGTCTCCACATCATTGATTCTGAGCCGCAGACGTAGAAAAAGTTACAGCGGCAAAATCCATGGCGAAGTCTCCGGCAGTTCCGGATTGGGGCTCGCCCTCCCACTTGGGGACGCTGGAACGGCGACCCCAGACCAGGAGAGCCTCCCAGCATTGAATCGCATGGCATGATATGAACTGGAATTCGAACCATCGAAATGCGGGAAATGAACACGCGCGAGGATTGACCCGCTGCACCGCTCCCGGCTTCTTACCCGCATGAAGCACCTCATGTCTTTGCTGGTTGTTACCTCTCTGGCTGCCGCTTCGGCCGCGGAAGACGGCGGGCCGCGCTGGTGGAAGGGCAACCTCCACACGCACACGCTGTGGTCCGATGGCGACGGTTTTCCGGACATGGTCACGGACTGGTATGCCGCGAACGGCTATGATTTTCTCGCCTTGTCGGATCACAATGTCCTCAGCCGCGGCGAACGCTGGTTGGACGTCCGCGACATGAACAAGCGCGCCAACAACCGCGCGATCTCCAATGCGCCGCCGGTGGATGCCTTCGCCCGCTACGTGCAACGGTTCGGCACGAATTGGGTGCAGACCCGTCCCAGCCCGCTCAATCGCGAAACCCAGGTTCGACTCAAGCCGCTCGACGAGTTGCGCACGCGCTTCGAGCAGCCCGGGAAGTTCCTCATGATCGAAGCGGAAGAAATCACGCACGAGGCGGCCAACGGGCGGGCCATCCACATCGGCGCGGTGAACGTGCTCGAAGCCATCAAGCCGGTGGATGGGGCCACGGTGCGCGAAGTGATCGAGAAAAACCTGCGGGCCGTCGAGGAATCCGCCGCCCGCACGGGGCGCAAAGCGCTCGTCCACGTGAACCATCCGAATTACAAGTGGGGCGTCACTGCCGAGGATCTGGCCGCGGTGGTCAACGAGCGGTTCTTCGAAATCTGGAACGGCGTGGACGGCGACAACGATCCGGGCGACGCGCAGCATCCTTCGACGGACGAGATTTGGGACATCGCCAACACGCTGCGACTCGTCGGCCTGAACCTGCCGCCGCTGCTGGCCGTGGCCACGGACGATTCGCACGATTATCACAGCAACAAACTGCGGGCGCGCCCGGGCCGGGCATGGGTCATGGTGCACACGCGCTGGCTCACGCCGGAATCGGTGATCGGCGCCCTGCACGCCGGAGAATTTTACGCCAGCACGGGAGTGGTTCTGGAAGCGGTGCGCTTCGATGATAAAGCCCGCCGGCTCGCCCTCACGATCAAAGCCGAGGCTGGCGAAACGTACTCGACGAAGTTCGTTGGCACGCGTCGCGGGGTCAGTTTGAGCGGCAAGCCGCGGCTGGACAGTGCCGGGCACGTGTACGTAGTTGAAGGGCTGCACGACGTCGTCCAGATCTTCGATGAGGGCGGCCGGCTGCTGCTGTCGTTCGGCGGATCGGGGGCCGGCGACGGACAGCTCTGGTTG
>CAYWCK010000113.1:0-6064 GCA_964456685.1 uncultured Bifidobacteriaceae bacterium | reverse complement strand
AGTGCCGGGCACGTGGTGGAAACCACGTTGGATTACCGCACGGCCAGCGGCCCGCAGATCGGCGAAGTGCTGCACGAGGAAAGCGGCCTGCATCCAAGCTACACCTTGAAGGGCGATGAACTTTACGTGCGGGCGGTGGTGACTTCTTCGGGTGCGCCACGAGTTCCGAGTTCCGAGTTTCCGTTCAAACGCGCGTGGACGCAGCCGGTGGGCTGGCGGATCGAAGCGCGCGAGGCCAAGTGAACCGCATGACGGGAAACGCCGCGCCGCCGGGGCCGGAAGCCGGGATTTGGACACAACCCGCCATTGCCTCCCGGCATCGGGCGATCAAACTCTGGCGTCGCGACGTCACCACACTCTGAGTTGCGCCGCGAAAGCCTGACGAATTTTTTATTATGAGCCAAATCAAGATGGTCATGTTCGACCTCTCCGGCACGACGGTTTATGACGACACCGGCGTGCGCGACTGCCTCTACAAAGCGGCGGTCGAGTTCAAACTCAACACCACCCCGGAGGAAATTCTCCTGCACATGGGAACGAACAAGATCCGGCTCTATCAATTCCTGATCGCCCGTTCACAGGGCCGGAAGATTGATTTCCGCGACTTCGAGAAATTTGAAAGTCCCGAAACGCTCGAGCTCGCGACCAATGTTTTTCATCGCTACGAGGAAATCATGATCAACCACTACCGGAACGAAGTGAAGGAAGTACCCGGCGCTTCGGATACATTCCGCTGGTGCCACGCCAATGGGATCAAGGTCGCCACCGACACGGGTTTTCACAAAGACGTGACCATGGCGATCATGGACGGGCTGGGCTGGCTGCGCGATGGATTGGTGGACATTTCGGTGGACGTGCAGGACATCCCGGGCGAACGCGGCCGGCCCGCGCCGTTCATGATCTTTCATGCGATGCAGAAGCTCGACATTCAGAGCGTGCGCGAAGTTTTGAAGATCGGCGACACGCCGGCCGACATGCTCGAGGGCACGAACGCCGGTTGCCGCGGCGTGGTGGGAGTGTTGAGCGGTCCGCGGCCGGTGACGGCGTGGGGTTGCTACCGGCACACGCACGTCATCCCGAGCGTGAAGGAGTTGCCGGCTTTGATCGAATCGGAATTCGCTTGAATCACGCGCCGACCTCGGCCGTAGTTGTCGCCCTTAAGCCGGACCATAACCAAGCAAACAAAGCAAAACATCGAATCAAACAGCATGAGCAACAATTCTGACTTCGTTCTCAAACGGATTTACAAAGGCCAGGTCAAGGCCGTCATCCTCGACTGGAGCGGCACCACCGCCGACGCCTACGTCATCGCGCCGGCCGTCGTGTTCGTGGAGGTGTTCAAGAACCAGGGCGTGGAGATTTCCATGGAGGAAGCCCGCGGCCCGATGGGCTTGCGAAAGGACCTGCACATCAAGGCGCTGACCGAGGATTCCGTCATCCGCGAGCGTTGGAAAGGCGTGCATGGCAAATATCCCAACCAGGCGGACGTGGACCGCATGTTCGCGGATTTTGTGCCTGCGCAACTGGCCTGCCTGCCTCGTTACACGAAACTCCTGCCTGGCGTGGCCAAGGTGATCAAGCGCCTCCAAGCGCGCGGCATCAAGATTGGCAGCTCGACCGGTTTCACGCGGCCGATGGTGGACATCCTCGAAAAGGCCTCCAAGAAACAAGGCTACGTGCCGGATGCCTCGGTGGCGGGCGACGAAGTGCTGCACGGCGCGCGCCCACGTCCGTTCATGGTTTATCGCAATCTCGATTTGCTCGATGCCTGGCCGATTGAATCCGTGATCAAGGTGGACGACACGACGAGCGGCGTGGGCGAAGGTTTGAACGCCGGCTGCTGGGCGGTGGGCGTGGCGCGGTACAGCAATTACATGAACATCAACACGCTCGAGGAAGAGGCCACGCTCTCGAAGCAGGAGATTCAAAGCCGGCTGGAGAAGACGCGCGAAATTCTGCGCAAGGCCGGCGCCCATTACGTCATTGATAGCCTTGCCGATATTGAACCGGTGGTGGCGGACGTGAATGCCCGGCTCGCACGCGGCGAAAAGCCGTAGCGATTTCATCGCGCGCGGTTTCCGCGACCGGCGCAATTTGATCCGGCGATCTGCCGGTGGCGATTTGACTGAACGTAGGTATGAAGCAAAGCAAACTTGCAGTCTTCCACGCGAAGAACCAACCGTTCACTTACGAAACCGCCGCCATCCCGGCTTTGCGGACGGGCGAAATCCTCGTCCGCAACGAATACACCACGCTTTGCCGCAGCGACCTCAACACGTATTGCGGCAAGCGCACGGAGAAAGCGCCCACCATCCTCGGCCATGAGATCGTCGGGTGCATCGAGGAGTTGGGGCCAGGCGCGCCGGCGACCGATTGCCGGGGGGCGGCGTTGCGCATCGGCGATCGCGTTACCTGGGCCATCTATGCGTCCGATCCGGCTTCGCCGCTCGCGCGGCTGGGCATCCCACAGAAGGGCGCGGGCCTGTTCAAGTACGGCCACGAACAACTCTCGCCCGCCTGCACGTTGCACGGAGGCTTGGCCGAGCACTGTGTTCTGCGCCAGCACACGCCGATTGTCCGGATTGACGCGCCGATTCCTCTGCCGGTCATCGCGCTGATCAACTGCTCGGTGGCAACGGTTGCAGGCTCGTTGCGGCTGGCTGGCGAGGTGCGCGACCGTAATGTGCTCGTGGCCGGTGCGGGGATGTTGGGTGTGATTGCGTGTGCCATGGCTCGCTGCGCCGGCGCGCGCCAGGTGATGGCCGCGGACATTGACGCCGAGCGACTGGCAACCGCGCGCAAATTCGGCGCGGACCTCACGGTGAATCTCGCGCCCGACGCACCGTCGCTGAAAGAACAAATCGCTCGCCTGCTCCCCGGCGACTCGGTGACTGTGGCGCTGGATTACAGCGGGGTACCCGAAACAATGGAGGCGCTGATCGCTGCGCTGGGCATTGGCGGCACGGTGGTGTTCGTCGGCGCCACTTTTCCGCAGCGGACGTTGCAAGTCAGCGCCGAACAACTGGTGCGGCAGGTCCACACGATCAAGGGCCTTCACAACTACAACGAGCAGGACCTCGTGGCAGCGGTGGAGTTTATCGAGCAAAACCACACGCGCTTCCCCTTCGAGTCGCTCGTGCATGACAAATTTGATCTCGATTCCGTAACCGAAGCTTTTGACTACGGCATGAAGTCGGGTGCGCACCGCGTAGGCGTGCGGACCACCAGGGCCGCGGGGCGCGACACGCTTCATTGATCAGCGCCGGCTTGCCTTGCTGCCGGCGTTGCCGCACCGTTCGCGCTCGAACGAATGCACCCGGAAGACTCAGTTCTCGGCATCAAACAGCTCGCGCACGGCGCGGAGTCCCGGAGTCAGAAGCAGGAAGTCAGCCTTTGGTTGCGCCCGAATGAACAGGTCTGCCTGCAACACTTTCGCCACACGCAGGACGTTTCCTATCTGCCACACACATATCCCGAATACTGCATCGTCGTCTGCCTGCGCGGTTCGGTGAAGAAAAGCCAGTTGGGCGAGCACGTGGTGGCCAGCGCCGGCGAGGCGTTGATGAGCAATTCCGGTGTGGCCAGCGACAGCAGTTACCTGACGCACGGCGAGGCGTGCGAGATGATCTGCCTGAGCGTGAGCCGCGACGTACTGTTAAAGTTGCTCGTGGATTTTCGCAGCCTGCACGTCACCGGACAGGCCAGCCCCGTCTTCCTCGGCAAATTCAACAACCGCGTCCTCCATGCCAGCGCGTTGGACATGGTGACGGAGATGCATCAACGCGAACTGGGGCATGAAATCGTCCTCGAAGGACTGGCCATGCGGGTGCTCGTGGAAACCTTGCGCCATTGGCCTCGCGCCCGGATCGAGATGCGCAAGGTGGACCTGACGCCGAAATTGCCGCGCCCGGAATTCGTTCAAGCCTACGATTACATGCGGCGCTGTCCGAAGGACGCATTCCGTCTGCAAACGCTCTGCCGTTACCTCGGCAGCAGCGAGGAACGCTTCACGCGCCTCTTTCGCGCCACGACCGGCGAAAGTCCGGCCAGGTTTTACAACCGCATGCTGCTCGAACGTGGCCGGGTGATGTTGAACAATCCTGAGTTGTCCACCAAACGAATCGGACTGGAACTCGGCTTCAAGACGAGCAGCCATTTCATCGCCGCCTTCCGCCGGCAATTTGGCAAACCGCCGCAGGAATACCGCGCGCAAGCGGGCTAAGGCTTTCGGCCGGCATCTTCAAAAACCCGTGCGGTATCAGCGCAGAAGGCAGAAAACGAACACGGCCCGTGCTTGAATCGGCCCCGCTGCCCGACCTAGCCTTGCCCCATGCCAGTCGCACCGATGCAGGAAGTGTTGCGCGATGCCTTCGCCAAGCGCTACGGCGTGGGCGCGTTCAACATCGTCAACGACCTCACGATGAGCGCCGTCCTCGCGGCGGCGGAGGAAACGCGTTCGCCGGTGATCATCCAGGTTTCCGTCAAGACCGTGAAGCAACTCGGGGCCAAACTCATCCAACTCATGTTTGCGGACATGGCGCGGCGCGTAACCGTTCCTGCCACGCTGCATCTCGATCATTGTCCGAAGCGCGAGATCATCGAGGAATGTGTGGCCGCCGGTTGGAACTCCGTGCTGTTCGACGCCTCGAATCTCAACTACGCGGACAACCTCGCCCAAACCACCGAAGTCGTGAAACTCGCGCATCGACATGGCATCGCAGTCGAGGGTGAACTCGAAGCCGTGAAGGGCGTCGAAGACGGCATGGGTTCCGAGGAAGGCAGCGACGAAGTGCCGCTCGATAAAGCGCTGGCATTCGTACGCGCCACCAAGATCGACAGCTTCGCGCCCGCCATCGGCACGGCGCACGGCGTTTACAAGACCGAGCCGAGGATCAACTTCCAGCGCGTCGCCGACATCGTGGCGGCAGAACCGATCCCGATCGTTTTGCACGGCGGCACGGGATTGAAGGACGACGTGTTCAGGGAACTGATCCGCCTCGGCGCGGTGAAGGTGAACATCTCGACGAATCTGAAGATCGTTTACACCGACGGATTGCGAAATCATCTCAACGCCAATCCCGCGCAGCATGATCCGGCCAAATTGTACGACGCGGTGAAGCCGCAGGTGCAAGCAATGGCCGCGGGCTACATGCGGCTGTTCGGTTCGGCCGGCCAGGCAGCATGAGCAAAGCCCTCATCTTCGATTGTGACGGTGTGTTGGGCGACACCGAGCAGCACGGGCATCTCGTCGCCTTCAATCAAATGTGGCGCGAGCTGGGCGTGCCCTGGCAATGGTCCGTTGCGCAATACGGTGAGAAACTCAAGATCGGCGGCGGGAAGGAACGCATGGCGGCGCTGTTTCGCGAACGGGAATTCCTCCAGGCCTTCACGCCGCCTGCGGACGACGCCGGTCGCAAGGAACTGCTGGCCAGCTGGCACAAGCGCAAAAGCGCGCTCTATCAGGACATCGTGAACACCGGCCGCATTCCACCGCGTTCCGGCGTAAAGCGGCTCTGCGAAGAAGCGCTCGCGCGGGATTGGAAGCTCGCCGTCGCTTCGACCTCGGCGCAGCCATCGGTCGAAGCCATGTTGCGTCGTGCGGTGGGCGACGAGATTTTCTCCCGCTTCTCCGCCATCCTCGGCGGCGACATCGTGCCCAACAAGAAACCCGCGCCGGATATTTATCTGCTGGCCGCCGAACGCCTGAGCGTGGCCCCGGCGGACTGCGTGGTGATTGAGGATTCGAACAATGGTCTCCGTGCCGCGCTCGCCGCCGGCATGCAATGCGTCGTTACTGTCAGCGGCTACACGCGCGAAGAAGACTTCACCGGCGCGGCGATGGTGTTGACCTGCCTGGGTGATCCGGAAGGTGAACCCGGCAATGTTCTGGCGAACAGTTCCCGCGCCCGGCCACAGGGATATCTGAGTTGTGCGGCCTTGGAGTCGGTTTTGGGAAGTTGAAGCTCGTTACCGCAGGCAACTTCCCCATCGATCGAAAACTTACTGGGCGCCGTTAGCGCCAGTGCCATGGCCTGGAAACCAGGTTGGTTAGGAGGGGGGATGC
>CAYWCK010000112.1:0-13333 GCA_964456685.1 uncultured Bifidobacteriaceae bacterium | reverse complement strand
CGTTTATCAGCCGAACACGTTCAACGCGAGTTCGACGAGTTTCTCACCGCACGCCATCGCGCCGGTGGAGCGGACCTACAGCGAATGGCTGGCGAGCGATTACAACTCCACGAATGGCGTCCACGCGCCGCAGTTCGCGGGCAACAAACCGGGCGGACGCGTCTCCACCTGCCAGGACTGCCACATGCGCGACGTTGCAGGATACGGCTGCAACACGAATCTCAACGCCGGCGTGCCGTACCGCACCGATGTGCCGCTGCACGACATGACGGGTGGCAGCACCTGGCTGCCGGGTTTGCTCACAAATTTGTATCCGAGCGAAGTAAATGCCGCCGCGATTCAAGCGGGCATCAATCGCGCGACGCAGTTGCTGACGAACGCCGCGACGCTCGCTGCCGCGGATGCGAACGGGCAACTCAAAGTCACAGTCACAAATGAATGCGGCCACAAGTTGCCGACCGGTTATCCGGAAGGCCGTCGCGTGTGGGTGAACGTGAAGTTCTACAACGAAGCCGCGCAACTCCTCGGCGAATCCGGCGCTTACAATCCCACGAACGGTGTGCTGACGCACGATGCCGAGGTGAAGATTTACGAAGTTCATCCGGGCATTGATACGAACATCAGCGGCCTGCTCGGGCTGAGCGCGGACGCGTCGCTGCATTTCGTCCTGAACAACAAGATATACGAGGACACGCGCATTCCGCCGCGCGGTTTCACCAACGCGAACTTCGAGCCGTTCGGCGGCTCGCCCGTGGAGCATCCCTACGCGGAAGGCCAATATTGGGATGATTCGCTCTACACGCTACCGGCCGGCGCGGTGCGCGCGGAAGTGAAGTTGTTCTACCAGAGCACGAGCAAGGAGTTCATCGAGTTCCTGCGCGATGAAAACCGGACGACGAGTCACGGTCAGGCGATGTATCAGATTTGGTCCACCAACGGCATGTGTCCGCCGACGCAGATGGCACAGACGACATGGCTGAAGGCGTTTGAAATGAAATCCGCCGGATTTAACGCGCAAGGGAAATTCTGCCTCAGCTTTCTCTCCCGACCGGGCACGACCTACACGGTCGAATACAAAAACTCGCTCACCGATTCGTGGCATTCATTTGTCGCGAATGGTTCATGCAGCGCGACGAACACGCTGACCACAATCGAGGATGATTTCACGGCCGCCAGTTCCGGCGGAACGTCGCCGACTGGTCAGCGGTTTTATCGCTTCAAATACCCGGCGCCGTAAGGATCAATTCCGGCGCAGAAAAGTCTCGGCGAGCGAACCCCGCTCGGTTCGCACCACCGCGCCGGTGTTGATGTTGTGGCGCTGAAACCAACCCTGCGGAGTTTCGAGGGCGAAACGGACGTTGGTCGCCACGGACACCACCGAGTTCGTGTCGTGGGGCTGCAAGTCGCGGATTTCCAAAATGGCGCCCTCCGTGTCGATATACGCAATGGACAAGGGCACGTAACAATTCTTCATCCAGTAGCTGGCCTGACGCGGCTGCGGATGGACGAAAATCATGGCGGTGTTTTCCGGCATGTTCGTCCGCCACATCATGCCGGTCATTTGCTGCACACCGTTCAGCGCCATCTCCGTTTCCAATTCGGCCGCACCGACCCAAAGCTTGATCGTGGGCAGTTTGGGCTGTGCGTGCTTGGGAATAAGATCTTCGATCGAATTTACAACTGGTCCGCCGCCCGCAGTAGATGCGCTAGGGTTATTGGAATACGCCTTATTGCTGCGATTTCTCAGAACTATCGCGAGAAGCACGGCGAGAACTATCACCACCGGCAACTGACGGACACTGCGAAAAAGCTTAGGCTTCATGCGTGAAATAGTGCGCCATCAGAACTTTACAAACCACTTCTTTCGATACATGCCCCACGCGACCAGATAAAGTGCGAGCACATAAACAATCGCCCAGACCAGCGATGCGTTGATGGGTGACCCCAGTGGCAGGAAAAATTTGTTGAAGAGCCAGGCCTGGAGATTCGTGGAAGTCTCCGGTCCGGTGGAGATTTTCACCGCGAGCATGATGCGGCCAATTACTCCCGAAAGCACAAAGAGCGCGATAGCGTTCATGCCGTAGATAGCCAGCGGCTTCGCCCACGCGCGCCGTCCCTGCACATCAATCAACCAGTAATAAACACCGAAGCAAACCATCGCCAGGCCAGCCATGAAGACGGAATACGAACTGGTCCACAGATATTTGTTGATTGGCAATGCGAGGTCCATCAGCAGCCCGAGCCACATCAAGACTGCGCCGCCCACGGTGAACCAGGCGGTTTTCTCGGCGTCGCTCCGCTTCGTGCGCAGCAGGTGGCCGGCGAGAATTCCGAAGAGGCAGGTCGCAATCGCCGGGAGCGTGCTGACCGTGCCCTCGGGATCCCAGGTGCGCCCGCCTTTGAATACGTGCATGCCGATGGTCGGGCCGTTCAACAGGAGATTGTCAATGTAGGCGGAGAAGTTCGCGCCCTTTTCCAGCACGCCGGAAATCCAGCGCGTTTCCCCATGCACGTCCACCGGGAACGGCGCGAAAGCCATCAGCAACCAGTAACCCACCAGGAAAATTCCGGTCCAGATCGCCTGACCGCGAATGCTCGTGCGGAGAAAAATGGCGAAGGCGATCAGGTAACAGATGGCGATGCGTTGCAGCACGCCGGGAATCCGGACGGTCGTGAGATATTCGTGTAGCCACGAGCCGAACCCGAGCTTGGCCATTGAGCCGTCGATGAAGAACAGGAGCGAGTTCAGGAAAAAACCCAGCCCAAAAATGATGACCGCGCGGCGCAAGGCATGGCGAAAAAGTTCCGCGTGACTTTGTCCCGCTTCCAGACGGCGCGAAGTGGAGAGTGGAATCGCCACGCCGACGATCCATAGGAAGAACGGAAAAATCGTGTCGGTGAATGTCCAGCCGTGCCACGGGGAGTGTTCGAGCGGTGGATACACCGCCGACCACGTGCCGGGATTGTTCACCAGCATCATGCTCGCGATCGTCGCACCGCGAAACACATCTAGCGAAATCAGGCGACCGGATGTCGTCGCCGTGGTTTGGGCAGCGGGAGTTTCCACGGTCGCGAACATAGAAACCCGCCGGGCCGCTGGCAAACAACATTCCGCTCGCATGACGCGCAGCGGGCTTTTAGTTTGCACAGCGTAGCGATGACCCAACCCATCCAGATTTGCGACGATTACGAAGCCGTGAGCCGCCGCGCCGCGGACCGCATCCGCGTGGCCCTCGCGCGCAAGCCCAATCTACTGCTCTGCGCCGCCGGTGGCGGTTCACCCGCGCGCACTTACGCGCTGCTGGTGGAACAGTTTCAACGCGATCCACTGGCCTTCGCCGCACTGCGCGTCGTGAAGCTCGATGAATGGGGCGGCCTCCCGATGGAGAATCCTGGCACGTGCGAAACTCAACTGCGCACCACGCTGCTCAAGCCGCTCGCCGTGACGGAAGATCGCTACTTCGGATTTCAAAGTGACGCCAGCGACTCCGCCGCGGATTGCGCCCGGGTGCATCAAAGATTGGTCAACGAAGGCGGAATTGATCTCTGTTTGCTGGGACTTGGACTGAACGGGCACATCGCGATGAATGAGCCTGCGCCGGCGCTCCAGCCCTTCGCGCACGCCGCCAAGCTGAGCGAGGAATCGCAGCAGCATCCGATGCTGTCCAAATCCGGCAGCCGGCCAACGCACGGAATCACCATCGGCATGGCAGACATTCTCGGCGCGCGCGAGGTTCTCTTGCTCGTCAGCGGCGCGGCCAAGCGCGCGGCTTTGCAACGTCTGCTCCGCCGCGAGATCACGACCGACTTTCCCGCCTCATTCCTCTGGCTGCATCCCAACTGGACTTTGCTCTGCGATCGCGAAGCCGCCGCTGGCCTCGCTTTGAATTCATGAATCTCCCACAACGCGCCGTCGGCATTGACATTGGCGGCACCAAAATTGTCGTCGCCGCGGTGGACGCGGCTGGAACAATTCACGCCCGCCGCAGTTACGAAACGAATTCCGCCCGCGGCTTCGCGGTGAGTCTTGCGGAAATGCGGGCAACGATTTCGCGCGTGCTGGCTGAGGCCAACTGGGCGGCCGATTCCATTTGCGGCATCGGCATCGGCTGCACGGGACCGGTGAATCCGCGGCGCGGCACCATCCACAATCCCTACACGCTGCCCGGCTGGGAAGATGCCGACATCGTGACGCCACTGCGCGAAACCTTTGGCGTGCCCGTCGTTCTCGAAAACGATGCCGACGCAGCCGCCGTGGGCGAATATCGGTTCGGCGCCGGCACGGGGGCGAGTCCGTTGGTGATGATCACGCTCGGCACCGGCGTGGGCGGCGCGACGCTGGTGGATGGCGAAATCCATCGCGGCGTGAGCGGCGAACATCCGGAACTCGGGCACGTGCCGGTATTGCCGGACGGATCGGAATGTTACTGCGGCCGGCGCGGTTGTTGGGAATCACTCGCGTCGGGCACGGCCATCGCCATCGCCGGGAAGGAGTTTGGCTTTGCGGACAGCCGAGCGGTTTTCGCCGCTGCCCTGCGCGATCCCAACGCGGCGGCCATTCTCCAGCGCGCTGTTGACGCCACCGCCAGCGCCACGTGGACGCTGCTTCACACTCTGCTGCCGCAACGAATCGTCCTCGGCGGCGGGATTGGCGAGGAGCACTTTGATCGCTTTGCAGCAGCCATGCGGGAACAAGTGACGCGCGCCACTCAAGTACCCAAAGGCAGTATCCAAATCTTGAAAGCCGCGCGCGGAAACGAGGCTGGAGTTATCGGCGCCGCGGGGCTGGCATTGCCTGCGCCAACGAGGAAAGGTCTTTAAATCGCGCCGTTCGCATGCTTGCACGCATCGCGATGCGCGGATAGTTTTGCGACGGCGGCGCCCGTAGCTCAGTTGGATAGAGCATCTGCCTTCTAAGCAGAGGGTCGCGTGTTCGACTCACGCCGGGCGCGCCACTCTTACAATTGCTTAAGCAGGGAGAAAGACCACCAGAACATCCTCTGTGCTAAGGATTGTGCTAGCGGCCGTCATGAGCAGCCAAAAGCATCCGACACGACAAATGGAGTGTGAGCCGGCAGATTTTGGAAATCGCATCGGACGAGTGTTTGCGGAAACACGGAACCGCAGCGCACAAATATTCTCCTCCTCAGCAAACTTTCCAGCGCAGGCTGCGGTGCTTGCGAAGCACGCACGGTGTCCGGCACAATTGCGCGGATGAGTTTCACCGAGTTGACGGAGGACATTTTTATCAAGGCTGCCGGCTGGGAGGCGATGAAAAGCGCCCGTGCCTTACTGGCCAGCGGGCGGGTCCTTTCCTCGAATTGGACGCCTCCCCTGCTCAAGGGTGTGGTGCAGGAGGGCACATCTTCGTATCGCGCGGGTCTGGTCATCAAAGGATCGGTGGACATTGATAATCTCTGCACCTGCCGCGCCTCGCGCGAGGCGGGCATCATCTGCGCGCACTCGGTGGCGGTAGGGTTGCACCATTTGCTGAGCACGAAGTCGCCGCCACAGGGCAGCGACACCGCCACGCCACTACCCGCGCGGCCCGGAGGCAGACCGGTAGCTCGCGAGCCAGAGCCGCAACCAGGACCAAAGCTCAAGCGCGACGCAAACGGCGAGCGCCTTGAGATTTCCGTCGTCCTGCCGCCGACCTTCGCGGCCGGGATCGAACGCGGCAAGGTGATGGTAACGTTCGAGGGCAAGTGGCGCCGGGGCCGCGTGCCGCTCAGCGTGCTGCCGATGAACCAGTCTTTTGCGCTGTCACCCGAGGACGCGCGCCTGCTCGACAAAGCCGAAGAACTCGCCGGCGACGAAACGCCCGGTGGGCTAATGCTCAGTCTCGAGGAATTGACGCAATTGCTCGATGCCCTCGCCGGTCATCCGCGCGTGGCGCTGGGACGGAATCCGCCACTCACCATTGGCGCGACTGCGTGGCGTGTGCCGGTGGAAGCCACGCTGGAAACTTCCGGGGAGATTCGATTAAACCTGCCTGCGAATCTTGCGTTGCCGACGTTGATCGCGGGGAAATCGCTCTGGGCGTTTCGCGGAGATTCATTGGAGCCCGTCGGTCTGCCGGTGCAATGGCGCGATTTGTTCCGCGGCCCGATCAAGCTGCCCCGCTCGCGCGTGCCGCTCTTCCTGAGTCAGGAACTGGTGGTCTTGGAAGCCGAGAGTGAAGTGGATGCGAACTTCGGCATTGATGAATTCACGCTGGAGCCGCAAGCCCCGCGCTTCATCCTCGCCTTGAACGGTGGACTGAACCAGATGCAGGCCCAACTCCAGTGCGCTTACGGCGCGCGCATCATGACCGTGGGTGTGACGGCGAAGGATGAATCCCTCTGGCTGCCGGACCCCAAATCCACCACGCGTTACTCAACGCGCGACTTCGGCGCGGAGGTCGCGGCGGCGGAACGGATGCGCCGCGCGGGCTTCAACGGCCCGGACGCGCAGGGCCGCTGGAATTTGCACGGCGAAAGCGCCGTGGTGCGTTTCTTCGCGCGCGATTACCCACGCTGGCAGAGGGAATGGGACGTGTCGCTCGAGGAAAAACTCAAGCACAGCACGACCAAGAATTTCGAGCGGCTGGAGCCGCGTTTTGAAATCCGGCCTTCGGGCGAGCGATGGTTCGATGTCGAGATGTCCCTGGCCTCGGGCGATGGCGAAAAGTTCTCGGCCGCGGACATCCAGCGGCTCATCCTGTCCGGCAACGGTACGACGCGGCTGAAGAATGGCCGCATCGCGCTGATTGACACCGGTGCGTTGGAAGAATTCACCGAGGTGCTGCGCGACTGCGCGCCGCAGCAACATGCGCGGGGCTATCGCTTCAGCGATGTGCAGGCGGGCTTTCTCGACGCCACCTTGCGACAGCATCCGGGCTGGCAGGTGCAATCCGCCTCCGGCTGGCGTGAACGCGCGGCACAACAGAGCGGCCAGGCGAAACTCACGTGCCCGCCACTGGGAACGCTCGAGGAAGTGCTGCGTCCATACCAGCGACAGGGCGTGGCGTGGTTGCAATTTCTGCGCGACAACAAATTCGGCGGCATTCTGGCGGACGAAATGGGCCTGGGCAAAACGCTCCAGACGCTGGCCTTCATCCAATCCTGTCACACGAATCGCAAGCTGTCCGGTCCGGTGCTCATCGTCTGCCCGACTTCGCTCGTGTTCAACTGGCTCGCGGAGGCGAAGAAGTTCACACCCAATTTGAAGGTCGTTGCGCTGCACGGCGCGGGGCGTCATGAGCGCTTCGAGGACATCGCGAGCAGCGATCTTGTGATCACGAGTTACGCGCTGATCCGGCGTGACGCCGAGCGGTATCGCGAGTTGGAGTTCGACACGCTTGTGCTCGATGAAGCCCAGCACATCAAGAACCGGCAGACGCAAAACGCCCAAGCGGTGAAGGCCGTCCGCACCACCCATCGGCTGGTGCTCACGGGCACGCCGATGGAAAACTCGGTGCTCGATCTCTGGAGCATCTTCGATTTTTTGATGCCTGGCTATCTCGGCTCGGCCACGGATTTTCGCGAGCGCTACGAACTGCCCATCACGCGCGACAAGGACGAAGCCGTGCAGGCGCGGCTCGGGCGGCGGCTGCGACCGTTCATCCTGCGGCGGCTCAAAACCGAAGTGGCCAAGGATCTGCCGGCAAAGCTCGAACAAGTTTCCTACTGCGAACTCACCGAGGATCAGGCGGAGATTTACAAGCAAGTGCTCGCCGTGAGCCGGAAGGAAGTCATGGACGCCGTCGGTGCCCAGGGTGTGGCGAAGAGCAAGATGATCGTGCTGAACGCGCTCTTGCGGCTGCGGCAGATTTGCTGCGACCTGCGATTGCTCAAGATGGAGAACGCCGAATTTACCGACGACAGTTCTGGCAAGCTGGCGATGTTCGGCGAGTTGCTCGAGGAAGCTATTGACGGCGGTCACCGCGTGCTGGTTTTCAGCCAGTTCACCACAATGCTCGGCTTGCTTAGGGAAAAGCTCGCGGCGGAGAAAATCGAGTATTGCTACCTCGACGGCGCGACCACGAATCGCGGCGCCGTGGTGGAGAAGTTTCAGAGCACTGAGAAGATTCCCGTTTTTCTCATCAGCCTGAAAGCCGGCGGCGTCGGGCTCACGCTCACTGGAGCGGATACCGTCGTCCACTTTGATCCGTGGTGGAATCCTGCGGTCGAAGACCAGGCAACCGATCGCGCCCACCGCATTGGCCAGACCCGCGTCGTGACGAGCTACAAACTCATCACGCGTGGCACAGTGGAGGAGAAGATTCTGTCACTGCAACAGAAGAAGCGCGCCATCATCAAGGCCACGCTCGGCGGCGAAGAGACACTGGCGGATAACCTGACGTGGGAGGAAATCCAGGGTTTGTTTGAGTGACACCTTCGTTGATCCGCCCCCCTTCTGCGCCACTCTCTGCCGGACGAACCGGAGGTTGTAAACGCAGCAACGTTTGCCAATGGCAATGTGCGCCAAACAAGACAACATAGGTTCACGCACGGTGATGCCCGAATTGCGACTGACGAACAGGACCCGCCAGGTTATCCGAGCAGACACGGCGCCTTGAGCAAGCAAAACAAGGAAAGGAAAACCAAATGGCATTTAACGAAAAGGACAGCATGGGCGGCCAGTTGCGTTTCTTTGCAATCCCGCAAGTAGTCAGACCTGCAATTCAAGCATCAGCACCCGCACCCGCGCCTCCCCCGGTAGTCCCGCGACTTCCCAGCTTCCGTTAAACAATTCAAGCAACCGCGCAGCGCAAACGCTTGGCTACCCAGAGACGACCGGCCTCTCGAAATTGGGGTAGTGCGTGTGCTAGTGTCGCCTGTTTCTGCATCGGGCCATCCTCATTGCTGAAAATGCATTGCGACCAATGGATACGGCCTTTTCATCAATTTTTGAAGCGTCCTAAAACTTTCTGAAAACCCCGTAATTCTTAACTTCTAAGCAGAGGGCCGCGTGTTCAACTCACGCCGGGCGCGCCAATAAAATCAGGCGTTTCTGTAAGTTGACCTTCGGGAGGTGACCCCGCTGTAGTCCAGTCTATAGTCCACTGGTTTCGGCGGGGTGACGCCAGGCCTGTTGTGTAACGAAAGCACAACATGGGCAACGAAGCACTCAACACAACCGAAAGGGTCCCTCCGGCCCTCGAACTGGTCGAGTCCGGAATCTACCGAAAGACCGCCAACGGTGTTTACTATGAACGCCCGTTCATCGACGGCAAACGCACCTGGCGTTCACTGCAAACCTCGAACCTGAAGCACGCCCGTGAGGAACTCCACAAACGGCGAGCTGGCGTGAGCGGTAATCAAAAGCCCGAGAGTGTGGTAGAGCTTCGCACGGTCGGTGAAATTATCCGGCGAAATCAGAAGGATGGGTATTTGGACAAACACCTCCAGCTGAGGACTGGCAGGACTCTTGAGGAAGAAGAACGCAACTGCAAGAACCTGCTCGAATTTTGGAATTCGATCCAGGTACCAAACTTCTCAGACGCTCTCTGCGACAAGTACTCTGACTGGCGCAAGCGACGGATTCAGCAGGGCACCGGGGAACGCGCGGTTGACCGAGACTTGAATTCATTGAACAACGCCTTTCGATACGCCAAACGCCGGGGATTGGTTCGTTACAATCCTCTTGTAGACCGGCCAAATTACCAATCTGCCAAAATGGTAAAGCACTGTCGTGATTTCATGCCCGGCGGTGCGGCTGGCCGGAGCGGCAGAATGAGCAGGAACGCAAAGAGTTTTTGGAAGCGTTGCAGGCGCTGGTCAATGATCCGAAAGTGGAGTTATGGTTTGGCGACGAATGCGGGGTCGAGGGCGATCCGCGACCGCGCCGCCGCTGGGTCCAGCCGGGCAAGCGCCGCACCGGGCCCTATCTGGGGGATCACCTTCGCGAGAATGTCATTGGCTTTGTAGCGCCCCAAACCGGAGCGCTGTTCAGTCTGATTGTCGATGGCGTCGATACCGATGTGTTTCAGTTCTTCCTCGATGAAATGGCCAAAGCTGTGCCACCCAAGGAAGGGGTTCGCCAACTGCTGATTCTGGACAACGCCTCCTGGCACAAAGCCAGTCGTCTGAACTGGCATCACTTCCAACCCAATTTTCTGCCGGGCTATTCGCCAGACTTTAATCCTATTGAACGGCTCTGGTTGCGGCTTAAAGCCGATTGATTCTGGGATTTCATTGCCCGCACTTCGGAGGAATTGACAGCCCGACTCGGCGCCGCTCTCAAGTCCTTTATGAATCAACCCGCCAAAACCGCTTCCATTTGCTCGATCCGAAAATGATCTCTGGCAATCACTCTAGTTCTACCCACCCGCGTGGGGATGGTCTGTCGCCGCTGCTCGTGGCCGGCGCGGTCATCGCAGCGCACGGCACCACGCTGTTGTTGACCGTGATAGAGTTGAACGAAATGGCGAAGCGGCGCGAAACGCCACCACCACCGCCACCGCCCCAGCCACCGCCGACTGTGCAGGCCCCCCACGCCGCCACCGAACGCACCCTAGACCGTCCATCCTGCCGTTACAACTTGAGGCGAAGCGGAGCGTTACGATCTGCGCCCGCGCTGGCCAGACCGGCAAGAGCACGTTCGCGCTGCGCTATCTGGTCAACGGTGACTTCACGGCGCGCTTCGTGTTCGATCGCGAGGACGAGGCCGCGCAACGGCTCGGCTTATCACCGACGCGCTCGCCCTACGATCTGGCGGTGCATCTGATTCGCGGCTGGGTGTTGTTCGATCCGCACGGAATGTTCCCCGTAAATCTCGACGGCGCGCTCGCGTTCTTTTGCGAGTGGGCGTATGCGAAGTCGAGCCGGCTGCCCGGTCAGAAAATTTTGATGATTGACGAAGTGTGGAAGTTCATCAGCACGCAACGGCTGCCGGCGGAACTGGCCACCTGCCTTCAGACGGGATGCAAGCGCGGGCTGGCCATGATCTTCAACACGCAGCTTCCCAACTGGCTGCATCTGGCCATCCGCAACGAGTGCAGCGAGGCCGTTATGTTCCGCCTGAATGATTCTTCCTGCCTTGACTTCGCGGTTGAGCGGGGTTTTGACGCGGCGGAAATTGCAAACGTTGCGCGATCTGCATTGCGTGTCGCGCACGGAGGAAGGCAGCGGGCGGCGCGGCGCGCTCATGCTATGACTTCAACGGCGTGGTGTTTTATGCCGGTGTCGAGCGTGGCGAGTTTCATCCGGTGCTTGTCCGCCAAATCCGCTAGGTAACGATCCGTCAACTGGTCATGCTTCGGCGCGTAGGATTCCAGCGCGGTCACATCGGCGGGAATTCGCTTTGCGCCGGCGCCGTCGAGAAAATTTTCCAACGCCCTCCGCGCGTCCGCCATGCTGACATTGAGAGCCTTTGGGTTGGTGCTGATGCGCAGGAAGCCCAATTCCGTCAGCGGGCAGACGGCAATGGATTTTCCTCGCAGCCACACATCGGCCAGTGGGTGCAAAACGTGATTCGTCCAGACAGCGGCGATTAACGTGTTAACGTCGAGCAGGTAGTTCACGGGAAATCCTCCAAAGCAACCTTGACGCTTGCGGAAGTGATGGGCGCGGCGCCGGCAACACTAGCGACGGGGTAACGGCCCCGGCGTTTGTGAAAGGTCACCTTCCCTGGCTTGGGCGCGGCTGGTCGCTCCAACTTCACCAGCACAAAGCGGGTGCCCTCCTGTTTTACATCAAAGGCGTCTCCCGCCTGCACGATCCGGGGCAGCGTGACGCGCCGCTTGTTATCGGCAATGACTGTCATGGTGGGATATTCCCACACGCCCTGGCGTTGTCAATCCCCCTGCTTGTCACCATGTTGTCCGTTTTCGCGATAGGGGGTGGTGTGGTATAGGTGGATAACTTCCCAGGGTTGGCGAGGGATGCGCCGGCCAAAAATCCGGGGACCAAAGCTGAACGCTGCACCACAGTCAAAACCGCGCCGGCGTTCTCCCCACCCGCGTGGGGACGGTCCACTTTCTCGATCGCGGCACCATCGCCAAGCGGCGTTCATGGCAGGTTTGTTTGGGGGCATCACGATCCGATTACTTGAATGTGTTCAACAGCGCGCGGCAGTTGACGACCTTCTCCATCAAGTCTACGGGCACGTAGTAGTATTGGTTCGAGGCCTCGAAGCCGAGGCGCGAATCGCTACGTTGCAATTCATACAACCGCCGTGCGAGGGCGAGTTCGCTTTCCAGAGCGCGTTTGAACTCCGCGCGATGGACGGCGCCATGTGCGACATCGGTTGCCTTGGCCAGCGCGGAGCGGGCTTGAACGAAGCGCGCTTGGTTGGCGGAGCTGCGGAAATGAATTGCCGCCGCTTCGGCCACGCCGCATTCCCGCGCCAACGCGCGGCGCTGATCGGCGGTGGCGGATATTGACTCACTTGTCTTGCGCAACTCGGCGAGAGCTTGCTCGAAGCCGACGGCAACTTTCTCCAGCTGCGCAATGAAAACATCCGGCGGATAAATCCCGCGCCAGCCGTCCAGTTGGTCGTACGGGAAACCCACCATCGTGGCGGCGTAACCTGTGGGCTTTTCCCAGAGCAAGTTCGATGGGCCGACTTGTTGCGGGCCGTTGTAAACCACGCCGATGTTATACGGAAACTCGCTGAACGCGGCGCTGAAACCTCGCCAGGCTTTCACCACGGTTGGTGCCAGAGCGGCGCCGAAACGCCGCTCGGCCACGCGGAGCATGGCCGCATCACCTGAACCGCCGGCAAGCGTCTCGGCCACGACTTCCAGATTCGGCGAGGGATAGCCGCCCAACGTCCAGCCCAGCATCAAGCCGCTGATGTCGGCGCTGCGCAGGTTTTCCGCGTGCTTCGCCACGTTCGCCACGGCGGGAATGTACGGCACGGCGGAAAGTTCCCATGTGCAACCGGCCTGAATCTTCGCAATGGTTTTCAGCCCGCGTTCGCGCGCGAGCTTCCAGTGGCGCTGGGCGCGCGGGCCGGGGCCGATGGAGGAAATCGAGTATTCGCCGACGGTGGATTTCACGCCGCCGCGCTCGATGGGGAGACTCCATTCACTTACGCTTTGCAACGTGACTTCCAACGGTAACTGTTTGATGACATCGCCCGCCTTATCGTCGGGCCAACCCCAATCCCACGCGATCAAGCGCGCCCGACTGCCCGCGGCGCGAATGCCGTCCTGAAACAGGCGGCTGACTTCCGCAATGACGTCCGCGGGCGGACGCTGGCTGCATCGCGGGCAGTTCGCGCCGCTGTTGTGCGACCAGCAGTTGGTCAGATTTTCCGAAGCGCTGATGCTAAAAAAACCGCCGAGATCCGGCACGGCGCGGCAAATCGTCGCGACGGAATCACGGATGTAAGCCTGCACTTCCGG
>CAYWCK010000111.1:0-13389 GCA_964456685.1 uncultured Bifidobacteriaceae bacterium | reverse complement strand
GTTCGACGAATCTGCTGACGTGGAGTTATCTGGGAGCGGCAAGTCAAGCAACTCCCGGCCAATTCTCGTTCACAGACGCTTCAATTTCTAATGCGCCAACCCGCTTTTACCGGATTATCTCACCTTGACGCCCGCCACAGGCTTGGTGAAAGCAAAACAGCCGGATCATTCGATCCGGCTGTTTCTGGCAAAAAGTGGTCGCGTTCAGCCCAACGCCCCATCCGACATCTGGGTGAGGCGGGATTGCGCCTGACGAGAGATATTGGTGAAAGCCATCGTCACATGATAGCCTGCGTGCTTGCTGCCGGTGCAGGCGATGACCACGCCGGTGCAGTTCACGCGGCCATTGTCAGGAGTCTTCAAATCCACCGTCATCTCCGTCCAGGCGTTGAACGGGGTCGGGCTGCGGAATTCAATGCCGCTTTTGTGGATGACCACGGCTTCATGCGACAGCGAAAGGCGGGTTTGCCGCGCATCAACCGTGACCGAAGGTTGAAACGAACCAAGATTGGAAAGCTTTCTGGCACTCATAGAACGAAGTTAAATTAACACAGCACGCAGGCTCGTCAAAGGCACTTTTGGGTTATGGCTTGTCAGGACTTTTCCCGACGGCATCACCATTCAATCACGGCCGCACCCCAGGTCAAACCCGCACCGAAAACCACCAGCAGCATAAGATCACCGCGGGCGACTTTGCCCGAGGATACGGCCTCATCCAGGGCAATGGCAACCGAGGCGGCGGACGTATTGCCGTAGCGATCCAAGTTGATGAACACCTGTTCGGGGGTGGCTCCCAGCCGGTCACCCACGGCGTCAATGATGCGCCGGTTGGCCTGGTGGGGAATGACGCATTTGATCTGCTGAATGGTAATTTCGCAGCGGCGCAGAACCTCCTGTGCGGCGGTCATCATCGCTTGCACGGCATTTTTGAAAGTTTCCTTGCCGTCCATGCGCAGGTAGTGCAGACGGTTTTGTACGGACTCCGCTGATGCCGGACAGCGGCTGCCACCACCGGGCATGGCGAGCAGCTCGGATTTATTGCCATCGGCGCCCATGACGGCCGTAAGCAGGCCGTGAGAGCTGGCTCGATTCTGCAAGATCACCGCGCCCGCGCCATCGCCGAAGAGCACGCAAGTATTGCGGTCCTGCCAGTCCACAACGGTTGAGAGCTTCTCCGCGCCGATCACCAGAACGGTGTCGTAGGTACGCGACATGATGAACTGCTGGCCGATTTCAAGACCGTAGATAAACCCCGAGCACGCGGCTTCCAAGTCGAAGGCTGCGGCTCGACGGGCACCAAGCTTCTGCTGCACGAGGCAGGCCGTTGAGGGAAACGGCATGTCCGGCGTGATGGTGGCGACAATGATGAGGTCGATTTGCTCGGCTGAAACGCCGGCCATCTTCATTGCCCGCTGCGCTGCCTTGGTCGCCAGATCGGAGGTGTATTCGTCGGCAGCGGCAATCCGGCGTTCCTTGATGCCCGTGCGGCTGGTGATCCATTCGTCCGTGGTTTCGACCATCTTCTCGAGATCGAGGTTCGTGAGCACGCGTGCCGGCACGTACGAGCCGACGCCGGCGATGGAAACAGAGCGGCCCTGAAAATTGTGCTGGGCGCGCGGGTTCTTGAATTTGGGTTTCGAGGCAGGGCTCATGGCGAAAGTGTTGCGGGCGTAGCGGCGGCCAGTTTTGCGTTGGCCACCTTGATTTCGCGCTCGATCATATGGATCAAGTCGTGCCGGACTTCCTCGGTCGCAACCCGGATGGCATTCATCACGGCGCGTTCACGCGAAGACCCGTGGGTTTTGACGACAATTCCATTTAACCCGAGCAGCACCGCTCCGCCGTAAACTTCGGGGTCGAGCCGCCGTTTGAGCGATCGAAAGGCGTCTTTGGCGATCATGGCTCCGAGCTTGCGAATCGGGTTGGCGGTCAGCTCGGTCTTGAGCAGATGCATCATCGCGTAACCGAGGCTTTCCGCGGTTTTCAAAACAATATTGCCCACAAAACCGTCCGCCACCACGACATCCACACCGTCATCGAACAAGTGAAAGCCTTCGACGTAGCCGAGGAAGTTGAGATCCAATTTGGCGCAAAGTTTCGCCGCCTCGCGGGTTAGTTCGTTGCCCTTCGATTCTTCGGAGCCGTTGCTCAGGACGCCGACTCGGGGGCGGGGCTGACCGAGGATTTCACGAGCGTACAAACTGCCCATGACGGCGAACTGGGCGAGGTGCTGCGGTTCGCAGACGGGGTTGGCGCCGGCGTCCAGCAGGACGAAGTCGCCAGTGCGGGACGGCATGCGTGCAGCAATGGCCGGGCGCTCAATGCCCTCGAGGCGACCCAGTTTCATGGAGCCGGCCACGAGGGCGCCCGTATTGCCGGGTGAGATGATGGCGTCGGCTTTGCCTTCCCGGACGAGTTCGATGCTCCGGACCATCGAGGAATCCTTTTTCTTGCGGATTCCTTCGACGGGTTTGTCCTCCATGGTGAGGACTTCGGTGCAGTGAAGAATCTGGACGCGCTCGTCCTTCAGTCCCACACGGTGGAGGGCCGAATGGATTTGCTCCTGGTTACCGACCAGATGGAGTGCGGTAATGCTGGAGTCGCTTTCGAGAGCGAGCTTGGCGCCGGAGATGACAACCTCGCAGCCGTGGTCGCCACCCATGACATCCACTGCGATGCGCATAGATGCAAGGACGCGGAAGAGTGCCTCCGCGTCGGGCGACGAATCATGCGCCGGCGGTCACGCTCAAGACCTGGCGACCTTTGTAGTAGCCGCAGGCCGGACAAACGCGATGCGGCACGTAGGGGGCATCACATTGCGGACATTTGCTGAGCTGGGGCAGGCGGAGCACGCTGTTGTAAGCGCGGCGCATGCGTTGACGGCTGGTGGATGGTTTTCGCTTCGGAACGCCCATAAATCAATTTTTCTCAGCTTTTCAGCTTTAGTTTATCCAATTCAGCCCAGGCCGACGGGTCTGCCGCTGCGGCGCTGGTTGCTTTTTTCTTTTTACCGGACTCTTTTCCGGTCAATCCGGCACAATCTGCGTCACAGACCGGATGCGCCGGAAAGGCGAGGAGAATATCTTCACGTAGCGGCCCCGTCAAGTCCACGGAATCGTCCACCACTTTCACCTGATCCTCGCCTTTGAGGGGCAGGAGGCAGGTCCAATCCTTCAATTGCAGCCTATATTTAAAGGGTTTCAAGCAGCGGACGCACTGGCAATCCAACACCAGTTCCAACCGCCCACGGAGCAATAAATTTTCCTCCAAAAGCTGGGCTTCAAGGTCATGGATGAGCGGTTCGAGGGCGCGAACCATGTCGTCATGGATATCCAGGTCCAATTCCGTCGCCGGCAATTCCCCCCGCAGCACCAAATTGTGCCGGGCGAGATGGCGGAGATTAACGGTAAGAGGCATGGTTCAAACGATTTGGCCGGCGAGCTTTTCTTTGAGGGCAACTTTGACATGTGGCGGAACAAAATCGCTAACGTTGCCACCCAGCCGGGCGATTTCCTTCACCATCCGCGAACTGAGAAAAGTGTAGGTGTCTTTTGGCATCATGAAGATGGTCTCAACCCGCTCGTCGAGCTTCCGATTCATGAGGGCGAGTTGGAATTCAAACTCAAAGTCCGACACCGCCCGCAGCCCGCGGACGACCGCCTGTGCTTTGCGCTGCGCCACATACTCAATGAGGAGACCCTCGAAGGAATCCGGCTCGACATGCGGCAGGTGACTCACGGCCTTCTGGACCATTTCGACGCGCTCCTCCAGCGTGAAGAGTGGCTGTTTACTCTCGCTCTTGGCGACCGCCACGATGACGCGGTCGAACAGCTTGGTGGCCCGCTGGATGACATCCAGATGACCATTGGTCAACGGGTCGAAGCTGCCGGGATAAATCGCCGTGCGCATATAAGTAATGTAACGGTTGGCGCGGCAATGACGAGAATGAAATCCCCGTGTAGGTCAGGGCTTGGTGGTCCCGGGCTTGGGTTTCACGAACAACATGGTGTGAAATTCCTCCATCACCTCGCCTGGGGGTTGCCAAGGGACTTCGTAAATCTGGACCGGCTTGGTGAATCCCTTAGGGGTCATCGGTTCCCGTTGGATGCAGGTGGCCGCCAGTTGGGGATCGTCGCGTTGCAGACATTGAAATGTCGTCTCGCTGATAAAGATGCGGCCGCGCCCCGACATGCCTTCGAGGCGACTGGCCAGATTGACTTCGCGGCCGAAGACCGTGTAGTTCACCTGTATTTGCTCCGAGCCCATGATGCCGGCGGTCACGATGCCAGTATTAATTCCCGTGCCGAGGGTGAGTGTGGCCAGCGGTGGCTTGGGTGGCAAACCGGCGGATTCCCGGGCCCGGTTCTCAATTTGGCGCTGTTGGTTCTCCAGAGCGCGCTGTTGGTTTAGGCGGTAAATAGCACGCTGGGCGGCGATGGCCGCCCGCACGCAGTCCAAGGCGTGCCGGTCGTTCGGCAGCGGCGCACCCCAGAAAAACATGACGCAGTCACCTATGAGTTTGTCGAAAGTGCCTTTCTCCCGCTTCGCGGCGTCCACGACACAGGTCAGGTAACTATTGATGGTCCTCAATGTCTCCCCGGCGAATTCGTCGTAGAATGCTTCAGCCGCCGCCGGGGCAAGCTTACGTTCCTTCACGTAAGTAGTCACCTGTTCCTGGGTGTAGTCGGTCAGCTCCGTGAACCCGCGCACATCGGCAAACAAGACGGTTACTTCTCGTCGCGCACCTACCAACGAGAGCTTCTCGGCCGCGAGCAATTCGTTCATGACTTCCGGCGCCACGACCTTGGAGAAGATGGATTTGACGCGCCGACGCTCTTTCTGCTCGAACAGCACGCGATAGGTAACCAGACTGAAATGTGGGACGAGCATGGCGCCGGTCAACGGCAGTGCTAGTGGCAGCCAGTAACGGCTTTCCACAAAGCACCAAACACTGAGCAAGCCGTAAAGGATGACCATTGCGAATACCGCGACCGAAGCGATGATGACCCGCAGTTGCCAGGTGAGGAAGGCAGTCAAGACGCTCAGGAGAATAATCAGCAGCAATTCCGTTCCCAGTGAGGGCCGTTCCACGAAACGGTTCATCAGGATGGAATTCGCGACGTTCCAATGTTTGGCGACGAGAACGGAGTTCTTAGCCAGCGGGGTGGCCCCACGATCCATCAATTCATTGCCCTGGGCAATGGAGCCGACGATGGCCACCTTGCCCCGCCAATCCACGCGCGCTTGGGTCGGGGCGCCTTGCAGTCGCTGATAGTTCTGCCATAGCAAGCTGTGAATCGGCTCGACCGTTAAGTGTGCGTCCTTCGGCGTCAAACACCAATCAATCCAGAAATAACCGTCGCTATCCACCGGAATGACTCGGGAGACCGCGCCGGGTCCGCGCAGTGTAATGCGACCGTGAGCCAGATCGACCTCGGCTTGTGCGAGGTCCAGGCCAAGCGCTTGCGCGGCGATGACCACCCCCATATGCCAGACGCGTTCTTCCGTGAACGCCCTGGCTCGCGGTGGGACGCCAGGCGGCGGCGTTCCGAAGTCTGCGAGGTCAAAATTGTTTTCTGCATCTACCGCTATCTTGAACTCCTTGCCGCTGCTGTTTGTCAGGAGAATCTGCCCCGGCGTAATGACAGCGTCGGTCAAAGTGATTCCGATGTCCGGATCTGCCTCGACTTGACGGAACGCAGGATGCCAGCGGCGATAAACTTGAAAGGCCCGCGCCCGCCGCAGAATGCCGTCGGCATCCTTATCGGTCGTGATATCGCCCAAAGCCAAAGCGTTCGTTTGAAATAGTATTGGGGGTTGCAAGTCAGGAGTGGCCGCCAGTATGACTTTACCCGAGCGCTGCAGTTCACCCGCAAAATAATCGTCAGACTCAACCAAGTCGCCGTTCGCCATTTGCACCGCCGCATGTTGATCCGGGCGTAATTCCCCGAAGAGTACATCGAAGGCGATGCTGCCGACGCCCTGCCTCGTCAACTCGTTCACCAATCGGCCGTAGACTTGACGTGGCCAGTACAGCCCAAACCCGAGCCCAAGGCCATTGCGCACCTCCTTGATGCTCCGATCGTCTATGAACACGAAGCCGAGGTTCGAGGCGCTTGAGCTGGGAAAACGCAATGCAATCCGAGCGCGCCAATCGTAGGTGATGGCTTCCAGCCGCTCGAAAAGGCCGAAAGAGGCAACTCGCGTCAGCCAGGTCGCGGCCAACACGCAAACGGCAATCAGCACCGGAGCCTGCTGGATGCGTTTGAGCTTCACGGCGGCGACCTAAACAAAAAAACCAGAGCAACTCAAGGCTGCTCTGGTTTTGGCTAAATGATTAACAGACTATTGTCCGCTGCCACTGCTGGGTTGCGTTGGCGAGACGTAATAAACCGTCTTGTCCTGCACAATCGGCTTCGGGAGGGTGCTGGGGGCGACGCGGGATGTGCGATAATCGCGCGCCATCTCCGTGTTCATAGCATCCGGAATCGGTGTCAGCAAACCGGTGCGCACGTCGAACTGATACCCGCCACCAACTGTTTGCGTCATCGGCGTTCCATCGGCTGCAACCCAGGAAATCACCACTGAACCCGTGAGGACCTGAATCACGCCGTCGGCGCTGATGGTGTAAATCGTGCCCCGAATACCGGCAACTGCATTGGGCAGCTTGATTTCATAACGAGAGGTTGGGGCCATTTTCTTGACCGTCCCAAAAATCTTGCCACTGCGCAGGTCGAGCTGCGTCTCGGTGACTTCGTCACCGCCCGTGCTCGTCATGGCCAGCTTCTCGAAAGCCAGCACGCTGTCTTCCTTGACGCGAATCACGTCTTGCTCGGCTTTGGGTTGAAAAGAGGAGGGCGGCGCAGCGGCCACAGCGCGACTTGGAGTCAGGCTGGTTTCGCCCAAAACGATATCGACGTAAGACTTGGCCGCAGTCTGAACCAAATCGCCGCTTCGCAGCACGGTTCCGATTTTTACTTGCTGCCAAACATTGTTGCCGGTCGAGTAGCGAGCCGCGCCTTTGAGCCGGACGACCTTGCCGGTACGTTCCTTGGCGCTCTGGGCGGACAAACCGGTGACCATAATGACCGCCAAACTGCAGGCGACCAACCAATTGAACATTCTTCGTGTCTGTTTCATATTTGACTCCGTATCGGCGGGAAATCTTATCCGCGCTTTACTCTAAAGATATGGGTTTCAATGTCAAACGAATATTCAAATCGCCAGCACGATGTTTCATAAATGGTCGGTTGCGCATCGTTCGTTCGATCAATTGACCTCCGCGTCGGACTTTTTGGCTGCACCCCAAGACTTTAGGTCCGCTTCGCGTGGTCGGCTAAACGCCGAGGTAGATTTGCCGCATTGTTCGCAAGCGTGAAACCCACGGCCTCTCCCCGCCAATGTCACGTGTTGGTCCGTGGCACACACAAAACCGATTACTGGCTCAATATTCGGCACTTTGCATTGCGGGCAATGACCCGCAAATACGCTCCGTTCGGTGTAAAACTTGGCGGAGCATTTTTGGCAGACGTAGCCGTTGGCGTCGGTGTCCAACGCTTGGTCGACTTGTTTATCCCCGCAGCCAGTTAATGCGGCGAACAAAACTCCCACAAGACAGCTCAACAGTGCATGTTTTGTTTGCATCAGCGATACAAAAGAAAGCAATGGGTCAAGGCGGTACTTCGTTTCTGTGCTCGATCATTGAGTAATCGCGCTGAAGCAGGTAGTTCCGTCCCCGGCGCGTAACGAATTCGGCGTGGCCATCCACAAAATTGGCGTTATGTCCCTGCAGTCCGTGGTTGTCACCCCGATCTGGATAGTCGTTCTTGGCGCCGGGGTACGTGGCGTAAAGTGAATCAGCGTCCACCTGCAGCCAAGTGCGCGCTGGGCCGGCCACAGCGCCGGCTTCGATGCCCACAATACATGGGCTGGGAGCGGTAAACGTGGACTTGTGCTGCTGCGACTGCACACGGCTTTCGGATTTTCTAGTGCCGGCGCGAGACGTTCCGGGAAATTCATCACCCAGCGAGCGCCACCAACTGAAGTTCTCGTAGCTGTGCCCCGGGTCGCGTCCGCGGGAAGGTGCGAAATTCCCCAAATCGTAAATGTCAATCTGCACCGTGCCATCCTCGCTGTTCGCAATGGTATTGGTGCGGATAAAGTTCTGGGTTGCTGGGCAGATGAATGAATTCACTCCCCGGACATAGCTGCGATGCAGCCAGTTCAAATTGTCGCTGTAGTAGCCCCACGTGTAGGTTAGGACGCCATTGTTATCGTGCCCGTATAACAAATGGCCCAACCCCAGTTGCTTCATGTTGTTCATGCACGAAATGCGCAAGGCGCGGGCCTTGGCATTGCTCAGGGCGGGCAGCAGCATCGCCGCGAGAATCGCAATGATGGCGATGACCACTAGCAGTTCGATCAGGGTGAAGCCACGGAGTGGTGACGGCGACAAACCGCGATCAAAATCACTTTTTTGCATGCGTGCAACTGGTTCTGGACTCGCGTGAGTTCAACACAAAGCGCCGCTGCAAGTCAACCCTTTGGCCGTTGAACTTATTTCCTCATCTGGCTGATGATTTTGAGTGTTCCATCCCGCTGCAAGCGGTAGCGTTCGCCGCGCCATTCAATCGTGTTGCCGAGAAATGCGGCTGCCCAATTCCCGACTTGAAGCAGATCTTTGCACACGATCAACCACGCCTCCGTGAGCTTTGTGGCGGACAAGGTCAGCCGGGATTGGAGTGCTCCGGTAAAGATGATCCTGACAATGACGAAAACAGCGGCTACGATTGTCGCGGGGGCAATAGCATATTGTCCCGCAAACACACCTTCGGCCACCCTGTGAGAATCGCCTGACATCCAGGGCCACAAGGAGACAAGCCAGAGCATGGGCCACAGCGTCGCGTTGCTCAGAATGCTGAAGAAGTAGGGCAGCGGCTGGCAGACCCGGATCGTTCGCGCCCAGCGAAGTTGATGTCGCCCCACGGCCGCCCAGCCCATCGGTGATTCCCAGCATTCGACGACCACCGGGCAAAGCTCGATCCGATAGCCCAGTTTGGCGATGCGATGGCCCAGCTGGTAGTCATCGGCGAGACAATCCGCCAACGCCCGGAAGCCGCCGATCCCGGCGAGCTGTTGCCGTCGCGTGACCATCACCGCACCGAGTGCGAAGTCGAGCGGTTTGAGGGATTTGCTTTGCAACACCTGACTCCAGAAATCGGCGTTTACGGCCACCGCTTCCAGCCGCATCGCCAGGGTGGTTGGATTGGCCAGTCGATAAAAGCAATTCACCAAACCGACTTTGCTGTCGCGCAGCGGCACCACGGCATTCGCCAGCAAGTCCGGTGGCACTTTCACGTCGGCGTCGCTCACGACCACGAGCTCGTATTTCACGTGCGCTTCAAGCTGGGCCAGCTTGGAAACTTTGGCGTTTGCGCCGAGACGTTCCGGACAAACCACGAGCTGCGTGTCCCGTTGGGGAAATTCACGCCGCAATTTCTCAATTACGGGCACGGCCGGATCACCGGCGTCCGCCACGGCGAAGAGGATTTGAATATCGCCGCGATACTCCTGCGCGAACCAGCTGCGCAAACAATCCTCCGTATGCTGGTCGCATCCTTTGATCGGCTTGAGCAAGGTGACTGCCGGCGCGTTGCCCTCGTCCTGGACGCGTTGGTGCAGCGGAAATCGCCGTGCGGCGACCCATTGCCAGAGCTGCAGCCCGCAACTCAGCGCCGCCAGCCCGCCCAAGATACCGGTCAAAATCACCGCAGCTTCCTAATCGTGCGCGCAGCGGGCGGCAAGTGTGGAATTTTCGATCGCAACGTGATTCTTCCGTCCGCGACCGGTCCAACCCTTGGCACAGCCCGCGCGAAAGGGCGCAGCGAATTGGTTAGACAAATCCGCCCCGCCCGCGCGTCCTGTTCACCGAAGCGATGCCGTTTGACATCGAAAGGCTCTACGACGAACACGCGCAAGCGTTGTTCGCCTTCCTGCTTAATTTCACCCGGGATGAAGACGACACCCGCGATGTGTTGCAGGAAGTTTTCGTCAAGCTCGCCCGGCAACCGGAACTGTTGCAAGCAGCGCGTGATGCGCGGGCCTTCTTGATTCGCCTCGCCCATAACGCGGCGATTGATCTCATGCGCCGGCGCAGCACGCGCGCCCGGCAGCACGAGCAATTTGGCGTGGAGCAATCCGCACTCTTCGCCAGCACGACCGATCCCGACGAGGCGGCCTTCCGTGCCGAGCTCTCCGTCGCACTGGGCGAACTGCCCGCCGATCAGCGCGCGGTAGTTCATCTGAAACTCTGGGAAAGCCTGACCTTCGAGCAAATCGCCGCCACTTTGGAAATCCCCCTGAACACCGCCGCCAGCCGCTATCGCTATGGTTTAGACAAATTGCGCGCCCGGCTGCGTCCCCTTTACGAAGAGATCAAATGAACCGTGACGACCAATTCGAGCAACGTCTGAGCCGCCAGCCCGTGCGATCGGTTCCGCCTGCGTGGCGCGGGGAAATCCTGGCGGCGGCACGGGCTGCCAATCCTGATCGCGCACCCCGCATCCCGCAACGTGTGAGCGGATGGCGGGAGCTTTTCTGGCCGCATCCGGTCGCGTGGGCCACGCTGGCGGCGGTCTGGCTCCTGATATTGGGTGGGCAGATTGCGCTGCGCGAATCAGCGCCGGTGCAGTTCGCTCGTCAGGCGGCTCCTTCGCCCGAAATGCGAGCGTTGCTGCGCGAACAGGTCCGATTCTACGCCGAACTCGCCGGCCCGCGCGAATCCCAGCCTGTGGATCGTCCCCGGCCGCCAGTGCCGCGGCCACACGGCGCGCGCCGCGACGAAACCGCCAACGTTTGACCTGATCATGAATGAACATCCTCCCAGTGGCTGGCGGCGACCGTTGCCCGGAAAGATCGTATGGCTCGCCTCGTTTGCCCTGCTGACGCTGCTCATCTATTGCTTGGGGGTCGCGGGCGGTAATGGGAGAAGCTCGCCGGTGGAAGTTTTTTTCGTCGCCGCTCTGCTGTCCGCGCTCGCCCTGTTGATTGGCTACGGGCTGATGCGATTCTTACGCTGGCTGTTTTGCTGGCGCAATCTGCGGCGGTTCGCGTTCGGCGTCGCCTGCCTCGTGACGCTGATTGCGCTCGTTTATTTCGTCGAGAACGTCCGCGGTCGTTCCGCCTGGATGCGTCATCGGCAGCAGTGGGAAGCGCAGGGCGAAAAATTTTCCATCGCCGAGTTGTCGCCGCCGCCGGTGCCCGAAGAAAAAAACTTCGCCTTCACACCGCTGCTCAAGCCGGCGCTGGACTACTTCCACACCCCCACCAACATCGTCTGGCGCGACACGAACGCACTGGCACGGCTCAGTCAACTTGGGGCTGACTTAGCCCCCCGGCGGGAGAAGGACGACAAGCTGGTGTTGGGGCAGATGGAGAAAGGGACTTTGGCGGACCTCGCCACCTGGCAGGCGTTTTATCGAGGCAACACAAATTATCCTCAACCCAACCAACCCGGCACACCCGCGCAGGACATCCTCGTGGCGCTGGGCAAGTTCGACTCCGAACTGACCGAGCTTCACGAAGCGGTCCGCACCCGACCCGAAACGCGCTTTCCCGTCGAGTATGACTATGAACCGTCGTGGGCGATTTTGCTGCCGCACCTCGCGCGCCTGAAGGGCATCACGACTTTGACGCACGTCCGCGCGACAGCGTTGCTGGAGGCGGGCCGGTCTGCGGAGGCACTGGAAGATTTGGAACTCGGCCTGCGACTCTCCGAAAGCATCAGCCGCGAGCCGGTGCTGATCGATCATCTCGTGCGGATTGCGTCGTTGGGCATCAATCTGCAGACCATTCGTGAAGGGCTAGTGCGCCATGCCTGGAGCGACGCTCAACTTGCGAAGATCGAGCAGCTGCTTGCGCGGGTGGATATGCTGGCCGAATACAAGCTGGCGCAACGTGGCGAACGCGCGCTCTCGGTGGCGGGGCTCGATTACTTGCGCCGCCAGGGATTCCGTTCCAATCCGATGATGTATCTCAGCAACGACGAAGGCGGGAGCGCCAGCACCATGGGATTCAATCCATTTCCCAGCGGCTGGTTCTACCAGAACATGCTCACCATTTCGGAACTGCACCAGGAATTCACGCTGGCCTGCGTGGATACCAAATCAGGGCGCGTGTTGCCCGAGGTGTGCGAGGCGTTGCAAACGCGCATCGAAAAACTCCCGCGGGCGCCTTACACGATCTTCGCCAAGCTGCTGATGCCCGCATTGAGCAAGGCGGTTCGCCGCTCGGCGCGGATGCAAACTGCCGTGGGTTCCGCCCGCATCGCGTGCGCGCTCGAACGCTATCGCCTCGCGCAGAGTGAATTGCCCGACTCGCTGGAGAAACTTGTGCCTTCGCTGCTCCCACAGCTGCCCAACGACCTCATTGACGACAAACCGCTCCGCTACCGGCGCGAGCCGGACGGCGGTTACCGGCTCTGGTCCGTCGGCTGGAACCGGACCGACGAGCGCGGCGAAATTGCCTGGACCAAAAGCAAAGAGCCGGGCGTGGATATGGCCCAAGGCGATTGGGTCTGGCAAATCCCGAAGAAGTGACGCTCGGCCGCGGAGCTTTGAAACCCGGCCCAGAAAATCGTCCGCCTCGCTTTCGTTATCTTCCTTCCAGTTGAACCTTTGCTCGCCTCGCCCGTTCTCCTCAGTGTAAATGCTGGCTGTGGCTGAACGCGAACAACTGCCGGCCTCCGCCGGGCCGAAGCCTCTGCCAGCGGCAGGCGCGACCGGATCGGGGACCTGCGAATCTGAGCAGGATTCCGATGCGGCTTCGGCCCGGCGAAGGCCGGTGGCCGCGGCCCGCGCCGGGTCGCCGGACGCGTGGAATGCCCTCTTCCAGCGTTACCAATTGCCTTTGTATGCGTACGTCTTTGAACTCATCCGCCGCGAGCAGGTCGCGCTCGATGTCGTGCAGGAAACCTTCATCAGCGCCGCGCGGAATCTTGCGAGTTTGCGCGACGACGACCGCTTCGGCAGCTGGCTCTTTTCCATCGCGCACCGGAAATGCGTCGATCGCTGGCGCAAAAGCGGACGCGAAGAACCGCTTGAGCCGGAGATCGCCGAGGTTCTGCCGGACGAAGCGGGTGACCCTCGCGAAGTGCTCATCCGCCGCGAACAGGAGGCGGAGTTCATGAATTTGATCGAACAACTTCCTCCGGCGCAGCGTTCGGTCCTGTTGCTGCATTTCGTCGAAGAATTTTCTCTGGAAGACATTGCCGGCATCACCGGCGCGCAACTCGGCACGGTGAAATCACGGATGCATTACGCGAAGCTCGCGCTGAAAAAACTGGTGGAGGAAAACGTCACATGAAAACGCCCCGGGAAATTTTGCTGGCCC
>CAYWCK010000110.1:0-13404 GCA_964456685.1 uncultured Bifidobacteriaceae bacterium | reverse complement strand
TGGCAGCGCCGGAATGAGCCAGAGGTTTTTGACGATCCAAGCCATTTTATTCTGAACCACAGAGGCGCAGAGGCGCAGAGAGAACAATTCCCTCTCGGCGTCTCGGCGTCTCAGCGGTTAAATTCTTCATCCCTTGAGTTGGTTGACCTCATCCACGTTTGCGGTCTTGTAGTGACGGTAGATCGCAATGATCAGCGCCAGGCCCACCGCGGCTTCCGCGGCGGCGATGCCGATGGAAAAAATCACGAACATGATCCCAGTGAGCGCTTCGGGATGTTCGCTGAAGCGCCAAAAGGCGATGAAGTTCAGATTCGCGGCGTTGAGCATCAGTTCGATGCCGACGAGGACGATGATGGCGTTGCGCCGCGTCAGCGCACCGGCGAGGCCGATGCAGAAGAGCATCGCCGAAAGCAGGAGATAGCCCGCGAGCGGCGTCATTTCCTTTCCTCCTTCATCGCGATGATCACCGCGCCGATCATGGCGGCGGTCAGGAGCAGGCCGATGACTTCCAGCGGCAGGACAAATTTGGTCATCAGCGCATCGCCGATTTGTTTGACAGTGGCTTCCACTTGCGGCGGCGGTTGCCGGTCGCTGGCAAAGCTGTTTTTGATCGCCCAAGCGAGCGTGCCGAAGACCGCGATGGTCACGACTGCGCCCCAGAGCCAGGAGGACGAAAAGAGATTTTTCTCCGGTGTCTCCCCGCCGCGCGTGAGCAGGATGGCGAACACGATCAAGATGGCGACGGCGCCGATGTAAACGAGGATTTGCGTGAAGCCGACGAATTGGGCGTCGAGTTGCAGGTAGAGCGCGGCGATTCCTACGAACGCGCCGACCATCGCAAGGGCGCAGTGCACGAGATTGCGCAGGCTCATCGCAGCCACGGCAGCGGCGATGGTCAACAGAGCAATGATGGCGAAGGCTGGAGTCATGGTCAGTCCGCGTAGCGATACGTACGTTTGCCGAGGTGTTTACCTTCCATCAAACCGCGGCCGAGCATTAGATACGGCCCGAGGACGAGCGCGAAACCGACGATCCAGCGGGCGAATCCCGCCGGCATGAAATGCCAGACGGCGACGGCGACAAGGTTGAGCAACGTCATCGGAATCATGAATTTCCAGGCGAAATTCATGAGTTGGTCCATGCGCAGGCGTGGCACGGTGCCGCGAATCCAAATCAAGATGAGGACGATGGCGACGAGCTTGATGAAGAACCACGCCCACGACGGGATGAACGTGAGCCACGCAGCGGGCGCGTTCCAGCCGCCGAGGAAGAGTGTGATGCCAAGTCCGCTGATGGCGAACATGCCAAGGTATTCGGCGAGGAAGAAGAGCGCGAACTTGAAGCCGGAGTACTCGGTGAAGTAACCGGCGACGAGTTCAGATTCGCCTTCGGGTAGATCAAACGGCGAGCGATTTGACTCCGCCGTCGCCGCGATCATGAACAGCAGAAAACCCGCAAGCCCCCACGGCGTGAACACGAACCAATCCGGCAGCAGGCCATTGTAGGTGGATTGCGCCTCGACGATTTTGACGGTCGAAAGCGTGCCGGTCATCATAATGACGCCGACGGTCGAGAGGATGAGTGGGATTTCGTAGCTGACCATTTGCGCAATGGCGCGCATCGCGCCCATCAGCGCATATTTGTTGCGGCTCGACCAACCGGCCATGAACACGCTGAGTTCGGTCGCCGCGCCGACGGAGAAGAAGAACAGCACGCCGGCATCGAGATCCACGGCGGTCATGTTGCGACCGACCGGCAACACGGCGTAGGAAAGGAGCACAGGAATCACCAGCACCACGGGCGCGAGGAAATGAACGAGTTTGTCTGCCGCACGCGGGACAATGTCTTCTTTCGTGAGCGCTTTGATGCCGTCCGCGGCCGGTTGACCGAGACCGAAAAGGCTGATTTCAGTCAGTGGAATGCCGGCGCGATTTGGGCCGTAGCGATTTTGGATACGCGCGAGTCCTTTGCGCTCCAGCCAGGTCGTGATGGCAAACAGCGTGGCGAACGCGACGATGATTACCGCAATCGAAAGCAGACACGAAACCACCGGCAGCAACCATTCCGGTTGCGCCGGCAGCAGGCCGAGCACTTTGTGCTTCAGCAAAACAAATATCTGATCGAACGTGTCTGGCATCAGTCTGAGAATCCCTCGTTCCCCTGTTCGTCCTTAGGCCGCAACCGGTGCGGCGGGCGCAGGTGGCGCGGGTTTCGCCGCCGCCGCAGCTTTCGCCTTGGCCTCGGCGTCAGCCTTGGCTTTGGCTTCAGCCTTCGCCTTTTCGGCAGCGAGGCGCGCGTCCACTTCGGCAGCTTCGGTCGGCCGGATGTGGTGATAATACTCGTTGGACTTCGCGAGCTTGGACTTGTCGAGCAACAGGCCGCCGAACCGGTCGTCGTTGCTCAGCTCGAATTCCTTGTCCATTTTGATCGAATCAAACGGGCAGACCTCGACGCAAATCTGGCAGCTCATGCAAACCGAGATGTCGATGTCGAAGGTCGCTGGATAAAACTGCGCCTTGCCCATGTAGTCCGGCTTCTTGTCCTTGCTCTTGACGATGTAAATGCACTTGGGCGGGCATTCCTTCTCGCAAATCTGGCACGCGACGCAGCGCATCCCTTTTTGCCAGTCGTTGGTGTCGTAAACCAAAAAGGGAAACTGCCGTACGTTCTCGGTGAGCGGAATGCGCTCCTCCGGATACTGCACGGTGGTCAAACGCTCAGCGCTGACGTAACTGCCGAAGAAATTCTTCGCAGTTTCCGCCATGCCTTTAACGATTCCTTCACCGAGCATGAAAGCAGTGTAGAAATTGGCGGGGGCTAATCAAGCAAACGCTTGGCTTGCGCTAATCGTATATTGTCATCAGGAGAGTGAATCGAGAGTGCGCGGGGATTGTTCCATGGCGAATAGCATACGCCCAACCCAAAAAGCCATATTCTCATATCATCATATTCTGATGCGTTGATTTTTAACTTGGCACTCCCCTGCCCACGCGCTAATTTCCCTGCCGTGAGCGACATTCAATCAGGCCAATCGACGCGCGGCGACGCCCTCAGCAAAATCCTTCGTGAACGCATCGTCATCATCGACGGTGCGATGGGCACGACCATCCGCAGCTATGGATTGAGCGAGGCCGACATGCGCGGCGAGCGTTTCAAGGACGCCAAAAAGGACCTCAAGAACAACGGCGACCTCTATTCGCTCACGCAACCAGACACGATTGGCGACATCCATCGCCGCTTTCTCGAAGCCGGCGCGGATATCATCGAGACGAACACGTTTTCCGCGACGAGCATTGGTCAGAGCGAATTCTTCGTGGACGATCCGCGCGAGCACGGCGGCCGCAAAGACCCGGCGTTCTACCAGAAAATCGTCGAGGACAAATTTCTCAACGACCTCGCCTGGGAAATCAACGAGCAATCCGCCAAGCAATGTCGGCTCTGGGCCGATCGCGTCGCGAATAAGACCGGTCGTCCGCGCTTTGTGGCTGGTGCAGTTGGACCGCTGACCGTTTCGCTCTCCAACTCCCCCGACGCTGATGACGCGGGTTTTCGCGTCTGCACGTTCGATCAGGTCAAAGCCGCCTACGCGAATCAGGTCCGGGCGCTCATCGCAGGCGGTTCGGATTTGCTCCTTGTCGAAACGATCTTCGACTCGCTGAACGCCAAGGCCGCGCTCGTGGCGATTCAGGAAGTCTTCGAGCAGGACAAAAAGATTTTGCCGATCATGATCTCAGCCGCCGTCGGCCGCGGTGGTGAGACGATGATCTCCGCGCAGACGGTCGAAGCCTTTTGGAACGCAGTGAAGCACGTGAAGCCCATCGCCGTCGGGCTCAACTGTTCGCTCGGTCCGGATTTGATGCGGCCGTTCCTCGCGGAATTCGGCGAGAAATCTGACGTCGCCATTTCCTGCTATCCGAACGCTGGGTTGCCAAATCCGCTTTCGCCGACGGGCTTTGATTTGCAGCCCGCCGACATGGGCCGCTTCCTCGGCGAGTTCGCGTCGAGCGGCTTGCTCAACATCGCGGGCGGTTGTTGCGGCAACACGCCGGATCACATTGCCGCCATCGCCAAGGCGCTGGATGGACGGCACCCGCGCGAATTCCGGCAACCAACGGCGCGCATAATTTCTCTCTCGCCCCGTGAGGAACGAACGGGGAGAGAGCCGGAGAGAGGGGCTGCTGAGAAGATTAACTCCTCCTCTCCCCGGCCCTCTCCTCCACCAGGTGAAGGAGAGGGAGTTGGCGCGCACCCGTCTGCTTTGCCCCTCCGGCTCTCTGGCTCGCAGCCGTTCACGCAACAGCCCGGCACATTCCTAATGATCGGCGAACGCACGAACGTGGCTGGTTCGCCGAAGTTTGCGAAGCTCATCAAGGAAAACAAATACGAGGAAGCCGTCGCCATTGCACGTCAGCAAGTCGAGAACGGCGCGAACATCATTGATGTGTGCATGGACGAGGCGCTGATTGATGGCGTCGCCGCGATGACGCGCTTCCTGCTGCTGCTCGCGAGCGAACCCGAAGTCGCCAAAGTCCCGATCATGGTGGACTCGTCAAAATGGGAAGTCATCGAGGCCGGCCTGAAATGTCTTCAAGGCAAAGGCATCGTGAACTCGATTTCGCTCAAAGAAGGCGAGGCGAAATTCATCGAGCACGCGAAGAAGGTTCTGCGCTACGGTGCGGCCGTCGTGGTGATGGCGTTCGACGAGCGCGGCCAGGCGGATTCATTCGAGCGGCGCATCGAAGTTTGCAAGCGCGCCTACGACATTCTCACGAAGCAGGTTGGTTTCCCGCCCGAGGATATTATCTTCGATCCGAACGTGCTGACTGTCGGCACTGGAATCGAAGAGCACGCGAACTACGCGCTCGATTTCATCCGTGCGACGCACTGGATCAAGGAACATCTCCCGCACGCCAAAGTCAGCGGCGGCATCAGCAATGTGTCGTTCTCGTATCGCGGCAACAACGCCGTGCGCGAAGCGATGCACAGCGCGTTTCTCTTTCACTCGATCAAGGCCGGCCTCGACATGGGCATCGTGAACGCCGGCATGCTGGAAGTTTATGAGGAGATCGCGCCGGAGCTGAAGGAACTCGTCGAAGACGTTTTGCTGAATCGCCGCCCCGACGCCACGGAACGCCTCGTCACGTTCGGCGAAAAGCTTAAAGCCGCCGGCGCGGGCAAAACGGACGCGACCGAGAAAAAGGAAGAAGAATGGCGCAAAGGCACGGTCGAGGAACGGCTCTCGCACGCGCTCGTGCGCGGCATTGATGCGTTCATTGACACCGACACCGAAGAGGCGCGCGCGAAATACGGCAAGCCGCTCTCGGTCATCGAAGGACCGCTCATGGCGGGTATGGGCGTGGTCGGCGATTTGTTCGGCGCGGGCAAAATGTTTTTGCCGCAGGTCGTGAAATCGGCTCGCGTAATGAAGAAAGCCGTCGCGTATCTCACGCCGTTCATGGAAGCCGAAAAGGCCGCGATGGCCGCGCGCGGCGAAACCGTGAAGGCGCAGGGCAAGATCGTGCTCGCGACCGTGAAGGGCGACGTCCACGACATTGGCAAAAACATCGTCGGCGTCGTGCTCGCCTGTAACAACTACGAGGTGATTGACCTCGGTGTCATGGTGCCGTGCGAGAAAATTTTGGAGGTCGCCAAACGCGAAAACGCCGACGTCATTGGCTTGAGCGGACTGATCACGCCGTCGCTCGACGAGATGACGCACGTGGCTCGCGAGATGGAGCGCACCGGAATCAAACTCCCGCTGCTCATCGGCGGCGCGACCACGAGCCGAGCGCACACGGCGGTGAAGATTGCGCCCGCCTACAGCGAGCCGGTCGTTCACGTGCTCGACGCCAGCCGCGCCGTGCCGGTGACGAGCAGTCTGCTGAGCCAGGAGAACAAAGCCGGGTTCGTGAAGCAACTCCGCGAAGATTACGAGAAAGCCCGAGCACATCACGCCGCGCAACAGGTCAAGCTGCTCACGCTCGAGCAAGCCCGCGCCAACGCGCCGAAGCTGAAGTTCGACGACTTGCCGAAGCCCGAGTTCACGGGCATCCGCACGCTCAGCTCGGGCGCGTTCAATCCCGGTCGCTGCGATTGCGGCACGTCTCACGGCCACGCCGGTGCGTTCGCCATCTCGCTCGAAGAGATTGTGCCGTTCATTGATTGGTCGCCGTTTTTCCACACGTGGGAATTGCGCGGCGTGTATCCGAAAATCCTCCAGCACGAGAAGCACGGCGCGGAAGCCCGCCGCCTTTTCAACGACGCTCAGGATCTGCTCAGCCAAATCGTCTCGAAGAAGCAACTCGAGCTGCGCGGCGTTTACGGTTTGTTCCCGGCGAACGCCATCGGCGACGACGTGGAAGTTTACACCAACGGCTCGCGCCGTTTCCTGCGGACAAAATTCCACTTCCTCCGCCAGCAGATCGCGAAGGAAGACGGTTCGCCGAACTGGTGCCTCGCCGACTTCGTCGCGCCAAAAGAACGTGCTGCCGGCATCTTGCCGGCAGATCAAATTTCAGATGGAACTTCCGGCAAGATGCCGGAAGCACGTTTTGCGGACTACATCGGCGCTTTTGCCGTCACGAGCGGTCACGGTCTGAAAAGCATCGTGGACAAGTTCAAAGCCGACCACGACGACTACAACGCCATCATGGCCGAGGCGCTGGCTGACCGACTCGCAGAAGCCTTTGCCGAATACCTGCACAAGCGCGTCCGCGAGGAATGGGGGTTTGGCAAAATCGAGAAACTCAGCAGTGAAGATTTGATCGAGGAAAAATATCGCGGCATCCGCCCTGCCCCGGGCTATCCCGCCTGCCCCGACCACACGGAGAAGGCAATCCTCTGGGATTTGCTCGACGCCGAAAAGCACACCGGCATTAAGCTCACCGAAAGTTTCGCCATGTGGCCCGGCGCGAGCGTGAGCGGTCTTTACTTCGCGCATCCGGATTCAAAATATTTCGCCGTCGGAAAACTGGAGCGCGATCAACTGGACGACATCGCCACTCGCAAAGGCAAATCGGTTTCCGAAATGGAGCGCTGGCTCGGCCCGTGGCTCAATTACGATCCCGCGAAATAGCGGGACATGATGATCGAGCCGGCTGTGCTTGTCGCAGGCTGATGCCGAGCCGCTGTAACCAGCGCTCCTGCACGCCCGTCTGTTGGTTTCCATGATTAAGTTCTTCACCACGGCGGCAACGATGCTCGTAACCGCCGGCAGCTTGTTCGCGGCCTCGAGCGCCAAACCAAACATCATCCTGATCCTTTCCGACGACGTTGGGTTGGGCGACATACATTGCACGGGCGGCCCGTTCAAGACACCAAACATCGACGCGCTGGCCACGGGCGGGACACGCTTCGAATACAACTACGCCACGCCGTTGTGCGGGCCGTCGCGCTGTCAGTTGCTCACTGGGCGGTATCCATTTCGCACGGGTCTCATCAACAACCAGAGTCACACCGCCGTTTCGCCGGAACGTGAAATCATGATCCCGACCGTGATGAAGAAGGCCGGTTACGTGACGGCGAGCGTCGGCAAGTGGGGACAAATCGCGCTCGGCCCTGGCGAATGGGGCTTTGACGAATATCTCGTGTTCGGAGGCAGCGGACGCTATTGGCGGTCGCAAATCCCGGGTTACAAACAAAACGGCGAACAAAAGAATCTGCCGGAAGGAAAATACCTGCCTGACCTCATGCACGAGTTCGCAGTGGAATTCATCAACCATCACAAAGACCAGCCGTTCTTTCTTTATTACCCGATGTCTCACGTTCACGGTCCGATTCTCCGCACGCCCGATAGCAAACCGGGAGCGGACAAGGACCAGCTCTACACCGACAATGTTGAATACATGGACAAGCTGGTCGGCAAACTCGTCGGGGAACTCGACCGGCTTAAATTGCGCGAGAAGACGCTCGTGATTTTCGTCGGCGACAACGGCACCGCGCGCTTCGGCGTGGAACTTTCGACCGTGAACGGCAAACCCATCAGCGGCCAGAAAGCCACCATGCTGGAAGGCGGCAGCCGTGAACCGCTCATCGTCAACTGGCCCGGCACGACGCCCGCCGGCAAGGTCAACCATGACCTCACCGACTTCAGTGATTTCTTCGCCACCGTCGCCGAACTCGGCGGCGCGAAACTGCCGGAAGGTGTCACTCTGGATAGCCACAGTTTCGCGGCGCAGATCAAAGGCGAGAAAGGCACGCCGCGCGAATGGGTTTACGTGGAACTCAACGGAAAATCTTACGCGCGAGACGCTCGTTACAAACTCACCAATGGCGGCGAACTGTTTGATCTGAGCGAAGCGCCATTCAAAGAGATTCCCGTGGCGAAAGACACGAAAGACGCCGGCGCCATTGCGTCGCGCAAGCAATTGCAGGAAGTTCTCGACCAACATCCCACCCGCACCGGCAAACCGATTGATCGCGCCGCCAAGAAAGCCAAGAAGGCGAAGAAAGCCGCCCGCGCGCTGAATCAATGATGTCCGCGCGTCGCGTTGGTTTAAAAAACCATTTGACTTAAACAGGTTTAAAATCATTATATCCGCATCCGTTGATTTGACGGACTCATGACGAGTGGTCGAGGGACTGGCCCGATGACACCACGGCAACCGATTGAGCTTAGGTCTCAATGTCAGGTGCCAATTCCAGCTCGAGCATCATTAGCTCGGGAAAAATGAGAAGACGTGCAAAAGCTTTGTCGCCCCTTCTCAGCCATGAGTCGGGGCTTTTTGTTTGCCCCGGTAGGGCCGCGCTGCTGAGCGGCCTTGGTGAAAAATCGGGCGGCGCAGCAACACCGCCCTACCGAGATAAAGATTTATGAGTGAACAACACGGATTCATGAAGGCGCTCAAGTGCCGCGAGTGCGGCCGCGAATATCCCCTTACTGCCACGCACGTTTGCGAATTCGACTTCGGCCCGCTCGAAGTCGCCTACGATTACGATCGCATCAAGAAGTCTTTAACCAAGGCCGCCATCCAGTCGCGCCCGAAATCCATGTGGCGCTACCGCGAATTGCTGCCCGTTGCCGGTGAACCCACCGTGGGCACACAAGTCGGTTTCACGCCGCTCGTGAAGGCGGATCGGCTCGCCAAGGTGCTTGGTATCCGCGAACTCTGGATCAAGAACGACACGGTCAACTACCCTACCCTGTCCTTCAAAGACCGCGTCGTCAGTGTCGCGTTGAGCCGTTCCGTAGAACTCGGTTTCAAGACCGTTGCCTGCGCGTCCACTGGCAATCTCGCCAACTCTGTCGCCGCCAACGCCGCCAGCGCCGGCCTCAAATCCTACGTCTTCATCCCGTCTGACCTCGAACAAGGGAAGGTCATCAACTCGCTTGTCTATGGCGCGAACGTCATCGGCATCAAAGGTCATTACGACGAAGTGAACCGCCTCTGCGCCGAGATCGCGGGCAAGTTCGGCTGGGCGTTCGTGAACGTGAACATGCGCCCCTACTACGCCGAAGGCTCGAAGAGCATGGGCTTTGAAATCATGGAACAACTTGGCTGGAACATCCCGCAGCATACCGTGGTGCCGATGGCGTCCGGCTCGTTGCTGACCAAAATCCAAAAGTCGTATCAGGAATTCACCAAGCTCGGCCTCGTGAGCGAAACGAAGTATTCCGTGCACGGCGCGCAGGCGACCGGTTGCTCGCCAATCTCCGTCGCGCAAAAGGCGGGACTGGATTTCTTCAAGCCTGTCAAACCGAACACGATCGCGAAATCGCTCGCCATCGGCACGCCGGCGGACGGCTTCTACGCGTTGCGCGTGATGAAGGAAACCGGCGGCGCGGCGGACGACGTGACCGACGACGAAATCCGCGAAGGCATCCGCCTGCTCGCGGAGAACGAAGGCATCTTCGCTGAGACCGCGGGTGGCGTGACCACGGCCGTGGCCAAGAAACTCATTGCCTCGGGCAAGATTCCGGCGAATGATTCTGCTGTCCTCTGCATCACCGGCAACGGCCTGAAGACGCTTGATGCCGTCGTGGGCCACGTCGGCAAGACCCGCGAAATCAAGCCGAGCCTGCGCGAGTTTGAGGCGATGCTGGCGAGTGAGGAAAAGGTCAGCGCGTAACTAACAATTGAATACCATCGCAATAATTTTGATGGCGCTCGGCGGGCTTCTTTCATTCGCCAACTGGTGGAGTGTCTATCAGAGTTACCGAACCAAGAGGTTTCATTCCGCCATTCCATTCTTTGGCGCTACACTTTTGGGTCTTGGAATGTTGATGATTCCATCAACTCGTCCTTACGCCTGGAGTGCAGTGCTCTTGGACTATGGCACGCTTGCATTTCTAATCGCGTCTCCGAAACTCGCACGTGATGCATGGAACACTAGCCGTTTTAGTTTGTTGTTCGAGTATCTTGGAACAGCCGGAATGAAGACGGTGCATCTGAGGCTTTTTCGTCGAGGTATCTTTACGATTCGATTGCAATTACATCGCCCTCCCGGCCAAGCAGGTTTGGTTGGCACTGGAACGATTGGAACATGGCAGCGCGATGGTAAGTTATTGAAACTTGCCACTGAACGAGAGACGGCTGCTTTCGACGTCATTCAAACTGAACCAACAGAATTGTTGCGTCAGTCAACAGGCTTCCCCACTTGGGAAAAGAGCCAAGAGCTATCGTTAGCCAGCATTGATTTCATTCAAACAATCAAGCGTACAGCTTGATTCAGCAGCTAGTTTGTTCACTCTTTAGATATTGAAATAAGTTTATGGCAAAGAAAGTTCGAATCCCAACGCCGCTCCGCAAATTGACCAACAACGAGGAGCTGGTCGAAGTCAACGCCGCCACCATTGGCGAGGCGATCACCGAATTGCAGTCCCGCTACCCCGGCATCGCCGAGCGGCTCGTGGACGAAAAAGGCGAAGTCCGCCGGTTCGTGAACGTCTATGTGAACGAGGAAGACATCCGCTTCCTCAAGAACTCCAAAACCCCGCTCAAGGATGGCGACGAAATCAGCATCATCCCGGCGATCGCGGGAGGCTAGCCCCTTTCGGTGGGGCGAGGCTACTGACGAGCCGCAGCTCTCGAGGACGCTCGCCCCACCAACAATTCGATGAAAACGCTCGCCCTCACCCTAACCCTCTCCCCCGAGGAGAGGGAACAGCGAGCGGTTGCTTCGGGTAACTCGAAAGCTGGCGGCACGACAACAGCCTCACGAGTCACCCATAACCGGCGAAACATTCTCCCTCTCCTTGGGGAGAGGGCCGGGGTGAGGGAGAACAACTAAACCAATTATCCCATGGCTACGAAAAAGAAATCCGCCGCCAAGACCACGGCAAAGACACCCCAACAGACGCGTCTGTGGCTGATGTATCCGCCTAAGTTGATCACCAAGCCGCTCATTTGGCAAATTGGGCAGAAATTCAAGGTCGTGACGAATATCCGCCAGGCCAGCGTGACGGATGAAATCGGCATCGTCTGTCTGGAGTTGGACGGCGAGCGTGCGGAAGTGAAGGCCGCAATCAAGTGGCTGGAGAAATCCGGAGTCAGCGTGGAGCCGGTCGAAATCAGCGCCATTGCCGGCTGAGCGCGACACACCCTTTCAAAAAGCCAACGGCGCGGGATTACCCGCGCCGTTGTTGTTTAGACCAATATTTTCCGAGGCTAGCTCCGGCCACCAGCGAGGTGCACACCGTTGCTCCAGCCGTTCAGCAAAGAAGAAGCTTCGAGCGTCTTCTTCTTCAAGTCCTGCACGTGGCGCTCAATTTCCGCAGCGGCGTGGCGGGCCTCATCGCGTTCCTTTTCGGCGCGCACGATCTGGACCTTAAGCGACTCGACGCCATTGCGGGTGGTCTCCAGACCCGTTTCCCATTCCTTCCGGGCCAGTTGATGAGCCTCCGCTTGAGCATTCAGGCGGGCCGTCAATTCGTGCTCGCGTTGCTTGGCTTCGGCGAGCTCCGCGCCACGGCGGCGTGACTCCTGGTCGAATTGCAACTGCCATTCGCTCTGGCGCGCCTCGAACTGCGCCTGCAACTGTTGCTCGCGTTGGCGGAGTTTGAGTTTGGCTTCTTCCTCCTTCTGCTGAAGTTCCTGGGCCGACCGGGCCTCAAGCGCCCGCACCCGAGCGTCCGCCTGCTGGGCAAGCTTCTCTTCGCGGGCGCGGAAATCCGCGGCCAATTGCTCTTTGATTTCGGCTTCACGGCCGGCAACGCTGCCGGTCAATTCCTGTTCGCGTTGCTTCAGGCGGGCGTGGAACGCGAGTTCCTTCTCCTGCAATTGTTCCTGCAAGCGGGCGGCGGCTTCGCGCGCTTGGGCATCAAGCTGGCGTTCATACTCCAACTCCCGACGGCGCAACTGCTCCTCGGCCTGTGTTTGCACGGTGCGCAACCGCGCATCCGCCTGGGCCTGCAATTGCTGCTCACGTTGCTTGAGGCGGATGTTGGCGACGTCGTCGCGTTGTTCGACTTCGCGACTCCACTGCGAGTCAATCTCCTTGGCGCGGGCTTCCAATTGGAGTGTGAGTTCGGCTTCGCGCACGCGGGCTGACTGCTCGGCGCGGTTCCGTTCCTCGGCAATGCGGGCTTCGTTCTCGAGGACCAGTTCTTTTTCGCGCTGTTCGAGACGACGCTCGAATTCCTCTTCCTGCTCACGCAACTTCTTGTCGAAGTCGAGTTGCAGGCGTTCCTGACGATGCTTCTCCTGACGGGCGGCCTTTTCCAATTCGCGAGCGGTGTCTTCCTGGGCCTGTGTGAGACGCAGAGAGAGAGAATCGGACTGTTGCTTCAACTGGGCTTCGGCGGCGTCGCGGGCGCGTTGCGCCTCCTTCAGTTCGAGTGAAAGTTTGGCGGTACGATCCATGGCGGCGAGCTCGGCGTCGGCCATCTGGCGTCGGGCCTGCACGACCTGCGCCTTGGATTCTTCCGTGACTTCCATGAGTTTGCGATGGTGCTCCTGCATCATGGCGGTCCGCTCGGATTCAGCAGCGATGCGCTGATCATCCAATTCCTGGCGCAGTTGGGTGAGGCGATCTTGCCACGCGTTCTGGCGCAGCGAAATCTGGCGCTCAACCTCGGATTTCTGCAAATCCCGCAAGGCATCTTTCTCGATCACAGCACGATTGAGCGAATCCGCCATGCCCGCGAGTTTGGACACCCATTCCTCTTCCTTGCGCTTTGCCTCGGCTTGATATTCGGCTTCCTTTCGTTGCAGCAACGCTTCGTATTGGACGGCAGAGGTACTCATCGCCTCGTGAGCGGCTTGCAACGCGGCGTCCTTTTCCGCGAGGGATTGCTCAGCCGCAGTGCGGGCAGCCACGAGGGCCTTGTCCCGCGCATGGATCTGGGCCGCCGCTTCGCTGGCCATGCGTTCAGCACGCAAAATCTTTTGACGCCCGGCCCGCTTGTAGAGCCAGTGCATCCGCCGCCCCAAGAAGCCCAAACGATGCGGCGGCTTCTGGCGCTCC
>CAYWCK010000109.1:0-13483 GCA_964456685.1 uncultured Bifidobacteriaceae bacterium | reverse complement strand
CGGATAAAGATCGAGCAGTTCCACCGTGCGTGGCGAAACGACACCCTGTTTCCGATCCGGCATCGCGATGATCAGCGGTACGCGCGCCGATTCCTCGAACAACAAAGTTTTCTGCCACTGACCGTGCTGCCCCAGACACCAGCCATGGTCGCCCCAGAAAACGACGATCGTCTTGTCGGCGAGCCCAAGGCGATCCAACGCATCCAAAACCTTGCCGACCTGCGCATCCACGAAGCTGACGCTCGCAAGGTAGGCGCGCTTGAAGGTTTTCAATTTCTCGGCATCGAGGCCGTAATTCAGCGGACCCGGATGAAACGCAACCGGCGGGATGTTCGTCGTGTGACCGGCGGGCTCAACCGGCAGCGTCATTTGCTCCATCGGATAAAGGTCGAAATATTTTTTTGTCGCGATGTCTGGCACGTGCGGGCGGTAGAAGCCGCACGCGATGAAAAACGGTTTGTCTTTGTGCGTCTCCAGCAACTTGATGGCGGCGGCGGCGCCTTTGCCGTCGGTCTGTTCTTCGTCCGTGCCTTTCGCTTCCATCCACGCGAGCGACGCGCCGAGTCCTTGTCGCGGCGTGAAGTTGATCACGTCCGCTTCGTCGTCTTTGTCGCGACCGCGCGGGTTGATGACTTCCTGCCACGAAGGTTCGTCATCGAGTCCGCTCGTCCCAATTCCGCCGGGCACGCCGTAGTGATACATCTTGCCGACGCGCGCGACGTACGCGCCATTGTTGATGAACAACTGCGGCAGCGTCACGATGTCGGGAAATACTTTGCGAATCGGCGTGGCGTTTTCGTAAATGCGGCTCGTGTCCGGTCGCACGCCGCTGAGCAGCGAACTGCGACTCGGATTACACAGCGGGAACTGGCAATAGGCTTTGTCGAAGCGCACGCCGCGGGCGGCGAGGCGATCGATGTTCGGCGTCTTTGCCTGTGGATGACCGTAGCAGCTGAGCGAGACGTTGAGGTCGTCGCACGCGATGAAGAGGACGTTGTATTTCGGCGTGGCCGCAGAAGCAGTCGCGTCGAGAAACGCGCTGGTTATTGCTGCGGCGAGGAAGATGAGCCAAGGTCGGTTAATCATGTCCGCTGCGATTAAGGCATGTGCGATGGCGGTCGTCCAAAGCTTTTTGACTGGCGTTGTGGAATCCGGAGCGCGGTCGAAGGATTCGGGGGTATGGGCAGGGATGAACGGTTGACACTCCCCGGTTCGGCGGTTCAGATGTCGGCAACGGTCTGAAAGAGTTCCTGGAATTGAAATGAAAAGGAAAGCTTGGCCAAGTTGGGGCATCGCAATGATGGCGGCGGCGGTGCTGGTTGTGCCTACCGTCAATGCGACCGCTGAGGGCGTTTGCCGCATCGAAGTTATCGAAAAGGAAAGCGGCTGGCCGGTGCCCTTGGTGGAATTGCGCACCACACATCTCCTGCGGTTTGTGACGGACAACGCCGGCGTGATCGCGTTTGATTCGCCGGAGTTGATGGGGCGGGAAACCTGGTTCGATGTTTTGGGTCACGGCTACGAAGTTGCTAAAGACGGCTTTGGGTATCGCGGCGTGCGCTTGAATCCGGCGCCGGGCAAAACGCTTAGAGTGACGGTGACCCGCTCGATCATCGCCCGACGCCTGGGGCGGTTGACAGGTGGCGGAATCTTCGCCGAAAGCCAGAAAATCGGGCGGGAACTTGAGTGGATCGAGTCTGGCGTGCTTGGTTGCGACAGTGTGCAGAACGCGGTGCATCGTGGGAAGATGTTCTGGCTTTGGGGCGACACGACGCTCGCGAAATATCCGCTCGGCATTTTCGACAGCACAAGCGCGACGACAGCGATTCAGCCATTAAAGAAATTCGAGCCGCCGCTGCGGTTGAAGTTTGATTACTTCGCCGACGCGAACGGCGCGCCGCGTGGCGTTGCAAAAATGCCAGGCGAAGGACCGACTTGGATTTCAGGTTACACCAGTCTGCCGGACCAGAGCGGCAAGCCGCATCTTGTGGGCACCTATTTGAAAGTGAAACCGCCGATGGAGGGTTACGAGCGCGGCCTCTGTGTCTGGAATGACGCGACGGCGAATTTTGAAAAACTTCGCGTGCTGTGGGTGAAGTCGGATGCGACGCCGAAGGAGCCGCCGTCGCCCGATGGACATCCGGTTTTTTGGAATGACGCGACGGGTAAAGCGTGGTTGTTGTTCGGCAACCCTTTGCCGACGTTGCGCTGCCCGGCTACCTTCGAAGCTTGGCAGGATCCAAATCAATGGGAAGTGCTCCAGCCGCAAGCGAGTTTGGCCTCGGCGGCGGATGGTCAGCCGGTCAAACCGCACAGTGGTTCGCTCGCGTGGAATCCGTGGCGCGCGCGCTGGGTCACGGTGTTCATGCAGGCGTGGGGCAAGCCGTCGGCATTTGGCGAGTTATGGTATGCGGAAGCGGATTCACCGACCGGTCCGTGGGGCCAGGCGGTCAAGGTGTTGAGCCACGATAATTACACGTTCTACAATCCGCGTTTGCATCCGGAGTTCACGCCCACCAATTCGCCCGTCCTGATCTTCGAGGGGACGTACACGCACCAATTCGCCGACAAGCCGCACCCAACGCCGCGGTATGATTACAACCAAATCCTTTACCGGCTTGATCTTGATGACCCGAAATTGAAACCCGCGCAGGAGAAGTAGCCGGCCCGCTCGGCGAGTTGGGCCAGCCTTTCAGATTTTCTCGATCCGGTCGCCGACGGAGATGGTTCCAGGTTGGACCACCTGCGCATGAATGCCGCGTAGCCGGAGACTTCCGCGCTCGGGCGCATTGATGAACTTCAAGGCTTCCGGGCCAAAGCGTCGCTGGAATTTTGAGCAACCAGTGTGCGGGTGCGCGGTGATTTCCAAAACGGCACTCCCGATTTTCAATCGTTGGCCTGCCGGCAAATTGGCCTCACTCAGATCCAGGTCCACAAATAAATTGTCGCCGGCCAACGCCCACCGATCCTGACTGCCGGCCACCAAGGCAACGCACCGGCTGTTCATCAAAGTGATTTGCGTGTCCGGATTCAACGAACCGTCCGGTAGTTTGCGGGAGCAGTAACGAGCCCAGCGGTCGCCGGGCAAGCCGGCTTCCGGATTAACCTGGCTGTGTTCACGCAGTTCACGTAATTCCTTCTCGGGCCGGGCAACGATCAACGCGACGGTGCCGTCATTTGCAGGCGATTCCAGAACTTGGGGCAGGCCGGCGGTCAGTTCGTCGGTGCTGAAATATCCTTCGGCGGTCATGGCAGAATTTGTGGTCCAGAGTTTGATTCAGGTCAAGTTCGACGAAGAGTATTTGTTCCACTATTCTCCGCAACGCCCCGCAACCTGCGTCGCGATGACCCGGGCGGTGGCGGCCCAATTATGAGATGGTTGTTTCTTGGTTGTTTTGTCGGCGTCGTCGCCGGGCTGGCAACGGCGTCCGCCCGGGATGCCGAGTTGTATGAATTACCGCCGATCAACTATTCCGCCACCCAGCCGAAAGACGCCATCGCGGGTTTGCAAAAGCGATTGCATGATGGGGCGCTCAAATTCTCCGGCAATGACCGCCAGTTGCTCGAAGCTTTCCTGCGGGAACTGGAGATCCCGACCGAAAGCCAGGTCATTGTCTTTTCAAAGACAAGTTTTCAGCGCCAGCGGATCCGCCCCGACCATCCGCGCGCGATTTATTTTTCCGATACTTGCTACGTCGGTTGGGTGCCCGGCGGTTTGATGGAAGTGACAACGGTGGATCCGATACTGGGGCCGATTTTTTATGCGCTGGATCCCGCGGTGATGCGCACGAACGCGACGCAGTGTTTTGTGCGGGACAATGATTGCCTGCGTTGCCACGGGGGCGCGTTCGCGCGGGGGATCCCCGGTGTGTTCGTGCGCTCGCTTTTCACGGATGCAGGTGGTGAACCCATGCTGAAATACGGCTCGGAAGTGGTTGATTTCCGTACGGCGTTCACGAATCGCTGGGGCGGCTGGTACGTCACGGGCAAACACGGAACCGCGGTGCACCGCGGCAACGTTCTTGCCCACGAGAAGAATGGCGAACTCGAGGTGGACCTGAAGCGCGGAGCAAACATCCGCGACTTGTCCCGCTTTTTTGACACGGACAATTACCTCACCAACAGCAGCGACATCGTGGCGCTGCTGGTGTTGGAGCACCAGACCACCATGCAGAATACGTTGACCCGTGCGTCCCTGAATTGCCGTCGCATGCTGGATTATCAAAGGAATCTTCAGCGCGAATTGAAGGAGAAGGTCACGGAGGAGCTGGTTTACGACAGCGTCAAGAGTGTCTTTGACGGCGCGGCGCGGGAGATCGTGGATGATTTGTTGTTTCAAGGAGAAGCGCCTTTGCCCGCAGGCTTGGAAGGCGCAGCCGGATTTCAACAAGCCTTTCAACGAAATGCGCGCCGTACGCCGGAGGGGCGCTCGCTCAAGGAGTTTTCACTCAAGGGTCATTTGTTTCAGAACCGGTGCAGCTATCTGATTTACTCGGACGCTTTTCTAGGATTGCCGACGCAGTTGAAGCAACGAGTTTATGCGCGGTTGGCCGTGTTGCTGAAACCAGAAACGAACGAGCCGCGATTCGCTTATCTGAATGCGGAAGAAAGAACCCGCATCCGAAAAATCCTGCAGGTTACTCTTCCGGAGGCGGCCGTGGCACTTGGACTTTAAGGCGCGCTTGCGCCGCGAATAATGGCTGCTCGGAATCCGGGCCTCCGTCAGACCGAAGGGCATGCGGTTGCGTCATTCCATTTGACAGGTTTCTCCCTGCCCGTGCAGACTCGGCTCACGGTTTAGTTCAGATTCCAGTTCACCTAACAATCAGGAACTTATCATGAGCCACTTCAACCGATCCTATAATCCCTTCTGCGTTCGGGCTTTTTTGGCGGTTGGCTGGTTGTTGTACATTTCGCTCGGCTTCGGCCAAAATGGATGCGTCCCGCCGCCGGCCGGGTTGACGAATTGGTGGCCCGGCGAAGGCAACGCCAAAGACATCATCGGTGGCTATCACGGAGCGATTAGCAACGGCACGACCTTCGCCGCCGGTTATGTCGGGCAGGCATTTTCATTCAACGGCAGCAATCAATATGTGACCAATTCCGTGCCCGCCCTGACGAATATTGTGAATTCCTACACCATGGAATTTTGGGCCAAGCCCACCGCCTCGCGGGCGAGCACGCCCGAGAGCACCACGGGCACGGCGGGCAATACCAGCCAGCGTTATGCGATCTTCCCGAATAACGGCAAGTTCGGCGCCGCAGGTGCGGGGGTCTCCGTGGGCACAAATGGAATCAGCGTGTTTGAACACGCCAGCGCCTATCTTCCTGCGTTGCTGGTTTACGAAATTCCAATCACAAATTGGGTTCACGTTGCGGTGGTTTATTCCAATCAGCAACCCCGGCTTTATCTGAATGGCGGACTGGTCCGAACCGGCTTGGTCAGTACACACGCCTCGTGTCCCTCAACTTGCCTGGGCGAGAATGGACTCGGTTACGGCTACTACGCCGGCTTGCTCGACGAAGTTTCCATTTACGACCGGGCGCTCAGTGCCGCGGAGATTCTCGCCGTTTATGCCGCTGACAGTGCGGGCAAGTGTGCCCCGGCGATTCCACCGGAGATTCTTTTCCAACCGACTAATCAAACTGTATTTGCTGGGGGGACGGCAACCTTCAATGTTAATGTCGCTAGTTCCCAACCAGTGGCTTATCAATGGCAGTTTAATGGCACAAATCTTCTGAATAACACAGCGTCAATATTGGCAATTACAAATGTGGCGTTAGTGCAGGCAGGTGATTATCGAGTCATTGTAACCAATATCGCCGGTGCAGTTACGAGCTCGGTTGCAACGCTCACGGTGAGCTGCGGGAGCTTCGGTAATGTGGCGTTATATTCCGGCGAGGGCAACGCGGATGACTCGGCCGGAACCAACAACGGGACTTCCCTCGGATTGGTTTATGTCGCAGGCAAAGTCGGCCAATGCTTCAGCTTCAATGGCTCCACCTCCCGCCGATTATTTGTCCCTGACAATCCCAATTTTAAATTGACGAACTCCTTCACCCTGGAAGGGTGGCTCAAAATCGCTGGTGATGGCGGCGTGGTCTTCTTCCGGGGCGACGATCGCGTCGGTTTGGATCCCATTACAGTTTCCATGGGCTCAAGCGGGTTTATTAATTTCGCAATCACCTCAGAGAGCCAGAACGCGGTGATCACAGCACCGATCACGTATAACCTATGGAAGCATATCGCCGTGAGCTTGGACGGTAGTACGGGAGATATGAAGTTCTACGTAGATGGAGTTTTGATGGCCCAAACCAATACTGCGGTGAGACCGATTGGTGATTTGTCACCCAGTTCCAATCCGGGATTCGCGATTGGGAATACAAGCGGCACCTCCTATAATTTTCCGTTTAATGGCCTCATCGACGAGGTGGGAATCTATTCGCGTGCCCTTACTCAAGGCGAAATCCAATCCATATACAACACCTCCAGCCATGCAACCTGCGTCGCCCCCATCATCTTGACGCAACCCACGAATCAAACTGCGGTTGTGGGTAATCCTACGACGATCATCGTTCTGGCGGCAGGCACGCCCACCTTGATTTACCAATGGAGCTTCAATGGCACCAACCTCCCTGGCGCGACCGATAGCAGGCTTAGCTTCTCCAGCGTCCAGACGAACAATGCTGGAACTTATTCCGTCCAGATTACTAATCCCATTGGGATGACGAATAGCTCAACTGCATTGCTTACTGTGGTGCCTCCTCCACCCTGCATCCTGGCGGCATCAAACATGATTAGCTGGTGGCGGGCGGAAGGGAATGCCGACGATGAGGTTTCCGGCAACCATGGAACGCTTTGGAATGGCGTTGGTTTCGGCCCCGTTCGCACAGGACAAGGCTTCATCTTTAACGGGAACGGCACCGTCATCCCGCTGGGTAATCCGACCAATCTCCAGATACAGGATCTTACCATTGAAGCCTGGATTCGCCGTGGCAGTGCATCCGTGGCCTCGTTGAATGGCAACGGTAACGGTCACATCTTTGGTTATGACAACAACGGCTATGGCCTTTACCTTTCGCCCGCTGGTTTGCTGTCGCTCAGCAAGGTCGGCACAAGTGCCGTCTCGGCCAGCTCTGCCATTACGGATACAAACCTGCATCATGTCGCCGTGACAAAAGCTGGCAGCACGGTGGTCTTTTACATCGATGGCACGGCGTATCCGGCCGGCGCGTACAACCCAGGATTCACCTTTAGCGGTGGCGCATACATTGGTGGACTCCTGACGAATAACAGCTTCCTGGGATCGGTGGATGAACTGGCTGTTTTCAATCGCGCTCTTGCTGCCACGGAAATTCAGGCCATCTATAGCGCCGCGACCTCGGGCAAATGTCCTGCAGCCGGCTACTCGCCCTTCTTCATCAGCCAGCCAGGCAATCAAACCGTGCTGGTGGGAACGAACGTGACCTTGACTGGGCTCGCCGCCGGCTCTCCTCAGCTTGCTTATCAATGGTACTTCCAGAGCAACCCGCTCGCTGGGGCGACTACCGCGAGTCTGACCTTGTCCAATATTCAACCTTCGCAAGCTGGCATTTACTCGGTGCGAGTCACCAACGCTGCGGGCCTGGTTCTGAGCACGAACGCGACCTTGACGATTAACTATCCGGTGGCAGTCGCACGCGTGGTCAGCACGAACGTGACATCTGGTAATCCTGTGACCGTGCCCGTGACGCTGGTGGCCAACGGGATTGAGAACGCGATGGCGTTCAGCGTGAACTACGATTCAAATCGACTTTTCCTGACCAGCGTTGCGCTCGGTAATGGCGCGCCGGGCGCCTTGCTCCAACCCAACCTCGCGCAAACCAACCTCGGGCGGATCGGCGTGTCTGTCATCATGCCGTACGGTGCCACTTTTGCGTCTGGAACCCAGACGGTGGCGCAGCTGACCTTCGCCACGTCGCTTTTTACGAACACACAGGTCGTCGTCGCAACGACCTTTGGCGATCAGCCCACGGCCCGCCAGTTGCTGGATCTGCAACCGGCCCTGCTGCCCATGAATTATTCCAACGGCACCGTCACCATCGCGCCCGTCACGGCGTTTGAAGGCGACGCCCTGCCACGTCCCAATGGCGATCGCACCAATTCACTGATTGATTGGTTCTACGTCGGCCGTTATGTCGCCCGTCTGGATAATCCAACCAACGCCGCTGAATTCCAGCGCGCTGATTGTGCGCCGCGCGGGACATTCGGTGATGGCGCCTTGAAAGCTTCTGATTGGGTGCAAGCGGGTCGCTACTCCTTTGGATTTGATCCGCAGACGCCTGTCGGCGGTCCGACCAACGAAACCGCCTCCGCCGCGCCCGCTTCCTCCGTCACCCGCTTGTTAACGGCAACCAGCGCCGGGTTGCTTCCTGGTCAATCGGCTACGGCTAGCATCGTCCTGGCGGCGCAAGGGAATGAAAATGCATTGAGCTTCAGCGCAACCTTTGATTCGAGTCTGGTCACGTTCGCCGGCGTCAGCCCCGGAGCCGGGGCGGCTGGAGCGGTGTTGTTTGTGAATACGAATCAGGCTGCGATTGGCAAGCTGGGTTTCGTGCTGGGACTGGGCGCGGGCAGTTCCTTCAGCCCGGGGAACAAGGAATTGCTGCGAGTCAATTTCTTGGCCTCAACGCTTAACTCCGGAAGCTTCGCGTTGGCATTCGGGGACGCGCCCGTGAATCGGGAGGTGGCTGACGCACTGGGCAACGCCTTGCCGGTGGGCTTCACCGCGGGTGCTTGGACCGTAACCGCCCCACCCACGCTACGCATCACGCGGATGGAAGACTCCGTCTTGTTGGGCTGGCCGCAGTGGGCGAGCAACTTCGTCCTGCAGGAAACCACCAACGATTCTCTGCCATCGCTGAGCTGGACAAATCTCACTCTCACACCCGGCATCACGAATGGGGAGAACGTCGTGGTCTTGCCCGCCACTAACACGGGCCGATTCTACCGGTTGTATCAGCCCTGACGATTGCTGATCGGCGATGGGGCAACCCCGAGCGTATTCGGACTGGTCGCGTCGGTTGTCTGCGTGCGGTGATTGCAAACGTGGCGGCACGGTTGCCAATGCACCGGAATTTTCAGTGCTGATTCCAAATGCCGTTCCTGTTCGCCCACAGGATTCGGGCAGCATACACACGCCCGTTGGCGCCGAATTGTGCCGGCTTGCCGGGCGACATGCCTTCGGAAGTTGTGACCCAAGTTTCGTTTTCGCTCACATCCACCACTGCAAAATTTCCGAGCTGTGCGCCTTTGTTCGGCACCAACTCACGTTCCGTGGCGCGCAGCACAACTAGTCGTTTCGGATCCACTTGCGCCATGAACAGCGGCGCGCGATGTCGGATGACGTTGTCGTTATTGGCCCCGCGCTGGCTGTAAACGAGGAACACCCGTCCTCATGAGTCACCAATGGCCTGAGTATCGTAGCTGCCGAGCTCATCTCCGTCATCGAAAGTCCATGTGCGCGGCTCGGGGCCGCGGCGTCTCCGTCCTCGCCGATGCCGACGAAACGGGATCGAAGCGATCATCCAGTTCGAATGCCGCGCTTGTTCAAGCTGGAGATAACAACCGGCTAATTGCGGAGCCGGAAGAATACGTTGCCGCGGGCGCGGTCGATCGGCTGAACGGATATATTCGTTAAAGTGGAGCCAGGCACATCAAACCAGTTGGTGGAGAGGCCCGTTGTATTGGCGTTCGTCTGAGCCTGCAAAGTCCAACCGAGGTGGTCCAAAGGCCAGGAGAGTTCAAGTGTGTTTCCATCAGTCACCGAGAAAGTGATATTGGTAGGATTGCTCGCGACAGTTGCAACCACGCGCAAAATGCCGTCCGTGGTCAGCGTGCTGGCGTCCCAGGCCAGCCCCGTTCCAGGGGTTGCTGGAATGAAATTTGTAAACGCTCCGGCATACGAGGTTGCCGCGAAAATCTTAAAATTGTCGCCCGCCACCAGACTTTCGCCGCTGAGGTTGATTTTCAAGGTGCCGCCAAATGTGCTGGTGTAACTGGAAGCGAGCACAATGCTGTCGTTGGTCACCGTGCCGGACGTCTTGTTGGCTTTCAACTCGACCGTGCCCTTATTGAGGAAATTGCCTGCGATGTTGGCCGCTCCATCCACCTTAAGCGTTTGTTGCAAACCCAGTGTGAACGTGAGGTCGGATTTGGACGTGACGTCAATCGAACTGCCGTTCTGCATTTCGATGGGAGTCGTGTTTGGAATGCTGCCACCGCTCATCAACGCGATCGCCGTGGCCGGTTGCAAGGTGGTCGGGCCGCTATAAGTGCAAGTGCCGAACAGTTGTTGCGCATGCGGCGTCAGCGACGTAAGCATGGTCAACCCGATCTTGGTTGTCCCATTGTCTTTGATCGTTCCGTAATAAACGCCGCCATCCGATAACGACAGCAGCGCATCGGAAGTCGTGCTGCTGTTCGTGATCAAACCCGTCGCCACGACTCCAAGACTCCAAAGTGGGCCGATGTGTTGATCTTTGCCCCCGAGATCCAGCGTGGCATTGATCGTCAATTGCGCGTTCGGCAAAGCATCCACCGCCGCAAGGTTGAGACGACCGTTGGCGATGTAGGTCAGCGTCGCGGTGTTACCGCTGGAATAGAGTGTCCAGGTTGAGGCTTCTTCTTTGATCAACTGGGCGGCAGAGAGATTGATCGTGCCGAACATACGCCCGATTCCCGCCGCGGAATTGCCACGCAGATAAAAATTGCCCTGGAACGGGTCGCCTGGCACGTCGGACACCGAACTGTTGACCGTGATCTGCAAGTTGGCCGCGGTGTTGTTGTAAAGACTCACGTTCGGGCGGCTGTTGGGATCAGAGTAGCTGCCCCCGCTGATCTGGATCGGCCCGCTGAATGAATTGGTTCCCGCGATGCCCATCAAAGCAGCACGAGTATTAATGTCGCCCGCTGGCACCGTGAAGGTAATGGGACAACTCACCGGGAAATCAACACCGCCGGCCAGTTGCAACCGCTGATTGCCGGAGGAGACGTTGACCTGCACGCTGGCCGGGTTGCCGATGCTGAACGCGTTAGAAAACAGAAGAATCGCGCCGGAATGCTCGATGGGATAGCTCGCCATCGTGTTCGTGCCGCGAATGCTCCAAGTTCCCGTGCTGGTCGGCGCAACCGCAAGTTTGCCGCTGCCGGTAATGAAGTTGGTAAAGTTCAGCGTGCCTGAACGATTGAATGTGAGAATCGCGTTGTTCGTGACTGGCGCAGTGCCGAGCGAACCGCGCGCACTCGCATTGCCAATCTGCAACGTGCCGTCTTCAATCGAAACCGGGCCGCTAAAGGAATTGTCGGCTTCCACGGTTAATTTGCCGGTGCCGCGTTTGGTCAGCGAAGTCAGGCTGCTGATGCCCTCCGTGCTCGTGGTGTTCGTACGAAAAAGATAATCGCCGCTCGAATCGACCACCACGTCCCCAGCGGTCAGGGTGCCGACAAACCTGACCAACGGTTGCGTCAGACCTTCATCGTCAAAGCGAACGCTATCGCCACCCACGAACGTAGTCGAAGAAGCCGTGACCGTATTGCTCCAATTGAAGCTCGTGGTGTCCCACAGCGCACTGCTCGGCACCCAGACGAGTGACGCACCGTACAACGCAGGCACCATGCCGCTCAAAACGAGGAGGTTCAAAAGGAGTTTTTTCATACTTGTGGTTCAGCGTTGGAATGATTGATCACCCGAGCAACATCAGGTGGCTAACATTGGTGGTGATGATATTCCCGGTGACACGGCCGACAAATCGGCAAAACTGCTGATGCTCCCACCGCGAGAATTGCGGTCATTTGCTGATCTTGGCGCGAAAACCCGTCAACTTCGATTCAAAATCTGCCGGCCCTTCCTGAAGAAATTGAACCTTGTTCTCCTTCGCAATGCGTTCAAACGCGCCGACGACGCGCGGAAAATCGTCCGCAAAAAATTCCGGTCCGCGCACGCACTTGACGTAAAGCAACGGCAGCTTGGCGCGCTCGACGCGGCGCACCAACGCGTCATCGCCCAGCGCCAGTTGCCGGGCGCGCGTAAAGATCTGCGTCGCCTTCACGACGAAATCGAGCGAGAAGAAGGGCGCGTCCATCGGGTAGCGAATGCCGCCGGGCGGCGCGTCCATCACCTTCGCGTAATCCTTCCGCATCTTCGCGAGCAAGGCCTCGTATTCCTCCATCGCGGGCGCGGCTTTGCCGTAATGGCCGCGAATGAAATCCAGCGCCAGCGCGTTTTCGTCCCACGCCGGATTCCACAGCAACTTCGCCGTCACCCAGCTTTTCATTTCGTCGCGCTCGGCCGGACCTTGGTAACCGCCCTGCAACATCACGCCCTCAGCGTTGTGCGCCACCCAGAACCGGATGTTCGCCGCCATCACGTCGAGGTTCGGCATCGGCGCGAGGTAATGGCTGAAGTTCACGTTGTAATCCCAGATGTAAATCCGATTGTGCGCCGCGCCCCAGGCGCTGGCGAGCTTGGCCACGTCGCAATGTTCCGCCGGCGTGAAGGGTCGCGACCACGCGCCCACGGAATCGTTGCAGAGTCGAATCACCACATTGCTGCGCGGGTGCACGGTCTTCGGCACTTGGATCGTTTCGAGGTAAGCCAGCGTATCAATGGCGACGCGCGGATGCTCCTTCTCGATCGCCGCCGCGACCTGGTTCACGAGGCACAATTGATTCGCCATGTCCGAACCTTCCGCGTCGCGCAGTTTGCGGCAGCGGTCGCAGTGACAAATTTCCGTGTTGTCGTTCTTGGAGACGCTGAGAATTTCCGTGTGTGGATTCTCCTTCAACGTCTGCCGCACGTAGGCGATGACCAGTTGCGCGACCTCGGGATGCGTCGCGCAGAGTTGCGCGGTCGAGCGCGTGCCGTCGGCGCGTTGCGCAAAATAGTCGGGGTGGTCCTTGAAATATTTATCGGGCGGGACCATCTGCGCGGCGGTATGGACGAACATGTTTGCGTAATCCACGCGCCCGCCGAACTCCTCCGGCACGGGTGCGGACGGCGCATCGGTGCGATTGCGCAGCGACCACACCGGATCGAACGCGCATGCATAGAACGGATCGCGAATCTTCAAGCGCGGCACGTAAGTGCGCGCCACCGGCGCAATGACGAGCGTGTTGGTCTTGGGCAGCCGGATGGACTCCGCCGTGTAAAACCGGCAGCCCAAATCTTCCTCGAGCAACGCGTAAACGGCATTCGCCACGCCGCGCGCTCGGCCGCCAGAAAGCGTCAACCGGTTGCCGCGCGCCGCGATGGCGTAGCCTTCGTCGCCAAGCTTCGGGTCGGTGGTCAGGCTGATGGAATTGCGCCCGACCCTGCCCGATTTTATTTCCACCGTCGCGCCGGTGATCTCTTTGAACCAATGTTGCAACTCCTGCGCGGCCTTTGTTTCCGGCGGCGTCGGATGTGACGGGATACAGATGCTCACGGCCGCGCGACCCTGCTCG
>CAYWCK010000108.1:0-13484 GCA_964456685.1 uncultured Bifidobacteriaceae bacterium | reverse complement strand
ACCACCCGACCCGCCCGACCAACGCGTCTTCGGGCTTCGCGCACCAGACTCAAATGCCCGGCGTGCAGATAACCCATCGTGGGCACGAATCCCACCCGCACGCCCCGGCGTCGCCAGAGCCGGGCCTGCCGCTGCATGGCTGCGGCCGAAGTAATGATTCGCATGGGCAAGGTTTAGCGAATTGCGCGCTCGAACTCACGAACGAAAAAAGCCGCGTCGGAAATCCAACGCGGCAAAAAGTGAACCGGCGACCTTCAGGCACGGAATTTGAAACTCATCGGCGAAGATTGCGGCAGCTCGTGCGCGCACGGTTGATTGGTCGGCGCATCGGCCTGCCGGTTGTTCGGCGTGACGACGTTGTTCGCCAGCATCCAAGATTCTACCTCGTCGCCGCTGATGTCCGCCAGCATGTGGCCATTGATCTCCACGCAGGGACTGAGCATCTGGCCGCTTTTCTCGATCATCTCCTGCCGCTGGGCGGGATCGTTGATGATGTCGCGATCCTCGTATGGCAGATCGTATTTGCGGAGGACGGCGCGCACGCCGTTGCTCCAACCACAAGTCGGCTTCAAATAGGCAATGATTTTCGGTTTACTCATAACTTTTGTGACGCGCCAAGATGCCATAGAATTTCCAGTTGGCAATTCTCGTTTCAGGTCGCGAAAATGCCGCCATGCCGCACCGCATTCTGGTCGCACCGGACAAATTCAAGGGCACGCTCACTGCCCGCCAAGCCGCCGAGGCCATGGCGCAAGGTTGGCGCGCGACGCGACCGCAGGATCATATCGAAATGTTTCCCATCAGTGATGGCGGCGATGGTTTCGGTCCGGTGCTGAGCGAAATTCTGGGCGCACGACCACAACGCGTAAAAACCATGGATGCGGCGCATCGCGCGATAACCGCCACCTGGTGGTGGAGCGAGAAAACCAAAACGGCCGTCATCGAATCAGCGAATGTGGTCGGGCTCGCCATGTTGCCCCGCGGAAAATTTCACCCGTACCAACTCGATACCTTTGGCTTGGGCGACGTGCTTCGTGCGGCTGATCGCCGCGGCGCCAAACGAATCCTCATGGGCATCGGTGGCAGTGCGACGAACGACGCGGGATTCGGTCTGGCCAGGGCGATGGGTTGGCATTTTCTCGACCGGGGAGGGAAAGAAATTCACCGCTGGACCGATTTGCCCTCACTGGTGAGCGTGCTAGCTCCTGAATCCAAGTTGCGGGGCGAAGTGATCGTCGCAGTGGACGTGCAAAATCCGTTGCTCGGCGCGCGAGGAGCAACGCGCGTCTATGGACCGCAAAAGGGACTAAAGCCCGGGCAATTTGCGACCGCCGAAAGCTGCTTACGGCAACTCGCCGAGGTGATGCGGCATGAATTGGGACAGAATTTCGCCTCGCAGCCCGGCGCAGGCGCAGCCGGCGGCTTGGGCTTCGGCCTCTCGGCATTCTGCGATGCCAAATTGGAGCCCGGCTTTGAACTGTTCGCCGCTCACGCGCGGCTTGAGCGGGCGTTGCGAGGCGTTGACCTCGTCCTCACCGGTGAAGGCGCGATCGACCGCTCCACGGCTATGGGCAAGGGAGTCGGGCAACTCGCGCAACTCTGCCGGAAGCGGAAGATCCCCTGCGCCGGGCTCGCCGGCTGCGTGAAGCCGGATGCGAAAGCCAGGTCACTCTTTTTGATGGTTCATGGTCTGACGGATTTCGTTTCGCCCACCGCGGCAATGCGAAATCCCGCCAGACACTTGAAGGCGCTAGCCGAGAAGGTGGCGACTCACTGGCGCGCACCTGAAGCTTGCGTCCCTGCGCGCCGGCTGGCTACCGTTTGCACATGAACCTCGAAGATCACGCGGGTGATGTCATTCGCAAATCACGCGCGATGCGCAATGTATCAGCGGCTAGTGCGGCGGCGGCCGCCGGCCTGACTGAGGCCGAACTGGCCGCAGCGGAAGACACCGGCACATTTTCCAAACGACTTGACTTCGCCCGGCTGGCGGAACTGATTGATGCCAATCCGGCCAAGCTCGAAGCCTTCGCCAACGGCTGGTTACCGGCGGCGGTGGATTTATCCCGTTGGCGGGAATTGCGCGTCTTCACCACCAGCGGGCAAGGCATGACGGTGAATTGCTATCTCGTCTGGGATGAGGTTTCGCTTGATGCCGCCTTGTTCGACACTGGCTGGGAGGCGGCGCCGATTTTGCAAGCGATCCAGGACAACCAGCTGCAATTGCGGCACATTTTTATCACCCATTCGCACCACGATCACATCGCGGCGTTGGGCGACATCCGCACGGCTCATCCAAAGGCACGCGTGCATACCGATGCCAAAAGCGCGCCGCTCGAGCAGCGCAACAAGCCCAACGAAATCGTTCATCTGGGCGGTTTGCGCATCACCCACCGAGGAACGCCCGGTCATGCCGAGGACGGCGTTACTTATCTGGTTGGCAACTGGCAGGAAGATGCGCCGCACGTGGCCATCGTGGGCGATGCCATTTTCGCCGGCTCGATGGGCGGCGCGCCGCAACATGGCGCGCTGGCCAAGCAGAAGATTCGCGAGCAAATCCTATCCTTGCCCGTGGAAACGCTGATTTGTCCGGGCCACGGACCGCTCACGACCGTGGGCGAGCAGAAGGCCAGCAACCCGTTCTTCTGAGCGGCGCCTATAGCAACGTGCCGCGCAACACCTCAAACGCGATCGTGAAATAAATGATCAAACCCGTCACGTCCACCAGCGTAGCGACAAACGGCGCGGACGAGGTGGCAGGGTCGAGTTTGCAGCGGCGCAGGAGAAACGGCAGCATCGAGCCCGCGAGCGTGCCCCACATCACGACGCCAATCAGCGAGAAGAAAATAACGATCGCGATCAAAAACCAGTGCGGGCCGTAAATGTTCGAGAACTGCGCCCAGACTGTCACGCGCACGAAGCCAATCGAACCGAGGATGCCGCCCAACGCCAGTCCGGACAACGCCTCGCGCCGCATCACGCGCCACCAATCCCGCAACGTAACCTCCCCCAGCGCCATTGCACGAATGATCAACGTGGTGGCCTGAGAGCCGGAGTTGCCGCCGCTGGAAATAATGAGTGGCAAAAACAGGGCGAGCACAACGGCCTTGGCAATTTCGTCCTCGAAAAACCCCATCGCCGTGGTCGTGAGCATTTCGCTGAGGAACAAGATCACCAGCCACGGCGCGCGCTTGCGAACCATCTCGAACGGGCCGAGGCGCAAATAGGGTGCGTCGAGCGCTTCCATGCCGCCGAGTTTCTGAATGTCCTCGGTCGCCTCCTTTTCGGCCACGTCCAGAACATCGTCCACCGTGATCACGCCGACGAGGACATCCTGCGAATCCACCACGGGCAGGATCGTGACGTCGTACTTTTTGAACGCGGCCACCGCCGTTTCCTGATCGTCCGTGGCGCGCAGAAAAATCTGCTGGTTCTCCAGCAGTTCCAGCACGGACATCTGCACGGGCGCGACGACGAGATTGCGGAGCCGCACGTAATCCACTAGATGGCCTTTCGCATCCACGACGTAAAGCTGGTTCATGGCGTCGCGCTTGTGTTCCTCCTGCCGTAAATGTGCGAGGACTTCGGCCACCGTCCAAGTTTGCCGAATCGCCACATATTCGGGCGACATGCGACGGCCGATCGAGTCTTTGGGGTAACCCAACAACTCGACCGCCACCTTGCGTTGCTCGGGCTTGAGCAGCGCGAGCAGTTTCTGCGTGGCGGCCGCGGGCAATTCTTCGAGCAAGCGGGTGCGGTCGTCGGGTGGCAGGGTGTTAAGAATGTTTGCAACCTCCTCGCTGCCGAGGGCGTGCAGCATTTTCTCCTGATCTTCGACGGGTAAATGATCGAAAACCTCGGCGGCCAGTTCACGCGGCAGCAGGCGGAGCAACACGGCTTCGTCGCCCGGATCCAAATCGATGAGAATTTCGGCAACGTCGGGCGCGGGAAAGCCGCAGAGGATGTCGCGCAACTGGTGAAAATCGCGACGGCGGATCAACTCGGCGAGTTCGGGCTTGAGCAGGTTACCGATCATCGGCGTTCATCAAATCCGGAATTGCCCGCGCTGCAAAGGTGAAAGTGTTCGGCAAAAAACCGGCTCGCATCACACGAGCCGGTCGTCTCAGGCCGTGGCTGGTTGATCGGTCCAGCTCAGGTCGTAAAGGATTTGCCGCAGCCGCAACTTTCCCGTGCCTTGGGATTCGTGATCTTGAAACCACCTCCGGTGAGCGCGTCGCTGAAGTCCACCACCGAACCACGCACATAGTCGGCGCTAAAGGCATCCACCACCGCCGTCACCCCGCCCTGCTCCACCACGACGTCGCCATCGCGTCGCTCGTCGAAGACCAGGCCGTATTGCATGCCCGAGCAGCCGCCTTTCTCGACATAAACACGCAGCGGCTTGCCGGCATTATCAGGTTGCGACTGCATGCAACGCACTTGTTCCACTGCCGCGTCGGTCAGCGAAAGCACTCCGTTTTGATTGTTCGTCTCCATCGGCTTTACAGTGGCAAATTACGCCCGCGTCCGTTCCTGTCAAATCTCCCTTCATTGTTTTTCGGCGGGCGGCTGTCGTTCCCGCAGCTGTTCGATCTTCCGCTCCAGACTGGCGCGTAACGGTGGCAGCAAATCCTGCAGCCGCCGGTAAAGTTGTTCGGCTTGCTTGAATTCACCCAGACGTTCCAACAGCGGCCCCGCGTCCAGTCCGGCACGTTTGATCCAGAAAGCGTTTGCGGACTCGCGATCCTCGCGGAGATTTTCCTGATAGACGACGGCCAGACAATTGCGGACGGCTTCCCGCAACAGTCGGACTTGTTCCTCGCCGGTTTCCGTTTGCGCCATGTCGGCGTACAGCCCGGCGAGCCCCACTTGCGCTTCGCTGCGAGCCGCCACGCCTACCACCGGAGAGTTTGCGACCTGAAAAAAGGCATTGGTCGCATTGGTCCATTCGGAACGGCCCAATTGCCGAAGACACTTGGCCACTTCACCGAGCGCCAGCATGGCGATCTCGTTCGTGGTCGAGCCCAGTTTCAGCGGGATCTGCCGGAAGACCTGAATGGCCAGAATGAAATTCGCCAGCCGGTTGGTGTCCGCCGGAGGTTGAATCATCAACATGTCACCGTAGGCAAACGCCGCCTGCGCCCAGACGTCCAAGGGGCACTTGGCATCACTCGTGAGATTGGTGAAATGATTACCCGCTTCATCATAGCGAGATTCGCCGAGCGCGGCCTGGCCGGCTTTCAAACGTGCCAGATACGACAGGTCAGAGGTCTTCCACTTCTCAACCAAAGTTTTGTAGTTGATCTCCGCCTCGGTGTACTTGCCCTGCCGCCAAAAATAATCCGCCACCCACCACTGCGCCTGGGGAGCGAGTTCATTGGTGGCGTACACATGGGCGAAATTGGTGAAACCGGCGTACGCGTTGGTTTCTCGTCCTGCCTGCCAATTTGCCCAGGCCAGTTGAAACTCCGCCCGCGGCCGCAGTTCATTTGTGGGAAAGCGCACGAGCCATTCCTCGTAACCCTTGACCGCTCCGGCCCAATCTCCTTTCCGCTCGCGCGCGGCATTGATGACCAGTTCAACCACCGGGCGCATGGGCGCGGCGGGCGCAATCGTGAGAAAGCGTTCGAAATCCGCCAGGGCGCGCGAAGGATCCGCCGCGTCGGCCGGCCCTTGAATTCGCAGGATGAGCGCCCGCTCCGCGAGATTGTCGCGCGGCGGAAGCTTCTGGATTTGTGTGACCGCTTCGTCTGCCGCCGCCAGATTGGTAACTTCCAGACTCGCTCGCAGCACTTGCAAAAAGATGTCCCCGGCCAGCGCCTCGTGAAGTTTCGGCCAGCGTGCCAGCAGCGTTGCCCCCTGTTGATAGCTCGTCAGTGCCCGGCCGTAATCTTTCAAGGCGAACAAGGCATCACCCAGCTTGACCTGGGCGACGACGCGATCCTCCGTTTCTGCGGGAAGACGTTGCGTGGCTCGCTCGAACGCCGCGGCCGCTTCGGCCAGCTGATTGGTCTTGAGCCAAAAGCACCAACCTCGATCCAGTTCGGCTTTGCCAAAGAAATCGCTGTTGGTGAAAGTGCTCACCAGCCGGTTGAACAGTCCCAAGGCCACCTCCAGATCCCCTGCCCCAGCGACCGGGTTGGTCACGTTGGTTGCGACATGCCGGCGGAGATGGAGTTCCCCCAACGCGAGCATGGCCGCATCGGCGGCGGGTTCGTTGCTGGAAAGATTCAGAAACCGGAACAGCTGGTTGGTCGCCTCGTTAAAATTCCCTTGCGCGAGGGCCAGCTCGGAAAGTTTCAGCAAGGCCTGGCGTTGACGGTCGGCGCGCGTACCCGGGGCCAGGTTGGATTCATAAATCGCCCGCGCCTGATCCAGTCGCCCCAGTCGCTCCAGGGCCGCGGCCTGCATCGCCTTGCTCTCGGACAGCAGTTCCGCCCGCCCGTTGGCGAGGGCGACGAGATTGCTGCTGGTGGTCAACGCTTCGGCAAAGCGGTCGCTGACGAATTGTGCCTCGTAACCCAAGCGTTCCGCGCGCCAGGCCAGCTCGGGCGGCAGCTTTTGACCCCGGAGCGGCGCCACCGCCTGCTCGACACCGGCATAGTTCTTCCGGGCAAGTTGCGCCTCACCCAGCAACAACGAACCACGCACCACGAGTTCATTGGTGATGGCCGTCTGCCGGGCTTGAGCAAATTCCCCGTCCGCTGCGCCCAACCGCGCCACCACCGCCGCCAAATCACCCAGCTGCACGCGACTCGCGGCTTCGCCGATCAACGCCGCCAGACGAAACCGCGAACCGGCGTAACGGCGAATCAACTCGACGTAGGCCTCGGCGGCGTTCGTGTAATCCGACTTTTGAAACAAGGACTCCGCGATCCAATACTGATATTCGTCCGCCAGCACGCCTGCGCGATCGAGATTGGCCCGGAGCAGATCAATCGCCCGAGGTGCGTTGGTCTGCCGGTAACAAGCGATGGCCTGGTACAGCACGGCCTGCGGACGTTGCTCCGATTTGGGAAATTGTTCGACGAACTGGCTGAAGTTCGTTTCGGCGAGCCACCAGATTTGATCCGTGTAGGCCTTCGCCGCGGCGGAAAAGACGCGGCTCTCGCCGAAGTTGGCGGCGCCCAGACTGCCGGCCCCCACGCACAACGCGAGGGCTAGCCATGCCAGTCTGCGCAACCTTGCCATTGCGCGTCACTCTAAACAACCCGTCGCGCAGCCGCAAAGACAGTTTTCTTCAGGCGGTTCCGCCCGCGCGCAAAGCCTCACGCAGATACAGGCCCGTGTGGCTTTCCGGACACCGCGCCACGACCTCCGGCGTGCCCTGCACCACCACCCGCCCCCCGCCCTCGCCGCCTTCCGGGCCGAGATCAATGATCCAATCGGCCGTCTTGATCACGTCGAGATTGTGTTCAATGACCAGCAGCGTATTGCCCGAGGCGCGCAGCTTGAACAACACTTCGAGCAACTTGGCGACGTCGTGGAAATGCAGCCCGGTGGTCGGTTCGTCGAGAATGTACAGCGTGCGGCCGGTCTGTTTGCGGCTGAGTTCGGCCGCAAGCTTGATCCGTTGCGCTTCCCCACCGCTCAGCGTGGTGCCGGATTGCCCGAGCCGGATGTAGCCCAACCCCACCTCGGCCAGCGTGAGCAGCGGATCAAAAATCTGCGGCACGGCGCGGAAGAAATTCACGGCTTCATCCACCGTCATGTCCAGGACATGCGCAATGTTCAATCCTTTGTAGGCAATCTCTAGCGTTTCACGATTGTAACGGCGGCCGTTGCACGCCTCGCAGGTCACAAAGACATCCGGCAAGAAGTGCATTTCGATTTTGATCAAGCCGTCACCCTGGCACTTCTCGCACCGGCCACCTTTGACGTTGAAACTGAATCTGCCCGACTCGTAGCCCCGCACCTTCGCGGCCGGGAGTTTTGCGAACATATCGCGAATGGCGTTGAACATGCCGGTGTAGGTCGCCGGGTTGCTGCGCGGCGTGCGGCCAATGGGGGTTTGGTCAATGACCACAATTTTTTCCAGTCCCTCGTAATTGCGGATCTCCCGATGCGCGCCGGGTTTCTCCTTCGAACCGTAAAACTTCCGCATCAACGTCCGGCGCAACACATCGTCCACCAGCGTGCTCTTGCCCGAACCGCTCACGCCCGTCACACAAGTGAACAGGCCGATCGGGATTCGCACATCCACGTTCTTCAAGTTGTTCTCGCTTGCGCCCAGGATTTCGATCGAACCGCGATCTTTCGAAGCCGGCTTGCGTTCCTTGGGCACGGGCACGTTCAACTCGCCGCGCAGGTACTTGGCCGTGAGCGAACGCGGATGTTGCCGCACCTCGGCAAAAGTACCGGCCGCCACCAATTCTCCGCCGCGCACGCCCGCACCCGGCCCGAGGTCGAGGAGGTAATCCGCCTGCCGCATCGTGTCGGCATCGTGCTCCACGACAAGCACGGAATTGCCCAGGTCCCGCAACCCCTTCAGGGTGACGAGCAGCCGGTCGTTGTCGCGCTGGTGCAAGCCGATGCTCGGCTCATCGAGGATGTACAGCACGCCCACCAAGCCCGCTCCAATCTGCGTGGCCAGCCGGATGCGCTGCGCCTCACCGCCGCTCAACGAACCGCTTTCCCGGTTCAACGTCAGGTAGCCCAAGCCGACGTTTTTCAGGAAGCCCAGCCGGGCGCGAATCTCCTTGATGACCTCCGCCGCGATCTGCTGTTGAAACTCCGAAAGTTTGAGCTCCGCGAAAAACTCATCCGCCTTTTCCACCGACAACAAGCAGACATCCATGATGGACCGGCCGGGAATTGTCACCGCCCGTTTCCGCGAGGAACGCCTTGAGCCCGCGGCTGGCTCCGCCGACTCCGGGGCGGCCAGCTGAACCACGGAGCGGCTTTGCAACGTCACGGCCAGGATTTCCGGCTTCAACCGCTTCCCATCACATGCGTCGCAGAATTCCGGGCTCATGAAAGCCTTGAGCCGGTTGCGCGTGAACTCGCTTTCACTTTCGGCGTAGAGCCGTTCCATGTTCGGGAGCACGCCCTCGAACGGTCGTTTCACCGTGCTCATCTTGCCGGCGCGCCAGAAATGGAACTCCACCTCCGTCTCGCCCGAGCCGTGCATGAGCGCGCGCTTGAAATCGTCCGGCAAATCCTGGTACGGCTTCTCGAGGCTCTGGCCGTAATGCGCTGCCACTGCCCGCAGCATCGCCTTGTAATAAACGATCATCCGCTTGCCGCCGCGTCGCCACGGCAGCACTGCACCTTGATCGAGCGACTTCTCCGGGTCCGGCACGACCAGGCCTTCGTCAAAAACCATCTTCTGCCCCAACCCGTGGCAGACCGGGCACGCGCCGCTCGGGGCGTTGAAGGAGAAATGTTTTGGGCCCGGCTTCTCGTAGCTTTTGCCGGTGGCCGGGGAGTACATGCGATTCGAATGCAGCGTCTCGGTCCAATCGCCATCCGCTGTCCGTGTCGCTCCGGGCGCGGCGGCCATAGCCCGCGGCCGCGCAACCGGCAACGCGCCGCCCGGCCGGCCCTCGGGGAGTTGATGCAGCGTTACCAAAACGCCTTCGCCCCACCGCAACGCCGTTTCCACCGAATCCTGCAAGCGCACCCGCACCTTTTCCTCCATGACCAGGCGGTCCACCACCGCCTCAATCGTGTGCGGCTGCTTGGCGTCCAGCTTCACCCGCACATTGGGGTTGGTCAGCTCAATCATCTCGCCATCCACCCGCGCACGCACAAAACCTTCCCGCTGCAAACGCTCGATCACATCGCGGAATTCACCCTTCTGCCCTTGCACGACGGGCGCCAGCAACATGACTTTGGTTTTCGGCGGCAGCGTCAGAATCTTGTCCACGATGTCGCTGGTGGTTTGCGCCACGATGGGTTCGCCCGTCTCCGGGCAATGCGCCTGGCCGACGTGCGCGTAGAGCAGGCGCAGGTAATCGTAGATCTCCGTCGTGGTTGCCACCGTGGAACGCGGGTTCATTCCCGAGCTGCGCTGCTCGATGGCGATGGCGGGCGAGAGGCCTTCGATGTAATCCACCTCGGGCTTCTGCATCTGATCGAGGAATTGCCGCGCGTAGGCGGAGAGGCTTTCGACGTATTTGCGCTGGCCCTCGGCGTAGATCGTGTCGAAGGCGAGCGACGACTTGCCGCTGCCGCTCAGGCCCGTGATCACCACGAGCTGGTCGCGCGGGATTTCGAGCGTGAGGTTTTTGAGATTGTGCTCACGCGCGCCGCCGATGCGGATGAAATTTTTGCTCATGACACCCGAATTCCGTGACTCGGTTAATCCGTGAGCCTAGGAAGTTCCCGCACCGGAGAAAAGCGCAGAAGTGAATGGACAAACCCGAAATGATTTTTAGGATGCGCGGCATCGTATGGCCAGCAAGTCCCGCGGCGGAAAAGGTGGTGATTACATCTCCATCTGGCACTGGATGCTCATCCTGTTCGTCATGGCGCTGCCGGTCATCAACCTCGTCATGGCCCTCGTCTGGGCCTTTTGGGGCGAGAACCGGTCGCGCAAAAACTACTTTCGCGCGCTGATCCTCTGGTTTCTCATCGGCGTTGCCATCTGGTGCGTGATCATCGGCCTGGGCTTCGCTTCCGTCATTGCCCCGTGGGTGGCCAAACAACTGGAAATCTGGCGCAAAGCGCTCGGCGGCCATTGAAGTTCGCCCGCCTCGCCTCCGACAAAAGCCCGGTCCACCGTGGTTGTTCCTTGCTTCCCTCCCGCGTTTGAAAGTAGAAACACCGCGTGAAACAACCTGCCTCGCCGGCGCCCGCCGCCACCACTTCCCTGAGCCCGGGACTGCGCCGTTACCTCTATTTCACCGCCACCGTGACGGGTGCGGCCGTAATGATCGTGGAAATTTTGGGCGCAAAAATGCTCGCCCCCTTCTTCGGCACGTCGCACTTCGTGTGGACGGCGCAGATTGCGGTAACGCTCGTGGCGCTCGCCACCGGTTACTACGTCGGCGGCCGTTGGGCGGACCGCGCCCAGCAATTGCACCGGCTCTACGCGGCTTTGCTGGCGGCGGCGGGCTACCTCGGCATGACGGTATTCGCCGTCGAACGGGTGGCCAACACGTGTCTCGCCTTCCGGCTGGCGGCCGGCTCGCTCTTGGCAGCGGCCTTTTTGTTTTTCATCCCGTTGGCGCTGCTCGCGATGGTTGGCCCATTTTTCGTGCGCGTGCTGACGGTGGCCGTAACCGGCGTGGGTGGCAATGTTGGCCGGCTCACCGCGCTCAGCACGCTGGGCAGTTTCGGGGGCACAATGTTGATCGGCTACGTGTTGATTCCTTTCCTGGCGAATTCAACCACGATGTGGCTGACCAGCGGGATTCTTTCCCTCGTGGCCGCCGGTTACTTTGTGGTGTGGGGTCGCAAACACACGTCGCCGGCCTTGAGCGTCACGGCGGCGGTGGTGGTGCTGATTCCCGGCGGCGTCGGCGTGGCGCTGGAAGAACGGCTTAGCTTCCCGGACTGGCAGGAAATCGCGCGCGCCAACTCCAACTTCGGCCGCCTGCAGGTCTTGAATCGCGTGGACGGCACGGCGCGGTATTACCTGAACGATTACCTCACACAAAACACCTACGATCCCTCCACGAAACGCAGCCTTTCCCTGTTCACCTACATGCTCCACGCCCTGGCGCGCGGTTATCGCACCAACCTCGACGACGTGCTTTGCATCGGCGTCGGCGTGGGCATCGTGCCGCGGGAGTTTGCCCGGGAAGGCGCACGCGTATCCGCCGTGGAAATCAATCCCGCCGTGATTACGCTTGCCCAAAAGCATTTCGACTTCGATCCGCAGCAGGTGCAACTCACCATTGACGATGGCCGGCATTTTTTAAACGCCGGCACCAACCGGTTTGACGCCATCGTGCTCGATGCTTTTCTCGGCGATTCCTCGCCCGCGCATTTGATGTCCCGCGAGGCGCTCGCGGCCATGCAACGCCGGCTGAAGCCGGGCGGCGTTCTGGTCATGAATACGTTTGGGCAAAATGAACCCGGCCGGAATTTCTTCTCCGCCTCGCTGACGAAAACGCTGGCCGCCGTATTCCAAAACGTGCGCGTCCACGCTTCCGGCAATGGCAACGTCTTCATGGTCGCCTCGGATCAGGCGGCGATGGAACTGCAAACGGGACCGTCACTGACCAACGTTCCCGAATCGCTGCATGAATCCATGCGCGCGGCGTGGAACACACTCCTCAAGTTTGATCCGGCGGACGGGATGGTGCTGACCGATGATTACAATCCGGTAGATTATCACGACGCCGCGAATCGGGAACAGTTCCGTCGCCAGATGGCGCTGAGCCTGCGCCGGCATTGATTTCACCGTTGCTGCGCACGCCGCTGCTGGAGCCGCCGAAGCGGCCGATCCTCACGGCACTTGGTAAGGTTGGTAGAACCGCAAGACCCCGAGCCCGCCAGTCTGAGCCCCATCATCCAGGAACGTGAACACCGTGGTGGCCGACGTGATGATGTTGGTGAAACTGGTCCATGTGGGTGGCGCCAAGGTGGGCGTCCACCGCACTTGATAACGCGCACCGAGGCCGCCCGTCCACGCAATCGTGAAGCCGTTCGTTCCCGCCGTGACCGTGGTGTTAACCGGCGGCGCGGGCACAAAAGTGTTCGGGCTCACCGCCAGCCCATCGCGAACGCGGAAGAACTGGAAGGGCGAAGGCAGCGGCACGCAATAGGTGGTCGAGTTCGTGACGGCGGTGATCGTGGGTGAAGCAATTACCCAGTTCGTCGTGCTGAAGTTGGTCAGCCCTTCGATGTAATAATGAACGCCCGGCAGGGAATCCCACGTGATGCAGAAATTGGTGGCGCTCACCTGCGTGTCGGTAACGACGATCGGCCGACCTGTCACGGGCCATTCCGTGGCCATGATATTATATGGCAGCGGCGTCCCGGTGAGATTCACGGCGGCGAGATACCAATCACCCGGCGTCAGTGAAACAGGCGTGGAGTTGGTGAATACCACAATCAGTTCGTCGTTTGTGCCCGGGTTCGCACTCAGGTAATCATGCGTCACCAGACTGGGCAACGGCAGCCCTTTGCGCGCCACCAGGGTGAAGTCGGCGGCGGCGCCAAAGATTTCAAATTGCGCCCGCGCGGCATTGGTCGTCACCACGTAGCGATAGTAGTCGCGATCCGACAGCGCCGGAGTGTTGGTGTTGAAATACGGAACACCGTTGGTCAGCGTGATGATTGGCGCAATCGGCGCATTGGTGATGTCCAGACCTTCCAACACGCGGAAGAAATGGTACGGGGACGGCAACGGAATACACCAGGTCGTCAAGTAGCCGACGGCCGTCACCGGGGGCGGCAGCGACACCCAGTTCGTGCTGCTGAGATTGGTTATGCCCTGCACGTAGTAATGCACCCCGGGCAGCGACGTCCAGGTGAAGCAGAAGCTGTTGCTGACGATGGTGGAATCGACGATGACAATCGGCCGGCCGCTG
>CAYWCK010000107.1:0-13762 GCA_964456685.1 uncultured Bifidobacteriaceae bacterium | reverse complement strand
CGAGGCGACGCAATTCCGCAATCGCCCGCGTGACGAGTGCCGCCTTCGAGTTGTCGCCGAAGCCCAGCCCATCGCAAACGCCCGCACTGATCGCGATGACATTTTTCAATGCGCCACCGAGTTCCACGCCAAGCCAGTCGGGGCTGGTGTAGGTGCGAAAGGTTGGACGATGAAACAGTTGTTGCACCGCAGTGTTGGCGTCCGGATCGCGTCCGGCCACCACCACGGCCGTGGGAATTCCGCGGGCGACCTCCAGCGCGAAAGAGGGGCCGGAGAGCGCCACGTGGCGCGCGTGGGGAGCGGTTTGTGCCAATACGCCGGTCATGGTGAGGCCGGTTTGAAATTCAATGCCCTTGGTTACACTCACCACGATGCCGCCAAAATCACGCAGCGATTCGCTGACGTGGCGTAGCGCTTTGGAGGGGACGGCGACGATGATGCAATCGCGATCCTGCACGGATTTTGCGAGGTCCGTTTCCAACTCGAGTGCAGGAGGCAACTCGATGCCGGGCAGGTAACGCTCATTGCGCCGTGTGCGACGAAGAACCTCGATCCGGGCGGCGTCATGGCCCCAAAGTGTGGCCGCAGCGTCGCCTCCGCAAAGCAACCGGGCGAGCGCTGTGCCCCATGCACCCGCGCCGAGCACCGTGACCTTCATGCGGCGGGTCTCTCCTTCTTGAAGCTGATGCGGTTCTCCGTGCCGGCGAGCAGGCGCTGGATGTTGGCCTTGTGTTTGTAAATGGCCATCGCGCCGAGAAACGTGGTCACGATCCCCAGCCAGATATTGCTTTGCGTGATCCAAACCGCCGTGGGTAACGCCACGGCAGCGGCGATCGAAGCCAGGGAAACGTATCGCGTCGCGATGAAGAGGATGATCCAAATTCCCAGCGCGATGCCCACGGCCAGGGGCGCGAGGGCAAAATAAACGCCCGCTGTGGTCGCAATGCCTTTGCCACCCTTGAAGCTGAGCCAGCAAGTGTAGTTGTGGCCCAATACCGCCGCGATGCCGGCGATTACGTTCACCGTGAAACTAGACTCACCGTTGGCCGTGAAGTGGAGAACCAAAGTGCAGAGCCAGGAAGCCGCGGCGTAGCCTTTCAAGCCATCCACCAGCAGCACGAAAATGCCCGGCCCTTTGCCGAGCGTGCGAAAGACGTTCGTCGCGCCCATGTTTTTGCTGCCGACCGTGCGGATATCAATGCCCCGGGCTTTCGCGACGAGAAAGCCGGAGGGGATCGAGCCAAGCAAGTACGCTCCCAACACGGTCAAAATGTAAGTGAGCAATGGCACGGGCAAATCTTGGCGGCGTCTGCGGTCGGTTGGAAGTTGAAAGTGAGGCGCCGCTGCGATCGGCGCATTTCCACTTTCAGCGCCCGGGTGCGACTGGCAAACTGCGCCCATCATGCTGGGTTGCCAAGCAAGAGGATGAAACCGCTCAACGTTATGATCGTCGCCGGCGATCCGAGCGGCGACCGGCTGGCTGCTGAATTGGTGGTGGCGTTGCGCCGGGCGGTGCTCGCGCGTTCGCAGGATGAAAGCCGCGATGCGCAGCCGCTGCGCAGCGCCCTCATGCCGCGTTTCTTCGGCGCGGGTGGACCGGAGATGGCGGCGGCCGGAGTGGAACTGGCCTTTGATCTCACGCAATTCGCCGTGATCGGCATCACGGGGGTGGCGAAGAACCTGGTCAAATTTCTTGGCATGCTCCGCCAGTTGCGCCGGCTCGCCATCGAACGACAACCCGACGTCATCATCGGGGTGGACTTCAGCGGATTTAATCTGCGGCTGGCCCGCTCCATCAAGAATCACGTGCGCCGTCATCGCACTGAATTCACGCCGTGGAATCCGCGGCTCGTGCAGTTCGTGTTGCCCCAAGTCTGGGCTTCGCGACCGTGGCGCGGATTCCCGCTGGCGGAGAATTACGATCTGCTGCTCGGGATCATTCCATTCGAGAAGGCCTGGTACGCCCAGCGATTTCCCAATTTACGGGTGGAATACGTCGGCCACCCCATCGTGGACCGCCTAGCCGATGCGGTCCGGCAGAAACGCAGCCGGGCGGGCGAGTCGCCGGGCGTGCTGCTGTTGCCCGGGAGCCGGCGGGCCGAGGTGCAACGCCATTGTCCGTTGGTGATGAGCGTTTTTGAATTGCTGCAGAAGGAACTGCCGGCGCTGCGGGCGCGCATGATTCTTCCGAATGAAAAGTTGGTGCAGGTGGCCCGACAGTTTCCCGCGCCGCCCGCGCTGGAAATCCAGGTCGGGAGCGTGACGGCCGCGTTGGCGGATGCCGACCTCGCAATCGCCAAATCGGGGACGGTGACGATGGAATGCGCCATGTTCGGTGTGCCGACGGTCGTGTTCTACCAAGTATCCCTTTTGAATTACCTCATCGCGAAACAGTTCGTGACTGTGAAATACCTTGGGCTGCCCAATTTGATCGCCGGTCGTGAAGTTTATCCGGAGTTCATTCAAGGTGCAGCCACTCCGGAGAAGCTGGCCAGCGCTGCGCTGACGTTCTTGCGTGATCCGCACCAGCGTCAAGGCGTGCAGCATGACCTCGGTCGGGTGGTCGCGGCTTTGGGTGAGGGTGGGGCGGCGACGAGAGCGGCCCAAGCCATCGTGGACTTGTTGCCATGAGAGAACTGCAGAGCGCCACGTGGATCAAGTTGAAGGGAATCTTCTTCCTCTTGCTGGGGTTCGGCGCGGTCGCGTTGATTTTGCTCGAGAATTTTTCCTGGCGACTGGCTGGCCTGCTGGCGCTGGCGATCTGGTGCTTCTGCCGGTTTTATTACTTCGCGTTCTACGTGATCGAGAAATACGTGGACCCGGGCTACAAATTTTCCGGGCTCTGGTCTTTCGCCGGCTATTTGTTCCGAAGTCGCCGCGACAAGTGAGCCAACCAAAGCCGTTGCGTTCCTGAGTCTCGCTCATTAAGTTTTGCCACCGTGAGAAAAAGCAACCGCCCCGAAATCCCGCGCAAGACGATTTATCGTCTCTCGACTTATTTGCGCTGTCTCGCCCGGCTGAAGGAAAAGGAGATGCACACGGTTTCAAGCGAAGCGCTGGCGAAGGTGGCGGGCGTGAAGCCGACGCAGCTACGGAAGGACCTAGCGTACTTCGGCACATTCGGCACGCGCGGTCTCGGCTATGACGTCGCAGAACTTTCCAGCCGCATCGCGGATGAGTTGGGTACATCGCGGCTGCAGCCCGTAATTCTCGTCGGCGTTGGTAATCTTGGCCTGGCTTTGCTCTCGTATCGTGGCTTCGAGAAGGAAGGCTTTGAAATCGTCGCTGCGTTTGATGCCGAACCGGACCGTCCGCGCGATAAGAAAGTCGGCGTGACGATTTTCGGCATGGAAGATCTGGCGAACTTTGTGCAGAAGCAGGGCGTGCGGATGGCCATTCTCACCGTCCCGGCCGAGGCGGCACAGGCAGTGGCGAATACGCTCGTCGAGAGCGGCATTGCCGGCATCTTGAATTTTTCTCCCAGCGTGTTGTCCGTCCCCGAGGACGTGATGGTCAACAACGTCAACGTGGCGATCGAACTCGAGAACTTGAGTTACTTCATTCAGGAGTAGTCGCTGGTGCGCCCGGACGATGCGAGGCCGTCAAATTGAAACCGGCGCGGTGGACGTGCGTTTTTTGCGAGCCTTTTTCACCGGCGGCGGTGGCGGCGTGCCTTCCTCCGTGGGCAGGAACAGGTAACGTCCGCAGGCGTCACACAATTGAATGTCCGTGCCGTGTTTCAAAGTCATGACGCTGGCGAGCGGCACGCTCATGTGGCACCCGGTGCAGACTTGGCGACGCACCGCCGCCACGCCTTTCTTGCCGCGCGCGCGCAATCGGTCGTAATGCCCCAGGATCGGGGCGGGGATTTTGCCGCGGAGTTCCGCGATTAACGGGGCGTGGCTGGCGGCGGCGGGATCGAACTCCAAGCTCTGGAGCTTGACCAGGTTTTCCATGAGGTTCTTCATAAATTTTTGCTCCGGCTTAGTGCGCTGACTTGGCGGCCAGAATCTCCCGCGCCCGCGCCAGGGACTGGTCCATGTCACCGCACACATTTTCCAGTCCGATCTTATCAATTAATCCGGCGCGTGTAAGTGCAAACATTGGTTGCGAATGGGGGCCGCAGAGGATCAATTCCTTCTTCTTCTTGCGCAGTTTTTCCAGCAAATCCTCAAGGGCGTCGAGGCCGGTTGCATCAATTGCGAGCACATCGCGCATCCGCAGGATCAAAACGTCGGGCAACCCGCCGGCACGCAGCAGCGAGGTTTCCAGCTTGTCGGCGGCGCCAAAAAAGAATGCGCCGAACACGCGGAACACCATCACGCCCCGAGGAATGACTTTGCCGGTCGTGGCTTGTTCGGGCGATTCAGCATGGGTGACTTCTTCGTCCGCGCTGACTTTCGTGGTGTCGGAAAGTCGCTTCACCAGCAGCGCCGAGGCGAGAATCAACGAGGTGCCGACGGCCATCGGCAGGTCCACCATGATGGTCAGGAAGAACGCGCAGAGAAAGATGGCGACGTCGCTCTTCGGCCAGTGCCCGAGGCGGGCAAACTGATGCCATTCGCCCATGCGCAGGGCGACAACCACCAGCACGCCGCTGAGTGCCGCCAGGGGAATGTGCCGCGTCAGCGGTGCCGCCACCAGCAACACCACGAGCAACGTGAGCGCATGGACAATGCCGGCCACCGGCGTCTGGGCGCCGTTGCGAACGTTGGTGGCGGTGCGCGCGATGACGCCCGTCGCCGGCATGCCGCCAAACAAACCGCACACGACGTTGGCGATACCTTGGCCGACCAATTCCTGGTTGGAGTCGTGCCGGTCATCAATCATGCCGTCGGCGACCACGGCGCAGAGCAGGGATTCAATCGCGCCCAAAACGGCCACCGTCATGCCGGCCGGAAGCAGTGCGCGCCATTCATCAATGGAGAGCAACGGCCACGCGGGTTTGGGCAGCGACTGCGGCATGGCGCCGAATTGCGAGCCAAGGGTCTGGATGCCGTACTGGTCATGAAGCGGGAAAAACGCCGCCGCTGCTGCCGCCGCCACAATCACGGCGATGGAACCCGGGACGCGCCGCGCGAGGGACTTGGGCCAGAACCAGATGATCACGGTGGAACCTGCCGCCAGTGCAACGGTGGGCCAGTTGGGGGAAAAGCCACGGCACAACTCGATCACCTTGCCGATGAAATCCGCCGGCAGCTTGTTCGATAGTCCGAAGAAGTCCTTGATCTGTGTGCTGAGAATAATGACAGCGATGCCACTGGTGAACCCGGTGACGACGGGGTAGGGGATGTATTTGATCATCGTCCCCAGTTTGGCGAAGCCGAGAGCCATCAGGATGACGCCGGCGATCAGGGCGCAGGCGGCGAGGCCTTGCGGTCCATGCACGGCCACAATGGGCGCCAGCAACGGCACAAATGCCCCGGCCGGTCCGCCGATCTGCACGCGCGAACCGCCAAACAGCGAAATGAGCAAACCGCCGATGATGGCGGTGAACAGCCCCACCTCCGGTTTAAGCCCTGACGCAATGGCCAGCGCCATGGCCAAAGGGAGCGCGACGACGCCGACCGTAAGGCCCGCCACCAGGTCGTGCCGGAAGATGCCCCCGGAATACCCTTGCCAACACCCCACCAGCTTCGGGCGGAACGAAAACGAATGCGGCTGCGATTCTGTGCTCACAGACTTTCAAAAAGACCAAATTCAAAACACCCAACCATAGGCATGTTGGAGGCGGGCAGCAGCAATTCAATCTTTTTCTGGAAAACGCAAACGCGTCGCGGTGAGGCGACGCGTGGCGATGCGGAGTTTAGTTGGAAGCGCCCGGGGTCAGGCGCGTTTGGAATACGGCAACTTCCACGGCTTGCGATATTTTACGCCGACCAGCCTGTCCGCGTGCGGATCGTTGGTGATGCGTTCCCGCTCGGCATCCCACACCAGCTTGCTGCCCGATCGGAAGGCGATGTTCCCGAGATGCGCCACGGTGGAGACGTGGTGGCCGAGTTCGAGATTGAGCACCGGTTGCTGGCGGGATTTCAGGCAGTCCAAGAAGTTGCGCACGTGGGCGGGGCGCGGGTCGCCGCTGCCTTTGTGCTTTTGCGGATCGAGATTGCCTTTGCGCTTTTCGGTCACCAGCTCCCAGCCTTCGTCGTTCAGCAGGATGGTGCCCTCGGTGCCGCTCCAGCTAACGCCCCACGACCGTCCGTTCAAACCCACCCCGACACCACTCTTGTGCTCCCACTCCAAAACGAAATCGGGAAATTCATAGACGGCAATCTGTGAATCCGGCGTCTCGCGGGAATCTCGTTGCACAAACGTGCCGCCGCTGGAACTGATGGTCTTGGGCGCGACCTTGGGCATGCCCATCAGAGCCATGTTGATCAAGTGCACTCCCCAATCCGTCATCAAGCCGCCGGCGTAGTCCCAGAACCAGCGGAAGTTGTAATGAAAGCGATTCGGGTTGAACGGGCGTTTGGGCGCCGGGCCCAGCCAGAAGTCATAGTCCACGCCGGGCGGCGGGTTGCCATCCTGGTGCCTTTCCAATTGCGGTTGCCAGTCCAGCCAGGCCCACGCGCGCACCATGCTCACGCTGCCCAACTTGCCGGACTTCACGAAGTCGGCGGCCTCGAGAATGTGAGTGCAACTCTTCCATTGCGAGCCCATCTGGACGATGCGGTTGTGTTTGTGCGACGCCGTGAGCATTGCGCGGCCTTCGTCAATCGTCGTGGCGAGCGGCTTCTCCACGTAAACATCTTTGCCGGCCTGACACGCCAGCACGGTCGGAATTGCGTGCCAGTGATCCGGCGTCGCCACGATCACTGCGTCCACATCCTTGCGGTCGAGCACCCGGCGAAAATCGCGCACGGTTTCCGGCTTGGGGCGTGATTCCTTTTCACACAACTCCAGACATTTGGCGAAATGCGATTCGTCCACGTCACACAAGACGGCGCAATCCACTTCGGGGCTTTTGAAAAACGTGGCGAGATCGCCATGACCCATGCCGCCGCAGCCGATGAGGCCGACCCGGATTTTGGAATTGGCCCCCGGTTCGCCGGCGCGAGCGGAACGGATGAACGGACTCGCGAGCGCCACGGCCCCGGCGGCCAGCGCGGAGGTGCGGACGAAATCGCGGCGTGACACTTGGTGGAGAGAGGACTGGTTATGCGTACTCATACTAGGACCGATTTAACAATCCGGCGCGGAAAGCGAAACACAAAACTTGGCGGGCCGCGGCCGAAAATGATTTTTTGCAAAAGTGGTTTGCGTTGCTACTTTGTGCGCATGCTCCGAAACCCTCCTTTGAAGCGCCCGCGGTCAGTGGCCCGGAAGCCCGCCCGCTTGCAGGACAAGCAAAGCGAGCGCGACCACCGCGAACTGCGGATTGACAAGGTCGGCGTGCGCGGCCTCCGTTTTCCGATCCAGGTGCGCGACAAGGCCCACGCTGTGCAGAACACCATCGCCACCATCGGGCTGTTCGTGGACCTGCCGAAAGAATTCAAGGGCACGCACATGAGCCGGTTCATCGAGGTTTTGAACGCCCATGGCAGCGTGATTCACGTTGAGAATATCCGGGACATTCTCCTGGCCTTGCAGGAAAAGCTGACGGCGGCGACCTCGCATCTGGAAATGGAATTTCCCTATTTCATGTCGAAGCGCGCGCCCGCCTCGGGCAAGGAAAGCCTGATGGATTACACCGCCCGCTTCGATGCGGCGGCCTGTGAAGGAGAGATTGATTTCGTGCTCACGGTGAAGGCCAATGTCACCACCCTGTGCCCGTGCTCGAAGGCCATCAGTGCGCGCGGCGCGCATAATCAACGCGGCGAGGTGACCGTGCAGGTCCGCTTCAAGAAACCCATCTGGATCGAGGACCTGATCCAGATCATGGAGAGTTCCGCCAGCTCGGAACTCTATGCGCTGCTCAAGCGTGAGGATGAGAAGGCCGTGACCGAGCGCGCCTACGATAATCCGGTGTTCGTGGAAGATCTCGTGCGCAATGTGGCGCTGCGGTTGAACGCGCATCCCGATGTGACGTGGTACAAGGTCGAGGCGGAAAACCAGGAGAGCATCCACAACCACAACGCTTACGCCTGTATCGAGAAGGGCTGAGGCGCGCCGGTGGAACTTAATGCGAGTGCTTGTCCGGACGCTCTTTCTTGAGGCGACGGCGATGCCGATGGGTATCGAAGATCACGAACGCCAGGATGACCAGCGCCAGGAAGCAAAGCACCACGATAACCGGAGAGCTTTGCCAGGACTCGCGCAAAAGCTTGAGGAAGTCGTGCAGCATCACCGACAAATCTACCGCAGCGGTTCGCGATGCCCAGCAAAAGTTTTCCGTCAGCTCCGGTCACGAGTCCAAGTCGCCAGCGCTCCGGTTCCGCGGTAAACAGTGCCTGCCGGCAGGAGCGGCAGGTTGCGCCCCATGATTGACACGAGTGAGCGTGCCGCCAATCATGCCGCCATGAGCAAGACGATTTATCCCCGCAGTTGTCGCGAAACGATGGACGGCTGGATGCACCTGCCGCGGTACATTGACAAAATCCGCCTGCACCTCGCGGGCAAATTGCCGCCCGATTACCAGCCGAACCTCGGCAAGGGTTTCGACGGCATGTGGCTCAAGGCGGCCGGGCTGACGCACGAGCAATTCGTGGAAGTGGTCAAGGCGACGGTGAGCGACGGCGAAGTGTGCGATTGGGTGCGGCAGAATGTGAAGCGCTCACCGGCGGAAAAAGCCGCGCACGCGCAGGATCAACTTTCCCGCCCCCAAGCCGACGACCCTGCAGCAACGGAACGGTTCAAAACACGCTTGGCCGAAAGCGGGCTGTCCCACCGGACGGATCTGAAAACCTTCGTGGACTACATTGACGCGGACGAGAAGCGGTTGTGAGCGGCGCGGATCGGGCGGAGAAGGAGCGGTAACTGCCGCCTTCCTCCACGTTAGGCGTCGGTTTCATGGTCGAATCACTTCCAAAGCACACTGGGCCTGCGCGCGTGCGTGTGAACCATACGCGCTGCCGTCTCTCAGGACAGCCTCAAATAACTGCGCATCCTCATCTGCCCGAAGCGCACCAAGCGCCCAAATAGCAGAACCAACATCAGCATGATCTGGGTGCGACTCCACGAAAGTCCGAAGTGCCTGCGCAAGTTGTGAAATAGAATCCGCACCTACGTCGGCGTCGCCAATCTGTGGGACAACATCACGCCAGCCTGCATCAATGCCGCGAGAGCGCTCCATCAGGAACACAGCCTCAAGCAAATGCTCCTGAAGACTGCGACCGACGGGGTTCGCAAGCTCCTGAGCGATGATGGTGACCAGTGCGTGCATAGGCGACTAACAAATAATTGGCGTAAGAAAGTTCCGCCTATCTCGGTTCATGGGGCGACACTATTCCGGACGTAGCAAGCTGTCCAGCGTAGTTCTGCCACCGGAAAGAACCCGGAGTGTCGCCCGGCAACGGCATGGAAAAACCGGAAGCACCTTGCGGCACTCCCGGTTTGGCTGAGCAAGCTCGGGCTACACCTTTTTCGGCACAACGAATGGCGCGCGGTAATCGCGGGTCAGTTGTTCATTGGCCGCGCGGTTCAGCACGAAGTTCTCGTGCTTCACATCCACCTTGAGCACCTCGCCCCACACGGCGGGTGTCTTGGCCAAGTCCACCTTGTTGGCGGCCAGATGTTCCTCCATCCGGCCAAACGCCTCCGCGAGATCGGCGTTGTCACGCACCGTGGATTTGAGTTTGTCGGGCGACATCTTCTGCCCGAGTCGGTAGGAAATGCTGGCGGTATGGCAGAGTGCAGCCGAGATGTGGCCCACCTCGATGTCCGCGTTCAGGTCCGTGTGTTTCCGGCTGCGCACCGCCCCGATGAAGTTGGCGTAGTGGTCGCCGCCGCCCTGGAATTTCTTGATCTCCTTGCCGTCGCGGTCGTGGATGATGGCGCTGTCATAATTGGGAATGACCATGTCGCCGCCTTCACAATCAATCACGACGCCGATGCCGGCGCCGCGATATTTGTCCATCTGATCTTTCTCCGCACTGGCGGGGAGGCCGCGCACTTCGAAGATGAGCGGCGCGGGTTTGTAATCGTGCATCATGACGAAGGTGTTGGGGGTGGTGCCGTCGTCTTCGTAACCCAGCCGGCCGCCGAAGCTGAAGATTCTCGGAGCGAATTCATTCACGCCGAGCACCCAGCGGGCGATGTCCACCTGATGCACGCCCTGGTTGCCGAGGTCGCCGTTGCCGGTGGGCCAGACCCAGTGCCAGTCGTAGTGCAGGCGTTTGCGCATGAGGGGTTCTTTCGGCGCGGGACCGCACCACAGATCGTAATCCACGCTTTCGGGCACGGGTTGCGGGCCGTCCACTTTGCCGATGCTGGCGCGGCGCTTGTAGCAGAGGCCACGGGCGCGAATGATCTTGCCCAGGTGACCTTCGCGCAGCCAGGCGATGGCTTCGATCAGGCCCTGGCTGGAACGACATTGCGTGCCGCCCTGCACGATGCGGCCATATTTGCGCGCCGCAACGACGGCCTGCCGGCCTTCAAACACGTTGTGCGAAATCGGCTTCTCCACGTAAACATCCTTGCCCGCTTGCACGCCCCAGATGGTGGCGAGCGCATGCCAGTGATTCGGCGTCGCGACGGAAATGGCGTCAACGTCCTTGTTCTCGAGCAGCTTTCGGATGTCGGAGTAGGTTTCGACGGGCTTGCCTTCGTCCGCGAGCTTCTTCGCCGTGCGGCCGAGCACATTCGAATCCGCATCGCACAGCGCGACGAGCCGGACGCCCTTCATTTTCGAATAGTTGGCGATGTGGTCTCCGCCGCGGCCGTTGAAACCCACCACCGCGACGCGGATGTCTTCGTTGGCGCCGCGAACGCGGGCGGTGGTTTTTTCGGCGGCGCGACTCACGGCGGGCAAAGCCGCGAGCGAAGCGGACGCGAGGAGGGACTGTTTGAGAAACGTGCGGCGATCGAGTGGTTTCATGAGGCTTGGATTATTTGGATTTGATGAAGTCAGCGTAATGCTCGGCGACCTTGCTCTGCTTCTCGTCACCTTCGTGCAGGTAGAAGCGATAGCGGAAGGTGATGCTTTTGCCCGCGGGAACGACGAGGTTGCCCGCGTTCTTGTCCGGCAGCTTTTCGAAATCGTGGCGGCCGAACGGATTCGCGGCGAACAAACCGTAATCCCGGACGTGCCACCAGGTCGGGTAACGCGGATTTTGGGGATGATCAAAAATTGCGGCGCCAAGAATCTTGCCTTCCACGGGGCCGTAGTAATCGCACCACGAGGCGCGCTTGCCCCAGGTGTCGCCGTCGCGCACGCCTTCGCTGTTCACGATGTGGCCCGTGGGTTTGCCTTCGTTGCTCTTGTTCGGCTTTAAGCGCATCGTTTCGGCGAGGCGCAACGCCATGGTGCCTTCCTTGGTGTCGCCGAAGGTCACGTCACTCTTGCCGGCGGTGAGCGTGATTTCGAAGTCGAAGAGGCGTTCATTGTCCGGACGGTCGTAGATGCGGAGCGTGCGTTCGTCCGTGCAAAACTCGCTGCCGTCCCGCGCGACCCAGCGATTCTGCGATTGGATCACCCCTTCCTTCGGGCCGGAACTGACTTTGGTAAATTTGGTGTGGAGCGTCTGGCCGAAGTCCTTGTCCTCGCTCCAGAAGTCCTGGCCATTCACGTTGCCGTGCGCAAACCAGAGCGAGCGATGATGTTTGTGATCGTGATCTTCCCCGTCGATGGTCTTCATGGGGAAATTGCGCGTCATGGCGATCCCGCCCGGGCCGAGCAGCGGATAGCAATAGGGCCGGGGCGTGTTCTTGAAGAAATATTCGGTGAACAGTTTGCCGTTGATCTCGACGCGGAGGCGGTCGGAGAGTTCGGTGATTTGCACGCCGGCCAGGCCGGAGGTGCGGGTGGCAATCAGCGCAAGGCCCGCGAGGGCGAGTAGGGAACGTCGTAGTTGCATAGGTCGTGGGATATCAGACTGTTTGAGCGAGGGCTAATTCAATTTCGGGCTTATCTTTGTTCCAGATCAGTTGTCCTTGGCGAGGATTTCAATGTCTTTGAAATAAACTTCCACATCCTGGTTGCCGTGTAGTTGCAGGGCGAAATGCCCCTCCGTCCGGCCGGGATCATCGCGCAATTCGGCGGCGCGATGATAATTCACGTCGGTGGCGACGCGTCGGCCGTAGGCATAAACCACCATCGTGTTCCAGTCCTGCGGCTTGAACCAGTTCTTGACGTCTTCCGCGGATGGTTTGCTGACCCAGGCACGGCCGTTGGTTTCGTAAAGGCCGCCGGCGTCCTTCTCGGCGTCAATCTCCGCCTGGAATCCCGTCACGCCGGTCGCCCCCGTCTCCGCGATGCGGAAATAAAGCCCGCTGTTGCCTTGGATGGACTTGTAGGTCAGGCGCACCGTGAAATCGTCGATCTGATTGTTGCTGACGAGGTGACTGAATTCCTTCTCCTCCTTCGGATGCGTGGCGTGAATGACCCCGTCCGCCACTTTCCAAGTGCCTTTGCCGATGATATGGGCGTCCGCGAAATCCGTGCCGTTCCACGCCGGTCGCCAGACGTGGCGGCCGAGGTCTTGCAACCGGAGGTTGCGAAACCGCACCTGCAAACCCGCCTTGGGATTCTGGTGAACCTGCAAGCCGATGAACCCTTCGAGCGTCATCGCATCGAGCAAATCCGCCGCCGGCACGCCGTTCACCCACGTTTTGATCGATGCGCCTTCGCACACGATCCGATACTGGTTCCACTCGCCGAACTTGAACGCCTTGCCGGCGGCGGAATTCGTGCCGAGCGGGTTGAGCCAGGTGCGCCGGCCTTCCTCATAGATGCCGCCGCTCCAGCGCCGCTCCGGGCGATGGTCCACTTCGACTTGATAACCATGCACGCGACCGGCGGGAATGGTGTTGTTCGTTCCGTTCCAGAAAAAGCTCGTCGGCTTGTCGAAACACAGGCTGCGAATCTGGACGCCTGAGTTCAGGCCCTCGTCCGCCTTGACCTCGAGTTCGAGGATGAAATCGCCATAGGTGCGTTTGGTGCAAAGGAAACTGTTGCCCGTGCCGACCACGGTCGAGCCCACGATGACGCCGTCCTCGACCTTGTAATCCGCCTTGCCGCCGCGCTGCACCCAGCCGTCGAGATTCTTGCCGTTGAAGATGGGCTGGAGGTCTTCGGCGAACGTGACGGCGGTGGTGCTGAGGGCGAGAAACGCGAGAGCCGCAAAACGTGGGAAGATCCGGTGCGGATGGGAAGAAGCATTCATTGCGACGAGCAGGGAAACGGGCCCGGGGGCAAATGACAAGCCAAACCCGCCGGTGGCAAGGGAGCGCAATAGGATCCGACGAAACGGCCATGCGCTGTTCCCGCCGAAGACCACGCGACCAGGTTGCCAGAATGGATTTTCAGATGGGTTTGCGTTGGCAGGTAGGGCGCGTCACTCCGTGCGCGCCGCAACCCCCTTCAAGAAGCACGACGGCGCGCAGCGGAGTGCGCGCCCTACCCAGTCCATTAGGCCATGCGCTGTTCCCGCCGAAAGCGCCGCCGCCCCCAAACCTGGGAGCACCGGCACCTTGCCGGCGAGTTTACCGGATCAAGTTTATAGCGGTTTAATTAAAACTGTGGCCGTCTGGCCGAGGCGCAGCGCTCTCCCTCACCCCGGCCCTCTCCCGCTGGGAGAGGGGATAGCCATGGGACAATTTCTGAAACTTTTGGCGTCATCAAGCCGCTGGCAGCGAGCCAAAGACGAGGACGCAGCGAGCCGTT
>CAYWCK010000106.1:0-13883 GCA_964456685.1 uncultured Bifidobacteriaceae bacterium | reverse complement strand
CTCGTTTGCCTGCACGGCTCGTATGGCGCGGGTGGCTTGCGCGTAATCTTCAGCACGGACGGCGGCGCGACATGGATTGCGCCAGCGAAGAATCACGGTTTCCTCGTGGACAGTGCCTACGGTTACGGCAAGGCGATGGAATTGCCGGACGGTTCGCTGTTCGTCACCTATCTCGCGACCGGCGGCCATCACACTAAGGACGCGCAGCAGAATGCCATACGCAGCATCCGGCTGAGAGTGCGACCGGATCATTCCGGCATTGAACTGCTGCCGACACCGAATCGTTGAAGAAGGTGTGTCCCACCTTCTCCTCGCCCAGCCCGCCGATTCTCCCCAGGTTACCCGAATCCAAATCTCTAGTTGCAGGAGTCCCTCCGGCTGTTACGGTTGAAAGGAATGATGTTCCCCCGTTGTTTCGTCCTCGTTGTGGCGATATTCGGTTACAGCTGCACCGTCGGCCTCACCCAAATCAGCAAGGCCAACCAGATTTTTATCAATCGCGGGCTTCAGATCGAAGGGATGGTGGCCACGTACGACACGTTCACGTTGAGCCGTTACTCGAATGCAAACTACACGGCCGTCATCTGGCTTTGGGATGCGCCACGGTCGTACAACGGAATGCCCGCTCTCGGGCCGGCGCCGGGCTTTCCGTGGGCGCGCTGGGTTTATGACGAGAACGACATGCCGCCGCTCGGCAGCGAGGCCGCCTACCTGAGCCAATGCGTCAACCTACAACTGGCGGACGAGTGGAATCTCAATGACGACGCCACGCGCACCCGCGCCGTGAACTGGTTCAATGCTATTCGCACGAACTGGCCGAACACCATCCTCTCCGCCAACAACTGGGGTGGGCAGGTCAGCGATGCCAACTTGATAGATTTCATCACCCGCGCCCAACCCGACATGATTTGCTTCGACACCTATCCGTGGCAATCCGTGTGGGACAACAACGCGCCCAATCACATCGGCCCACCACTGGGCGGCCCGCCGACGCAGTGGTACGGTCATCTGCGGATTTACCGGGACATTTCCCGCGCGTTCAACCTTCCTTTCGGCAGCTACCTGCAAACCTTTCATGCCGTTCAGGATTACAACAACACCGTGTACCGCGATCCCTCGGCTTCCGAACTGCGGCTGAATCATTCCGGGGCGCTCGCGTTCAACGCGAAGGTGCTGATCGATTTCATCTACAACAACGGTTCGTCCTCGTTGTTCACCGCTCCCGGCGGCGACAGCAATCCCAACGCGCTCTACTACGAGAAGGCAGACGCCGCCTTGCGGGCACGGAACCTTGGCCAAGCATTGGTGCGGCTCAAGCCCATTGACGAAGCGACGGCATCCTGGACCACGAGCATCATGTTCATCCGCGGTCGCGACGCCAACGGCACATTGAATCCGCTACCGGTCAATTTCTACGCCGGGCCTACCGGAACAAATCCAAATACGGATTGGGTTGCCGACCGAAACGATCCGTACCTCCGCGGCTGGGTGGTCACCAACACCGGAACCAAGAATAATGGCCAACCCGGCGATGTAATCCTTTCGTGGTTCAAGCCACTGGACGAATCGTTCGACGGGACCGACCACACCAACCAGGTTTATCTCATGGTCGTGAACGGTCTCACGGCCACCAACGGCACTGCCACCGATTGCGCGCAGGAGATCAAACTCAATTTCCTGAACACGTTCACAACTCTGGACTTGCTGGATCCCGTCACGGGCCAGTTGACCAACGTAGCGCTGCCCATCGTCAACACGCGCCGCCAACTCACGCTCAACCTAAACGGCGGCGACGCTGTGCTGTTCAAGTTCTCCACCGGCGCGCCGTTCGTCGGACTGTCCACCTCGAACACCGCGCCATACATCGCCCTTCAGCCGTTCAGTTTGACCAATGCCATTGGCTCGGACGCGACCTTCAGTGTCGGGGCCGGCGGCGCGAGCCCCCTGAGTTATCGCTGGAGTTTCAATGACCTTCCCCTCCCCAGCGCTACCAACAGCACATTTACCCGCACAAATGTTCAACCGGGCCACGCGGGGAATTACACCGTCGTCATCACGAACCTCTACGGAAGCGTGACGAGCGCAGCCGCCAGCCTGACGGTCATTTCCAACAGCCCGCTCTTTCTTTACGAGCCTTTCAACTATACGAACATTGGCGGGCCGGTGAGTTCGAACTCGCCGGCGAACTGGGCGTATGGCGGCAGCGGAGCAAATGATCTCTCCGTGGTCGCGGGCAGCCTCAACTATCCGGGGCTGATGCCGGCAATTGGCAACAGCGTGACCAACGGCGGTATCGGGCTCGGCGTGCGGCGACTGTTCGGCACAAACGTGAGCAGCGGCGCAATCTACTTCTCTGCGTTGTTCCGGATCAACGACCTCGGTTACGGCACTTGGAACGGCGCTGCCTCGCAAGCCGGGGCTTTCGCCGACACCAACGCGTCGAGTAATTTTCGGCTGGCGGTCATGGTCAAAAGCAATTCGCCAACGGGCTTTGCCGTCGGCGTGCAAAAAGGTGGCACGGGCGCGACGGCCACGTTTGCCACGACGGAATTTCGCGCCGGCGACACGCTCTTTCTCGTCGGCAAGTATGACTTCGCCGTAGCGCCCAACGCCGTGACTTTATGGGTCAACCCGAGCGCGACAAGTTTTGCTTCCGCGGCCGCCCCGACGAACGGTTTCGTCACGGCCAACACGGGAACGGATGGATTTGTCATCGACCGCTTCAATATCCGCCAAAACACGGCGACCAGCGTCCCCGCTGGCATGCAATGGGACGAATTGCGTGTCGGTCCAACCTGGGCCAGCGTCACGCCCCGGCGGTGGGTCCGCTTCAGCGCCATCGAATGGCTGCCAGCGGAACAGATTCGCATGCGCGGCTTCAGTGACGCGGGCACGCTCACGCTCGAAGCGAGCACGAATTTGGCGCAATGGTCCGCGGTGACCAATCTGGCGAACGAGGCGGGCGATTTCGAATTCACTCAATCCGCTTCGAATCAGGCACGCCAATTCTTTCGCGCGCGTTTGTCCCCCTGAGCGACGGCAACTCGCTCCAGACATGGCGACCACGCTTCAAAATCGGGAGCGGGAAACCGGCGCACAGCCGCTGCGCTGACCCGTGGAGTTTCCGATTGCGCCGCGAAAAAGTCTCCTGTTAAGTTGCCGCCGCAATCGCAACCGACTTTATGAGCGCCACCCAAAGCACCAACAATTATCCGAAACTTCACAACGCCATGTGGCCCGGTCTCGTCGGCAAGGGCAGCCCGGGCGCGGAACCGTTCATTGACCTCGACACCATGCTCGATTTGACCGCCAAGGCGGAGGTCAACGGCGTGAAGTTCGACGGCGTGGATCTCTTCCTCTACGACCCGCACACCTCGATTGATATTGATGACGACGGCATCAAAGCGCTGGCGGACAAGATCCGCAGCAAAGGATTTGTCGTCGGATCCGTGGTCGCGCCGGTCTGGTTTGACGGCTCGGCCATGGGCGACGAAACCAAGCGCGCCAACTGGGTGAAGTCGGTACGCAAAGCCTGCCGCATCGCGAAAAAGCTGCGCGCACTGGGCGTGCGGCCCTACGGCATCGTGCGCATCGATTCCGCCGCCAGCGTGACGGATTGGGATAAGGATCCGAAAGGTAACACCAAGTTGATCGCGAAGACTTTCAAGGAAGCCGCGAAGATTGCAAAAGACCATGGCGAACGCTTAGCCGCCGAGGGCGAAATCTGCTGGGCCGGCATGCACTCCTGGAAGAACATGGTAAACCTGCTCGAAGAAGTCGGCCTGCCCAAGCTCGTGGGTTTTCAGGCGGACATGTCGCACACGCACCTTTACACGCTCGGCTCAAACGCCGAAGCGCATCGCCTTGTGCCCAAGAATTACCACTCCGAGCCGGCCGAATTCCACAAGGCCATGACCAAGCTCACCAATGCCCTGCGGCCGTGGACAATTGATTTCCACGTCGCGCAAAACGACGGCAGCGTGTTTGGTTCCGGCTCGCACGAAAAGACCGGCCGCCACTGCCTCGCGACTGACCCGAAGGGCAAACTCAACATCGCGCGCGATTCCGGCTACTGGCTGCGCGACGCCAGCGGCAAGGTCACCAAGAAGCTCAAGCACATCTGCTGGGACGGCTGCATGTTCCCCAACGAAGTGCTGATGAAGCAACAGACCTGGAACGACATTCTCGCCGCGATGATTCAGGTGCGCGAGAACCACGGCTGGGTTGCTTAAAAGCACCAACTGAATGGGGCGCGGCGTATGAGCATTGGGTCCTTGCGCGAATCACCTCGTCCGGCTTTTGCCACGACCCAATGGACAGCCGTCCTCCAAGCAGCTGGTGGGGACGGGGAAGACGCCCGACAAGCTTTCTCCCGGCTGTATGTTGACTACTGGTGTCCGCTCCATCTGTACATCCGTCGCCGTGGCTATTCCCCGGCAGATGCCGAGGACATTGCTCAGGATTTTTTTGTCCACCTAATCGAGTACCAGTCCCTGGCGGGGCTGGAGCGTGAAGGGGCAAAATTCCGCACTTACTTGTTGCGCCTGCTCAACAACTTTTTGGCAAATGAGTGGCATCGCGCCCGTGCCCAAAAACGCGGTGGCGGTGAAAAGGCAATCGCGCTGGATCTCGCCGGTAGCGAGGCAAGATTCAGCGAGGAGCCGGCGGACAATGAAACCCCGGAAGTACTCTTCGAGCGCCAATGGGTGTTCACCATGTTGGCGCGGGTGCTCGAAGGATTGCGCGCGGAATGCGCCGTCGGCGGCAAGGAAGCCCTGTTCGCCGACCTGCGGTTGCACCTGCAGGGCGACCGGCAAGGTCCTTCCTACGCGACGATCGCTGCACGGCATGACTTGAGCGAAGGTGCGGTGAAAGTGGCGGCGCATCGACTGCGACAGCGTTATGGCGAAATGTTGCGCGCGGAAATCGCCCGCACAGTCGGCGGCACGGCCGAAGTGGACGAGGAACTGCGCCACTTCATCGCCGTCTCGGTGCGGTAATTTCCTGACACCGCGGCCCGCCGAATGAGGCGGGCGTGTCCCACCTGCCTTCCGTTTGCGGAAAGCAGAACTTGTGTAATCTGAGCGGAACGGTGCTTGGGTGGGGCGCAAGCGGGAGTGCTCCCCGATCACGCTGCAGATCGCAGACACCGCGCGTAACTTTTGGCCGGGTTTTCTTTGTGAACGATTAAACATGTCGCTCCGCCTCTGCCCCGAATGCGGTCTGCCGCTCCCATCCGGCGCTCCCGAGAACTTGTGCCCTAATTGCTTGCTGCAACTCGGCATCGCGGCAGCCGATCCGGGCAGCAAGACTCAGGAATTGCAGGTAGAAGCCAGCGCCCTTCCCGTCACTCGTTCCTTCGGCGACTACGAGCTGTTGGCGGAACTGGCACGGGGAGGTATGGGAGTTGTCTTCCGCGCACGGCAAATCAGTCTGAATCGACTGGTCGCCGTCAAATTGGTTCACGGCGGTGTTTTCGCGAACCCAACCCACGTCAAACGCTTCAAAGCCGAAGCCGAAGCCGAAGCCGCCGCCCGCCTCGAACATCCGAACATTGTGCCGCTTTTTGAAGTCGGCGAGCACGATGGGCAATCGTTCTTCAGCATGCGGCTGGTGGAGGGCGGCACGCTCCGCGATGCAATGAAGCGAAAGCGGTTCGCGCCGCGCGCTGCCGCTGCGTTGATGGAGGTCATTGCCCGCACGGTTCACTTCGCCCACCAGCGCGGCATTCTGCATCGCGATCTGAAACCCACAAATATTTTGCTGGATGGCGAAAACCGTCCGCACATCACGGATTTCGGTCTGGCGAAGATTCTGGATGACGAGAGCAGCCTGACGCTGACACTCGCGATTATGGGCACTCCAGCCTATATGGCGCCCGAGCAAGCGGCTGGCAGGATGAAGGACCTCACCACGGCGGCGGATATCTACAGCCTCGGCGTGATTCTCTACGAATTGTTGTGTGGCCAGCCGCCCTTTGCCGGCAATTCCACAACCGCAATCCTGCGCGAAGTCGTGGAAGCTGACCCGCCCTCCATGCGGAAGCAGAATCGAGAAGTGGATGCTGACCTGGAAACCATTTGCCTAAAGTGTCTGGCAAAAGATCCTGCGCGGCGCTACGCCTCCGCCAACGAACTCGCCGATGAATTGGGGCGCTGGATTGCAGGTCAACCAATCCTCGCGCGCCCGCCCGCGACCACGGAACACTTCGTACGGTGGATCCGGCGCAATCCCCTGCTCGCTTCGGTTTCGACCGCTTTGGTGCTCGCTTTGGTGCTCGGTGGCTTGGTGTTGAATCGCGCTTATCGTCGGACGAAGGGGGCACTTTATGACTCATTGCTCACGCAGGCCCAAGCGCAACTCACCGGGAGACAACTGGGGCAGCGCTTCGATGCGCTGGCGGCGGTGGAGAAGGCGGCTACCATCAAGAACTCCCTTGAAGTCCGCAGCGAAGCCGCCGCAGCACTGGCCAGACCCGATGCCCGCCTGCTGGCCCGATGGCCGCACCGGGTTCGTGGCCAGAATCTGCGATGCGCTCTCTCACCCGATCTCGAAACCTACGTCGTGGGCCGGACCAGCGGCGGCTGCGAGCTCCGCGCCACCAAAGATAACTCATTACTGCGCTTTTTTCCGGAAGCGCCGAAGGGCAGAACCAAAACCGCCCGCCGATTGGATATGGTCGTGTTCAGCCGGGATGGACAAAAGTTCGCCGTTCAATATCACGACCAGCACCTTGACGTTTGGGATCGGAATCTGAACGAGCCAATGCTGTCGCTTGCGCCGAACGATCAGGCCACCGGTGTTTTCGATTTTGCCCCGGACGGAAAACTCGTGGTGTATCATACCCTGACTGAAGGGTTGTGCGCGCACTCTTTGGCGGACGGCAACCGCCGCACGCTGTTGCCGCCAGCAACCAACGTGCAGTTCGTTCGCTTTGATCCTGCGGGTGAGCGGTTGGTCATCGTGCAAACCAACGCCTTGCAGATTTGGAATTTTGCCGAGGCGAAATCCCTCTGGACCGTTCCGGCCGAAACCTACGTTGACTGGGCGGCGTGGAGACCGGACGGACGATTGGTGGCGGCGGCGGACCAGCGGAGCCGGGATGTTTTATTGTTCGACGCGGCTACCGGCGCCTTGCTCACCCGCTTCGGCGGACACACCTCCACGCCGTTCATTTTTGAATTCCATCCGGCGGGCCAATGGGTGGCCTCCACCGCTCGCGACAGCACCGTGCAAGTTTGGGATCGTCGCAATGGGCAGGTCGTCTTCAAGGCGCTAACCGGGTCGCACCATGCGCTCCAGTTTGCGCCGGACGGAAACCGGATCGCGTCGGGCGCCGGGACGGACCAAATCGGCATCAGCGAGTTCCATTTGCCCGCGGTCTTCCGCGAGTTTCAAACCACCAGCCAGGGGGAGGTGGATGCGAGCTGGATGGACACCAGCGAGGACGGACGCTTCCTGGTTACCGCAACTTTCAGCGACTGCCGGCTTTGGGACACAGAATCGCAGCGTGAACTTTTCGTCGTGCCGACCGAAGCGCACAAGAGCGGCCTGCCGCGAGTGTTTTTCGGCCCACACGATGACGGGATCATCTACAGCCGCGGCGGGGAGGGAACTTTTCGTTACGCGTTGAAGAAAGGCCCGGGCGATGACGGGATAGCCACCATCATCGGTGTCGGTCCTCAGCAGCCGACGCTGGTTTCGCGAGTGGCCAATCTGGTTTCCGTAGGCGAGGACAAGCAGTCCTGGCTCATTCGCGGGCACAAGAATAATCCGGAGATTTGGCCCGCGGGAAATCCCGAACAGGCGAAGACCATGCCGCCGGATCGGGGCTACCTTTCGATCAGCCCGGACGCGCACTGGATCGCCACGACGCCTCAGCCGCCCACGGTCATGGAGATTTGGGATACTGCGAGCCGCCGCAAGGTTTTCACGAGCAAAAGCCATCGCGTCTGGCTAACGAGTTTTTCGCCGGACGGCAAATGGTTGGTTGGCACCGGCGCCGATGGCCATGTCGTGTGGGAGACGGGCAACTGGAAGCAGGCATTTCATTTTCAACACGAGGGCGGCGGCAATGCCACGTTCGCGCAAGGCGGACGTCTGATGGCCTTGGTGCGAGGGCTGGGAGAAGTCCAACTGTACGCGATGCCGGAAGCGCGCTGCCTCATCCAACTGCAACCCCCGCAGCCGTTGCTGGGCGCGGTGATCAAGCTGCGCGAGGACGGCAACCGGCTTTGGCTATTGACCCAGGGCAATCGGGTCTTCGAGTGGGACCTCGCAAAACTGCGCCAAGAACTAGCCGCGCGCGGACTCAACTGGCAGGACTGAGCTTCGACGGAAACCGATCCTTCTAGCCGGTCGCCGAATCAGGTCGTCGGACTGTCGGGCAGATTCTCTGTAACCTCGCTCCGGAAATTCTTTGTAGAGGTGGTGAAAGCCTATGTGTTCAGAGAATCAACTCTCGCCCCTCATGAAGACCCCTCCTCCATTCAGCACTCCTTCGCATCGAGTGATGCTCTTCGGCCTGCTCCTCGCAGGGATTAATTTCGCAGCACCTGCGCGGGCACAAGTTTCGCTCGCGCCGCTAGCTGGTTTTGGCGGCCCGGACGGCTGGCTCACACCCGGCGAAAATGGCTACAGTTATCTCGGCACCGCCAGCCTTGAACGCGGGATCGCCTACGGAAATAACCACCTTTACCTCGTCAGTCGCAACGGAGGAGAAAACATCCGCATCCTCGACAAACTCACCGGCGCCGATCTTGGTGCATTACCGCTGGGCAGCGGGATCATCAATGGTGGAACGCTCACGGTAAGCACAGTGGGGGTCGGCCAAGACGGTGCCATATATGTCGCCAATGCTTGCAATCCCGTGAACGGCTCCACCCCTTTCCGGGTTTATCGTTGGGCGGACGAGTCTTCGACGCCCACCGTGGCCTTCAGTTCAACGAACCTCACTGCGGGGCAATTGGGGACCGACTTTGATGTTATCGGTGGCGGCGCTGCCACGCGCTTGATTGCTGGCGAATACACTGGCGGCGGCTCCGGTTTGCGGAACAGCTTTGCCCTCCTCGCGACAACCGACGGTTTAAGCTTCGCCGGCAGTCTGTCTCCCTTCGTATCGACTCAACCCACTGCGGGCGATTTTGGCTTGGGACTTACCTTCGTGGATTCAACACATGTTTTCGGCGCGAAGAAGAGCGGTGCGGGCAACAACCCGGTTCGTTATGCCGTGATCAACCCGTCGCTCGCCTCAGTTACGGGGCAATGGGATTTTGAGGCGGGAAATCTCAACGCGACCGTTGGCAGCCCCTTGCAATACCGTGGCACCACCGCGAGCTTGACGCAATTTGGCACGACGACAAGTTTCGGGATTGCGAACATTGGTGGGCAGCCGGCTAACGTGATGCGATTTCCAGCCTGCTCTTCCACGCAAGGTTACCGCATGCCGCACGGCGGTTCACCCAACGCCAGCCCCAGTGGCACCAAGGTCAATCAGTACACCGTGATCATGGATATCCTCTACCCATCCACCAGCACCGGCTTCAGGTCTCTTTGGCAAACGGAGACCAACAGTACCCTGACCACGGACGCTGATTTCTTTGTCAACGGGGCAAATGCCCTTGGCATCAGCGGCCAATACCAGGGCAACCTGACACCCAACGTCTGGCATCGCGTCGCCTTCACGGTAGATTCCACGACGCGTGAACTCGGCAAGTACATTGATGGTACGAATGTGCTCACCGGCCCGGTGGGCGCTACACCCTTGGGATCGAATCCGATGCAGTACCTACCCACCGCCGAGGCGGTAGCGGATGGGCGATGGGCGCTCGGACCGCTTGCGACTCTCTTCTCCGACGAGAACAATGAAACCGGCGTTGGCTATGTCAACAGCATCCAATTCCAAGATCGCGTGCTGTCGGCGGCGGAGATCGCAGCCTTGGGCGGGCCTTCCGCCGCAGGCATTCCCACGACCAATGCAGTAACGCCTCCTGGCATCAGCAGGCTCCTCGCTACGCCGGTGCAGGCAACCTCCAGCGATGCCCCAATGGATTACGCGGTCGTGAACGGCTTTCCATTGCTCGCCACGATCAGTTTGAGCGACTCCCGCGTCCGCATTTACGATGCATCAAATCCCACGAATCTTTCACTCCTGGCCACTTCGTCCGCCACCCTGTCGAATCCGAATTCCTCCGACGCCGGTTCGGTGGCTTGGGGCGACCAAGTAAACAACGGAGATGGAACTTTCACGGCTCACCTTTACGCAATGAACGCCAACAACGGTATTCAGGCGTTCACTGTAAACGTCGGCCCCTGCATTCCCACCACTCTGACGTCATTCTCAGTCACGGGCGGTGGCAACCAATGTGGAGGCGCCGTCGTGGGGTTGAGCGGATCACAATTGGGCGCGACTTACCTCTTGAATACGAATTCCGTTTACGCGGGAATTTCTGTCGCTGGCACCGGCTCGGCAATTTCATTTGGCAACCAGCCGGTTACTGCGACGTACACGATAACAGCGAGCAACAACATTTATGGCTGCACCAAGGCCATGACCGGAAGTGCCTCCGTGGTGGCGCTTACGCCCCCTACAATCACCGGTGGTCCAACGCCGACCGTGCTCACCAATTACGAAGGGGGAATCATTGCATTTGCCATCAGCGCTGCCGGCACAAGCCTGACCTATCAGTGGCAGCGGGATGGCACAAACCTGGTCAATGGCGGGAGGATTTCAGGCGCGACATCAGCCATGCTGACTATAGCTTCAGCAAATGCCGGCGACATTGCCGGGGCCGGCCATGGTTACGTTTGCGTTGTCAGCGGCATCTGTAGCCCACCTGCCGTCTCTTCCGAGGCAACAGCGACCGTAATTCCTTTCGTCGCCTCCCCTGAGACTTTCAGTGGCATTTGGAGCAATCGATATAACGGAACCGAGCACGCTGATGACGTCGCGACCCGGTCGGTCCAAGACGCGAGTGGCAACTTAATCGTGACTGGCACTTCCGACAATTATCTCACCGGCCAAGATATGGTGACTTCCAAGTATTCGGGTGCTGGCGCGTTGCTTTGGACCCGTCGTTACAACAGTCCCGCAAACCGCAACGATGTGCCCCAAGGGTTGGCGGTGGATGTGAATGGCGATATTTTCGTGTCCGGCCACAGTTTCAACGGATTGAATAACGATTTCTACGTTGCGAAATATTCAGCCGCCGATGGCACCATCTCATGGCAATCCAATTACACGGGCTTTGGAAACTCCGAGGACACCGTGTCAGCAGTTGCCGTGGACCCTGCGGGGAACGCACTTGTCCTGGGGCAGTCAGCCGGGACGAATTGCCTCGTTAAGTATTCCGCTACCGATGGCGCCATTCTTTGGGTGCAACGCACCAACGGCAGCGGCAACATCAGCTTCAATTCGGTCGCCATCGCGATGGACACGAACGGTGACGCGGTGGTCACCGGCGAGGCGTGGGTTGCGTCAGGTCATTACGACTTTTATACCATCAAGTATTCCGGGTTCGACGGCTCGGTTCTCTGGCAACGCCGTTACGATGCCCTAGGCAAATATGATGCGGCGGCGGCGTTAGCCTTGGATGCCGGGGGGAACGTAGTTGTTGCGGGCCGCTCAGTCGCCAGTGGCTCGGCGAGTGATTTTCTGATCGAGAAATATGCCTCAGCCGACGGAGCGTTGATCTGGTCACACCGGTTTTATGATTCGGCCTCCTCAACCCGCCAAGATCGGGCCAGGGCGGTGGCTTTGGATGCGGATGGAAATGTTGCTGTTACTGGTTACGTTACCGACAGCGGCGGGCGCTATAATTATTTCACGCTGAAACTCACCGCCGCCACGGGCGCGACGGTTTGGTGGAAGCGCTATAGTGGTTCGCCAGATTTATACGATCAACCGTATGCAGTCACCGTGGATAGCTCCGGCAATATTGTGGTGGCGGGGTATTCAGATGCCAGCAATAGTCGTGACTTCTATACCATCAAATACGCCGCAGCCGATGGGACGGAAATTTGGGCCAAGCGCTATAGCGGTTCGGTGCTCTCCGACGCGACACCCGTGGGCGTCTTTGCCGACCCGAGTGGTGATATCTTGATGGCCGGCAGCATGAAGCCGACCGCAATTGGGGTGGCTGACTTTTATGCAGCGCGCTACGCGTCCGCAGATGGCGCTTTGGCTTGGGAACAGACATTTGATGGCTCCGGAAACTTGGAAGACACTCCCAAATGTGTCGCGATTGATGCTGCTGGAAATGTCATCGTAGCGGGAAATTCATCGATCCCTGTAACTGGGAGCTTGGATTTCTATACGATCAAGTATTCGCCCGCTGGCGCTGTTTTGTGGGGGCATGCCTACGGCAATACTAATGCCACGAGCGACGAATTGATCTCGATGGCTCTCGATTCCTTGGGCAACGTGATCGTGACGGGCAACTCCGGCAACGATTACTACACCGCCAAATACGCGGCGGCGGACAGCGCATTGATTTGGGAGCAGCGTTACGCCAACCCAGCCAACAACATCGATGAGCCTCGCAGTTTGGTCGTGGATAGCGTCGGGAATGCCATTGTTACCGGACGTTCTTACGCCAGCACCACCGGGTTCGATTATTACACCGCGAAGTATGCCGCCAGCGATGGCGTTTTGATGTGGGAAAAGCGATACAGCGGAGTGGCCACTTCCCAAACGGATGAAGCGAGCGCAATTGCGGTAGATGCGGCTGGGGATGTTTACGTGAGTGGCAATTCGTACAGCGGGACAAACCAGGATATCTACACCGCGAAATATGCTGCGGTCGATGGATCGCTGATCTGGGAGAAACGTTACAACGGCCCGGCCAACAACAATGACTACGGCAAAGCGCTTTGTCTCGACACCAACGGAGACGTCGTCGTCACTGGACGTTCCTCCAATGGATCGAATGACGATTACTACACGGCAAAATATGCTGGCAGTAACGGAGCCTTGCTTTGGGAGCAGCGCTTCAACAGCGGCGGCGCCGATACCCCTACGGCGATCACGTTGGATCTAAACGGCAATGGTCTGGTGACTGGGTTTTCCCAAGGCACTTACTGCTACACGGTCAAATATGATGGTGCAAGCGGCCTCCCGCTTTGGGAGCAGCGCTTGACGAATGCGAATCAAAACTTTGATTTTCCCATCGCCACCGACGCCGCTGGCGATGTCATCGTCGCCGCCTGGCTATACGCCGGTGGCAAGACAGATTTCCACACGGTCAAGCTCGCGAGCGAGAATGGCGCGATACTCGCCTCTGCAATCTATAACGGCCCTGTAAATGGGAACGACCAGTTCTTCTCCAGCCGCGCCTTGGCAGTTGGCACCTTGGGTGAAATCGTTGTAACGGGTGGGTCGGATGGACAGACCAATTATGCCGCTGTTGGCAATCGTGATTTCTTTACCCTCAAGTACAACTTTAGCACCGGGGTAAACAACAGACCCGTAGTCGCGAATCCCATTTCAGATACGAGCGCCTATTACGGCACGGGGTTCAACTTCACTTTTGCCGCAAACGCGTTCAGCGATCCCGACGCCGGCCAAAGCCTGTCTTACTCCGCAAGTGGATTGCCCGCCGGAATTACATTCACACCCGCAACGCGCACCTTCAGTGGCACACCCACAGCCGCCGGGACAAATTCGGTGACTGTCACGGCCATAGATAACGGAACTCCCGCCCTCAGCACCAACGATGTGTTCGACCTTATCGTGGCCAAAGCCCCGCTTACCGTGACTGCGTTTGACACAAATCGAGTTTACGGGATCACCAATCCGCCTTTGGCTGGCTCACTGGTTGGAGTCGTCAACAGCGACAACATCACGGCCAATTTCATTACGCCGGCAACGATTGCGAGTCCGCCCG
>CAYWCK010000105.1:0-14071 GCA_964456685.1 uncultured Bifidobacteriaceae bacterium | reverse complement strand
GTCGCTGGACCTTTTTCTGGAAGACACCTTCTGGAACGGCGCTGCCGATTACCGCGCGCTCCTGCAGGCGGATTACCTCTACGTGAACAACCGGCTCGCTCAATTCTACGGCTTCACGACGAATGCGACGGACGATTTCGTGCGCGTGCAGCCGGCCGACGGCCAGCGCTCCGGCGTCCTCACGCATCCGTATCTGCTCGCGGCTTTTTCCTACACGAAACAGACGTCGCCGATTCATCGCGGGGTTTTCCTGACGCGCAACATTGTGGGCCGGACGCTGAAACCGCCGCCGATGGCCGTGGCGTTCAAGGATGCCGAGTTTTCGCCGCACCTGACGATGCGTGAAAAGGTCTCTGAATTGACGCGCCCGCAAAATTGTCAGACCTGCCACTCGGTGATCAATCCGCTTGGGTTCAGCCTGGAACATTACGACGCCGTGGGCCGCTTCCGGACGACCGAGCAGAACCGGCCGATTGACGCGAGCGGCGAATACCAGACCGGCGACGGCGAAACCATCCGCTTGACCGGCGCGCGCGACATCGCGCAATTCGCCATTACGAGCGAGGCGGCGCAAAATGCCTTCATCGAGCAGATGTGGCATCAGGTTGTAAAACAACCGGTCCTGGCGTATGGTCCGGACGTCATGCCCCGAATGCGCCAGACCTTCATCGCGTCCGGCTTCAACCTGCAGAAGCTGCTGGTGGAAATCGCCGTGACCGCGGCGGCGCACGGTGCGGAGACCCCGGTGCAAACGGCGAAAAAGAAATGAAGCCACGGATGAATACTGGCCGAGATGCTTCCGAAAAAGAAGTGCGCGAGGCTGAAAGAATTCTGGATCTCACTCCGCTCCAACAGAGAGATCACCCGTCATCGCTTCCTGCGGATCACAGCAAGCTGTCGCATATCAACACGTATGGCAGCCTGCCGGAGTTTTACCTCGACAAGCCTTTCGTCTGTCGCAAATGCGGCAAGACGGAGATTTGGAAAGCCAGCGACCAGAAGTGGTATTTTGAAGAGGCGAAGGGGCATATTGATGCGAAAGCAGTTGAGTGCCACGACTGTAGAACTTTGAAGAAGAAAACTAGGGATGAGCACGCCTAAGTACAATACACAGCAGAATGTGCTTTTGTTCTAATCCAATCGCAATTACGCAATGAGCTTCCGTCGAAAAATCAACCGTCACGATTGGTGGCTGAAAATCATCCGTGAAAATGCGACTTTGTTAGATGAGTTACCCAAGGTTGCCATTTTGGACGAAGCAGTATTCCGCGACTACCTAACGCACAGCCAGAAAAAGTCTATGGGGCTGACACCTTCGGTTTTTGAACTCTCGCAAAAGGCATTGGTGGACCTGGACACGTTTATCACCCACAAGGCGCAGTTCGACATGGACGTCTTGCTTTTTGACGACTTTAACGCAGCAATCCGCGCACATCGGCAAACCAATTCCCTTTGAACCATGAACACCCTCCACCGCCGCCAGTTCATCAAACGCCTCGGACTTTCGGCCGCGTCGCTGCCGTTCATCATCGGTTTGCCGAGCCTCGGTCTGGCGGCGCCGGCGCGTCCTCGGCAACGGCTCGTCATCATGTTCAGTCCGAACGGCACCATCCCGAAAGATTTCTGGCCGGAGGAAGAAGGGCCGTTGAAATCTTTGAAGCCGATTCTCTCGCCGCTGGATGCTTACAAGGAGCGGATGCTGATTCTGCACGGCCTGGCGAACAAGGTCCGCGGCGATGGCGACGGCCACATGCGCGGCATGAGTTGTTTGCTCACCGGCATCGAATTGTTTCCCGGCAACATTCAAGGCGGTTCCGACACGCCGGCCGGCTGGGCCAAAGGACCGTCCATTGATCAGGAGTTGAAGAATTATTTCCAGAGCCGCGAGGACACGCGCACCCGCTTCGGCTCGCTCGAATTTGGCGTCGGCGTCACGGACCGCGCCGATCCGTGGACCCGCATGAGTTACGCCGGACCGAACCAGCCGGTCGCGCCGATTTCCGATCCGTATCAGATGTATCAAAAACTTTACGGCCAGTTGCGCGACAAGGAAAACCTCGCCAGCGTGCTGGACGATGTGCGCGGGGATTTGCAGCGGGTGCGCAAGTTGGTGAGCGTGGAGGACCGCCGGTTGATTGAGCAGCACGAATCGCTCGTGCGGCAGATGGAGAACGAGATCGCCGATTCTGCCAAGCGCAAACTGCGCGTCGCGCCCCCGACTTTGGAGACCGGCATCGCGGATCAGAACGACAATGTGCCGCGCCTGAGCCGGATGCAGATTGATCTGCTCGTCAATAGTTTCGTGAACGACATGGCGCGCGTGGCGACGCTGCAATACACCAAGTCCGTCGGCCAGGCGCAGATGAAGTGGCTCGGCATCACGGACAATCATCACAGCCTCTCGCATGAACCGGACAAGGATGAAACGGCGCAAGCCAAGTTGATCAAGATCAACACGTGGTTCGCAGGCGAACTGCGCTATCTCATCGAAAAGCTGGCCACCACGCCGGAGCCGGGTGACAAAGGCACTCTGTTGGACAACACGCTCGTGGTCTGGACCAACGAGCTGGGCAAAGGCAACAGCCACACGTTGGACAACATTCCCTTTGCGCTGATTGGTGGCGGGTTCGGCTTCAAGATGGGCCGCGCCGTCAAAATGCAGCGCACCGCGCACAACCGTCTGCATCTGGCCTTGGCGCATGCGGTCGGCCACCGCCTCGAGACATTTGGAAAGAAAGAGCTGTGCGAAGGCGGACCATTAAAGCTGAGCTAAAGGCCCGGCTGCTCAGTTCCCACTCTGAAACAATTGTTGAATGAAAAATCTCTCCGGCTTCATCGTTCTCAGCTTGTGCCTAATCGTTTCGCGCGTCGCGGCCACGGCGGCAGAATTGGTTGTCCCCGACGGCGTCACCTTCGAACGGGGCATTGAGTACGCGAACCCCGATGACCAGCACCTGCAACTCAATCTCGCGCGACCGAAGAATGCCAGCGGTCCCATGCCCGCTGTGCTGTGCATTCACGGTGGTGGATTTCGCGGCGGTCATCGTGATGGAAACAACGGACTTTGCCTGCACCTGGCGCAGCGCGGTTTTGTCGCCGCCACGGTCAGTTACCGGCTGGCGCCGAAATTTCAATTTCCCGCTGCGGTGTTTGATGTGAAGGCGGCGGTTCGCTGGCTGCGCGCCAATGCCGCGAAATATCAGATTGACCCGGCGCGGATCGGCGTGACCGGTGATTCCGCCGGCGGTCACCTGGCTCAATTCCTCGGGGTCACAGCCGGCGTAAAGCAGTTCGAAGGCGACGGCGGCAACGGCGAAAACTCCAGCAGTGTCGCGTGTGTCGTGAATCGGTATGGTCCGAGCAATTTGCTGAAGTCCTACGACGCAAGTGTGGATGCAGCGGAAGTATTGCCCTTGTTCCTGGGTGGAAATCGGGAGACGGCCCGGCAACGTCACGTGGAGGCCAGCCCATTGAACTGGGTGACACCCGCCGCCGCTCCTACGCTCTTGCTGCACGGTACCGAAGACAAATATGTCGCCTACGAACAAGCGGTCTGGATGCGGGATCGCCTGCAGGCATGCGGCGTGGAAGTGGAATTGCTCACGTTGACTGGCGCTGGCCACGGATTCAAAGGTGCGGATGCGGAGAAGGCCGAGCAGGCGTTGATGGCTTTCTTTGACAAGCATCTGAAATCCGCCGGCAAGTGAGCCGCGTCCGGCCAAGGTGCCGGGATTGAATCCGTCGTTGGAATTTCGTGGTGAGAATCGAATGGGTTGTTACGATCCGCAGCCATGACCCGTCGCCAATTTGTCACCTCGCTCGCTCTCTCCTCCGGCCTCGCGTTCGTCTCTTGCCGGCAAACCGCTCCAAGGTCCGAACGCGGAGCCAGGCGTGTCGGCCGGTTCTTCTTCACGTCAAAAGGGCGGACCGCCTTGATGAACGCCGACGGGACGGGTTTGCGTTACCTCGAATTCAACCAACCGAATCAGGTCACGTGGCAACCGGCGCTGTATCTTTCCGACGGCCGACGCGTAATTTTTCTCAGCATGGAGGCGCGCCGCGACGGGCCGGGCCGTCCGTTCGAGGAATATTACACGCAGACCCCCACGCATCTCTGGCTCTACGACCTCGACAAGGGAACGTTGACCGAAATCGCGACGAAGGATCGGCTGGCGGTGTTTTACACGCCGGCATTGCTCGTGAGCGATGAACGGATGCTGGTGCAGGTGGTGCGCAACAAGGTCGGACAGATTTTCAGCATGAACCTGGATGGCTCGGACGCGCGGGAATTCACGCGAGCCGGGGAGGGGTTGCCTTATGGCCCCAGCCTGAGCCCGGATGGCCGGCGGGTGGCTTTTCATCTCGCCTCACCGGAAGGCTATCAGGTTTGGACGAGCGATGCCGACGGCGCGAATCGCGTGCGGGTCGCGGCGCATCCGGATCATCTTTATTTTGGGACAAGCTGGTCGCCGGATGGGCAGTGGATTCTGTATCAAGATTGCCATTTCAAGAGCGATCCCGGTCATGATTGGTCGGATATTTGCATTGGCCGGCCGGATGGCTCGGAGCATCGGGTGCTTACCAGCGGTCAGGCGCAGTGGTTTGGGGCGACTTACGGACCGCGCAGCCAGCACGCCGGTGGTTCGAACATGCCCATGTGGACGCGCGATGGCTCGATTCTCTTCTCGCGAAGAATCCCCGATTCGAGAGTGCCGTGGGAGTTTCAATCCCAGCGTCCGGACACGGATCACTTCAATCGGGACTTCAAACCCGAGCAGGCGCGGGGCGGCACTGAAATTGTCCGGCTTAACCCGCGCGACGGTTCGGTGACGCGTCTGACGCAAAGCGAGCCGCCTGTCTGGGATTTTCGCGCGAGCGAATCTCCCGATGGCCGGCAGATTATTTTTTGCCGCGCTGAAACCGGCGGGGCCGCAAGCATCTGGGTCATGGAGACCGATGGCCATCATCCTCGACTGCTGACGCGGGGAATGGATGAAAGCGGCGCGGATCATCCGCGGTGGTTGCCGCAAGGCGGGTAGGGCGGTTGCCGCTACGGCGGCATCACTCCGATGCACGCGTGGCGAAGTAGGCGCTAACCCGGCCCCAGATGAGGCCGATGATCAAGCCGGTCAGGTGGGCGGTGTTGGCCACGCGCCCAACCCAGCCCGTGTAACACACCACGAGCCAGATCAACAACCACTGGATGCTTTGCCCGTCGAGAAATACTCCGGAAGTGTGATCATGTTTTCCGCGCATCCAGACAAAGCCGGCCAGGCCATAAACCACCCCGGACATCCCGCCAACATAGCCCGGTCCGGTTACCAGATACTGAGCCAGCATCGGCAATACGCCCGTGACCAGCACCAACGCGAGCAGTTGCCCGGTGCTGCGGCGGGCTTCGATCATGCACCCGAGCTGATAAATCCACATCAGGTTGAAGAAAAGGTGCAACGGCCCGAAATGAATCAGCACCGGAGTGATCAATCGCCAGTAATCACCGGCTCGCACCTCCGGTAGAAAAGTTCCGTTCGCATTTTCCGGGTCGGCCAGCAGGAGCGGTTTCAAGGAGTCGCGATCATAACCGAGCATGGAGTAGGCAGCGACGGCCACCCAAAGCACGATTAGCGCGAAGGAAAACGGACCGACGCCATAACCGCCAAACTTCGGCAAGAGACTGCGGCGGGTGCGCACGCGCTTCCGATATTCCGCCATCTCACCGGCTTCCGCCGCGCGGACCTTGGCCGCCGCCTGGCTGGCATTCCGAAATTCGTCTGCGCCGGGATCGGTCAAGAACCGCTGCAATGCTTTGCGGGCGTCATCGACCTGATCTTCATCCTTGATCCAGATCGTCCACGCGCGGCCCTCGTCCGGCTCGACCTCATTCCGAATGCCGCAGGCCACCAGATGATCGCTGAACCGCCGGGTGGTGGCTTCGTCAGGTAGATTTCCGATGGACCTCATGGAGTTCGAGAATGCGCAAAGGACAAGTCATGGTCGCTCGGCTTCACCTTACGCGGCGCGAGGCGGGTTTGACCAGTCGAGATTGAATGATTGAAGATTTCATGGTCGCGAACAGTCAGGTGGTTCGCGCCGCGGTGCGGATGGAAGTCTTACCCGCCGATTGGCAGCGGTCGGATGGGCATTTGGTCGGCAACCGCTTTACGGCTTGGCGCATTTCAGGGGGCAGGCTCGTCCGTTTCGCGCGTCGCTTTGCCGTGCAGTACCCCGGCTTCGTCGAACCAAATCGGGTCAATGGCGAGGAAACGGTTGAAGTTGGTTTTGTCGTCCCATTTTTGATGATAAACGTTCCAGAGCTTCCCATCTGGTCCTTCGATGACGCAATGATGTCCCGGCCCGAGAACCTTGCCGCCGCGCTGCACGATGGGATTACCTTTGAACTTCTCGAACGGGCCGAGGGGCGATTTCGAGGTGGCGTAGCCAATGCCATAATTCGGCGAATCGGCGCCCGTTCCGGAGAACATCAAGTAATACGTGCCGTTGCGCTTCAACATGAACGGACCTTCGGTGACGTGACCGCTGATCTTCTCCCATGCTTCAGTTGGGCGGATGACGATGGTGCTCTCACCCTGCTTGGTCAGCGGATCGCGCATGGGTTGGGCGCGAATTTTGAAGCCTTGGAACAGGTCCACGTAATAGAGGTAATACTTGCCGTCGTCGTCGCGGAAGAGATGTGCATCAATCGCATCGCTTGCGAGTACGGCTTTGTCCACGAACGGCCCCAGCGGCGAATCGGCCACTGCCACCCCGATTTGTTTGTAGGCTCCACCCGGTTTCCGATCCGGGAGGTTGTCGGTGTAGTAGAGATAAAATCTGCCATCGCCTTTCGCGTCGTGGAATACGTCCGGCGCCCAAGCGCCGCGCCGTGGATCATCGAAACAACTGCCCTTGTTCTCCCAATCAACGAGGTTGGTCGAAACGTAAGCGTCGTAGCCACGCGTGTGAGTCGTAGCGTAAAGGTAATAACTCTGGCCAACCTTGATGACATGCGGGTCGGCGAAACTCGCACCGCCGACGAGTGGGTTGCGATAGGTTTTTGTGGATTTCACTTCCGCCGCGAACAGAGCGGCAGCGCTGAGGAGCAGGATTGTGAATGTGCGGACCATCTGGTTCATGGTGCAAGACTGACGACACGTTACCAGCTTTGATTCAATTCTGTTGCGTTGACCGGTTCAGGTTTTCCTCTCAACCTTGCGCCATGCTGGAAACCAGTTCGGTCAGGAATTACATCAACGCTCAGATGCCCGCTACGTGGGAATTCTTGCGGCAGATGGTCGGCATCAACAGCTGGACGCTCAATCCGGTCGGGGTGGAGCGCCTGGCACGTTTCACGGCGCAGCAATTCGCACCGTTGGGGTTCACCGCGGAATTGGTCCCATCGAACAATCCGCAATTCGGTCCACACCTCGTGCTGACGCGGCGCGGTACCGGTTCGCGCAGCCTTGCGTTCGTTTCGCACCTCGACACGGTGTTCCCGCCGGAGGAAGAGCAACGGAATGATTTTCGTTGGTCGGTGGAGGGCGACCGCATTTATGGCCCCGGCACGCAGGATATCAAAGGCGGTACCGCGATGATGTGGCTCATTTTGCAGACACTTCAGGCGCATACCCCCGACGTATTCGCCGACATCACTTGGAAACTCTTTCTGAATTCATCCGAGGAAATGTTCTCGCCCGACTTTGGTGAATTATGCCGGAAACATTTTGACGCCGGCACTCTGGCTGCCCTGGTTTTCGAGACGGAAGGGCGATTGGGCCAGGAGCATCTCATGGTCGTCGCGCGCAAGGGCCGGGCAAGCTGGCGCGTCACTGTCAACGGTCGCGGGGCGCATGCCGGAGGCAAACATCCGCACGGTGCCAACGCGGTCGTGCAACTAGGCCAGCTGTTGCCGCGGATTGCAGCCCTGACCGATTACAAGCGCGACCTCACTTTCAACGTGGGCACGGTCAGCGGCGGCACTGTTTTGAATCGCGTCCCGCATGAAGCGGTGGCGGAAGGAGAATTTCGTGCCTTTACCACCGAAGCGTATCAGTCGGGCCGGGCTGCCTTGCTCGCGATGGCTGGCCCGGGCGAAGTGAAGAGTCCGGTGGACGGATATCGTTGTCAGGTCAAGGTGGAGATTTTGACCGAGAGCAAACCGTGGCCCCGCAACCCGGCGACCGATCGCATCTACCAATTCTTCGAGCAGGCGGGGAGGGAAACGGATTACCCGGTGAACATGCAGGAGCGCGGCGGATTGAGCGACGGCAACCTCATCTGGGACGCTGTGCCGACGATCGACGGTCTGGGTTCGTGGGGTGACAACGATCACTGCTCGGAGCGGAGCGCGGATGGTTCAAAAGTGCCTGAGTACATCGAGGTCAGCGGTTTTGTGCCCAAGGCGGTGAAGAACGTGGTCGCGATTCTGAAACTGATAGCAGTCGAGGGCAGATAGCGCTGACTCTTTCGCTGTTGGTTCGGAGTTGGCTAATTTCGCTAGCAGCGACGGCCAATGCGCTCCGCGCGAGAGGAAATTGCTCAATCCAGCCGGCTGTGAAAGTAGCGGCTCATCTCGGCGAGAATTTTAGGGTCTAACGTGACCTTGTGCCCGCGGGGAGCGGCCTCGAGATGGAATTCAAAGGGACTTCCCAATTCCGTCAACCGGCGGCGCAACACTTCCATTTGATGCAGCGCTTCTGGCGCTTCGGTGGAGTTGATCGTCAGGAACAGCGGCGTTGTTGCGCCCGTAAGGTAATCCAGCGCGCCGTGTCGTCGCCACGTTTCCATGCTGGCATTGCGCTCGCCCCAAACTTTGGCGTAGCGCGGAATCATTTTATCGTCCGGCAGCAAATCCAGATAAGTGAACCGGCCGGACATGACGACGGCGCCTTGAACGGTGCTGGACGCATTCGTGGATTCGCCGAAGCCGTCAAACTCCGGCAACGTGCCCGTCGTGACGAGCATCAGTGCCATCCCGCTACCCCGTGAAAAACCCACCGGCGCGATTTTACCGTTGAGCCCCAGTGTCCGGCCCTGCGCGCGCAACGTCCGCACGGCGGCTTTGATTTTGCGCGCGCAATCCGGCATCGGATCGAGCCCCTTGTAGGGCGCGGCCACCGGATGATCCGCCATCGCCACCGCGAAACCTTCAGTGGCGAATGCGTCGAGGATCGTGTCGCTGCAAATGGAAAGTGAAGTGTTGCCGAAGCGACTTTGGTTATCGCAGGAAAATTCGATGATCGCGCCAACGGGCCGCTTGGGTGCGGCGGGATAAATCAGGTCCAGCGAGAGGGTGCGCTTTTCCTCGCGATAGAAGACGAGGTCGCGCTGCAAGCGGCAGCCTTCCGGGACCATAAAAATGTGCGCGTCATCGAGCTTGAACCCGGCGAGTAGAGTCTTGGCGCGGAGATCATCGCGCATTTTGCCGAGATCACGGTTGAGAAACGGCACGCGTGCCTGCGGATGCCGGGCATAGTCCACGCGCAGCACGAGGTAGCCCTCATTCGTAAAGGCCGAGAGTGTTTTAGCGTCGGATTCCGTCCGCCGCGGTGGACCGGCGAGGTTCTCCAGCCAGATGATTACGGGCAGTGCGGAGTTCGTGTCGGCGGGCGCAACGATCGTAAGTTGTGGCGAACAATTGCTGAGCGTGCTGGACCACTGTTCCGCTCGCACGGCGAAGGTCAAAGCCAGACTTAAGATAACTACGCGTGCAATCGTCATGAGCTTTCAGTGCCCCTGAAAGACGGACTTCAGATACGCCGCATTCGCGCCGAAGTTTTTCTTCACATTGCGCGAGTCGCGGGCGTCGCGCGAGCGCTCGATCACCAGCCAGCCGCTCCAGCCCATTTCATCGAGCGTTTGTTTCACCTTGGGCAGATCGATCTTCGGATCGTTTTGCAACCAGACACCGTCCTCGTTGCTCGCGTGAATCTGGCAGATGCGATCTTTGCCCAGCGTGCGGAGCTCTTTGTGCAAATCCCGTCCGTTCTGCAAAGCGTTCGCGAAGTTGAAGTAACTTTTGATCGCGGGCGAACCGATTTCGTCGAGCAGCTTTGCTTCACCCGCGGCGTCGAGTGCGGTTTCGATACCGATGACGACGCCCGCCTTTTCGGCGGCCTTGCCCGCGGCTTTCAGACGTTCAATCACCGCCGGTCGCAGTTCCGGATGTTTGCCCAGATCACTCATCACACCGAGCGGCAGGAACGCGACCTTCACGTTCATGCGCTTCATCGTGTCGATCGTGTCCTGCACCATCTGCGGCACGGTGGGGCGGGTCGCGAAGGATTGCGCGTAGAAGCCCGACATGGCGAGCGAGGGGATTTCGAGCCCCAGTTCCTTGGCCTTGTCGAGAAACAGCCGGCATTGCGCGTCGTTGGAGAGAGCGCTGACGAACGTGACGTTCGTTCCGAGCGAGCCCATGTCCACCTCCACGCCGTCCGCACCGATATCCTTCGTGAGCTGAAACGCGCCGAGCTTTTGCCGCTTCAAAATCATCCAGTCGCACACAGCGACTTTGTAGCGCGTCCTCAATGCCGCAGAGGCAGCCGTCGTTGGCGTTGATTCAGCGCCGGGCAAGGAAGCGGCTGTGAGCCCGGCGATTGAAGTGATGAAGGCGAGAATGCGAAATGAGTTCATGAAAATGTTTATGGATAAACCGCGACGCGATAGAGCCGCTGTTGCGCCGCCGCGCCACCGGAGTGAACAAATTGGATCGGCGCATTGCTTCCCGCGATGGAACTGCCAACCGGCTGCCAGTCGCCGACGGCGAGGTCGTCGCGATATTGCAGCTGATAATTATGCCCCGGATAGCCGTGAATGGCAGCGCGGAAATCTGAGCCCGCGACCTCGAAGGAACTCAAGACGATTGCGGTTCGATCGAGTACCGTCCCGGCGTTCACGAGGCCGGCGGGCAAGGTGCCGTTCCAACTCATGATATCGAGCGTGCCGGTGTTGGTGAAAGTGCCGGCGATGGTGAAGGCGGCATTGCCGGAGAGTAGCATTGTGCCGGCGTTGAGCAGCGAGTTCGTGATGTGCAATCCGCCGGGCGCGAGAACGCAGACGGTGGAGTTGGAACTGTTCACGAAGGAGTTTGCGATGGCGAGCCAGCCGTTGGTGATGTTGAGCGTGGCGCTATTTGTCAGGCGCAGCGATCCGGCGTGCTGCCCGACGGCATCAACGATGACGGTGTGATTGCTGATGACGGCGGTGTCGTAGCGACTGGGCTGCCAAAGTGACGAAGTGACGACGCTGCTGCCGGCGATGTTGACGGTTACGCCGTTGACCTGCCAGTTGAAGATGGAAGCGTAACGGCTATTAGTGTTGCCGGTGAAAATGATTTCGCCGGGAGCGGGCCAAGCGGCGAGTTCGTTCAAGTATTCTTCGAGGTCGGTGAAACCGTCGTTGTCGAAGTCGTCGTTGTTGTTTGGCACATATGGATTCAAGCCGTGTGCGATTTCCCAGGCGTCGGGCATGCCGTCGCCATCCGTGTCCCAACCCGGCGGGCGGTTGAACGGGGCTGCGAACGTGCTCGTATCGGCGCGCAGGTCCAGCAGGCTTTTCCATTCGGTCCCTTCGTTTGGGCTCAAGTCGAATGGATCATCGGCCCACGAGATGATTTTTCCTGTGCCGGTGAAAACTTCCTTGGTGAGTCGTTCGTCCACGAAGGTCGCGATGTCGTTGGTGGTGATCGCATTGGTGTTGCCGGTCGCAAAATCATAAGGCCGCGTCCACCAGCGTGCGCCGGTGTAGTGCAGCACATTGGAGAATCCGGCGGCAGCGGAGAGCGTAACTCCAATGTTGATGTCGTAAGCCGTCGGCTGGAGGCCCACCGAAGCGTAATTGGCATCAGCGGAAGTAGCGTCGAACGGATCGCCGTCTTTGTTGATGTCCTTGAGATTGCCGGCCACGTAAGCGCGGGTCATGGCGGAACTGGCGCCATTGAAAATCCCCGTGCCACCGGCGTTGCCCGTGGTGATGTTCGTGCCGGAGACATCATTGCCGCCCGGACCAGCGAGATAGAAATTGTTGATGAAATTGTTGAAGCTTGGCTGCGTGTTAGCGCCGTAGCCAGCGGTGGAATACCAGTTGTAGAACACGTTGTTCCGAAAATCATTGAGCGCGCCGGTGCCGATTTCGCTGCCCACCCGCGGCAGCCGGTTGGAGAGATGCGCGTAGAGATTGTTGATCACGCTGATCTTCGCGTTCGAACCGGCCTGGAGCAAAGAGCCGAGCGCGTGACCACCGTAAACGCCGGGATTTTCAGCGTCCGCCTGTGGGTAATTTTCCCCTTGGGCCATGGTGCAATATTGGATGGTGAGATTGGCGGCGTTTTCGTTGCACGAAATGATTTCGTCGGTTCCGTAAATGCAGGTGAGATGGTCGAGCATGATGTTCTTGCCGCTCACGTCCACCGCGTCGAAGACAAACGAATCGGGGAAATCGCCGGGCGTCGGCGCGACCAGAGGCGGGTCTTCAAAACTGCGCATGCCGTAGCTCGGTGCGAACATAATGTTCCGGATGATAGTGTTTGTGCTGCCGGGTTTGGTAACGCCGCCAGCGATAATGACTGGTCCGGGCGCGGTCTGGCCGGCGATCGTGGTGTTGCCGGAAAAATTGTAGCGCGACGCGGCGTCCCAACCGTGCATGTGGTTGCTTTCCGCGCCGAAGCGGCCGAGCCAGAAAGTTCCGGCGACATCGAAAACAATGGTGCGGGGCACATCGGGCGGAAAATTGCCGTCGCTCAAACCGTAGCGCAGCGTCCCGGCTTCGGCGTGGTTCATGTTGCGATCCAATTTGGTCACATGGTACACGATGCCGCCACGTCCGCCGCTCACGAATTGCGCCGCGCCATCGGCACCCGGGAACGCCGGCAAATTTGTTGGCCAGCCGGGCACGACCGTGAGCTGCGCCACACTGCTTGTGACCGCGCCGGCGGAATTGGTGACGATGACGGAGTAGCCGCCGGCTTGGTTGGTCGAAGTGATCGCGAACTGCGCGGTGGCATTGGTCAAGCCGGGCAGGGGAGTGTTGGTGTTGAAATACCACTGGAAACTTAACGGGGCGGTGCCGGTGACGCCGACGTTGAACGTGGCGGTGAAGCCAACTGCATTTGTGAAGTCGTGCGGTTGCGTTGTGATGCCCGGCGCGATGGGCGGCAAGACCGTCAAAGTTGCGAAAGCACTGTTCGTCGCGCCAGCGGCGTTGGTGATGATGGCGGAGTAAGTTCCGACGTTGTTGGACTGGACATTAAGCAAAGTGAGCGTGGGATTGGTGGCGTTTTGCAGGACCGTGTTGGTGTTGAAAAACCATTGGTAATGCAACGGCAACGTGCCTTCCGCATTGACCGCAAAGACCGCGGCGTTGCCTACGACGGCCGATTGATCGGCGGGCTGCGACGTGATGGAGGGCGGCTGAACCGGCGCGGCGGCCAGGGGCGTGACATCGCTGAAGGTCGTGCCGACGCGGATTTCATCGACTTGGAAAACGGCGTTGCTACCGCTGGTGTTTTGGTTGCTGGCCTGAAGTCGGAACACGTTGATGCTCGATAGATTCACTTCGTTCTGAACCAGGCTGGCGGAGGCGATGTTGGGCTCGACGGCAAGATTCGTCCAATTCACCCACACATACGCGGTATCGGTCGCCGTCGTGGCATCGGTCACAACCTTCAACAAAACAAAGTAGGTCGAACCGGCGGTGATCGGGTAATCGGGCGACTGAAATGGAGCATTCACGTTGTGCGCGCCGGTGCCCCAGACGGAAAACACATTGGAAACCGTCGCCGTGGTGTTCGGCGATCCGATGGGTACGCGTTCGCCGCTGCCTTCGAAAAGACTGAACGTGGTCTGACGCAAAAAGGGCAGCGTGCCGAGGTCGAAGTTTAGCCGCTTGTAGAGAAAGCTGATCCACGTGATCGCGCCCGGCCCGGCGGTGACGTTGTAGCCGCCCGAGAGATTGACGGGCAGGAGGCGGTTGGGCGTGGCGGTAGTCGATGTTGTACCGGCGGGATTGCCGACAATGACGCTACCGCCGAAAGTTTGCAGTGCGTTGTTGTTTGGGTCGGAGTAACTGAGGCTGG
>CAYWCK010000104.1:0-14072 GCA_964456685.1 uncultured Bifidobacteriaceae bacterium | reverse complement strand
TTGTAGTTGCCGACGTGAGTCGGCTCCGTCTTTTCCACCGTGCAAATGGAGCGGACTCACGTCCGCTGCTACAGGAATAAGCGCGTGCTCTGAGGATGGTCGAGCTTTTGCCGCGTTCTCACGAACCAGCCACAGTTCATTCAAGGCTCATTCAGCATGATTTCCCTTTTGGGTGCGCCGCCGGGGAAGTCGGCCCAGTAGATTTCGCGAAAGCCCGGCGGGTTGTATTCCCAATGCCACGGTTCGTTCTGGTAGGGATACCAGCCGAATTCCTCGCCGCGCAGCAACAGCCATTTGTGCACGGGCGATTCGCGCATGCGCACGAGTTCCGGCATCGAATCCGTGCCGGTCTCTTTGATTTTGAAATCCTCGCGGTGGCTCATCTTGAAATCAATCGCGAGGCCAAGCGAGTGGGAGGAAAAACTCGCGACCGCATTGGGATTGCCAGCGCGCGCGGCGTTCGCTTGAGCAACCTGCGGATAACGATGACCTGAAACGATAATCAGATCAACGCCCTCGGCCTTCGCCTGCGCGCGCATGCGAATGAACGACTCCAGCGCATGGCGATTAAGTTTCCAACGCTCCTGACCCGGCACGGTCACCCATTGATTGGTGATGTAATTCCAGACCGGCTCGGTAGCCTCGGCGCGGAGGACGACGGCGTCGCGCGTGCTGTTGGCGCGACGTTCGGGGCGCACGAGATCGAGCGTGTCCACCATCACGTCGGCGAATTGTTCGTTGGGTCCTTTCGGTCCGCCGGGAAAATCATCCTCGTGCCACCCGAACTCGCGAAAGTGTTTGCTCAATTCCGGCCCGAGGACATCGAGCCCGGAAACCTTCGGATCGTGGATGAATTTCAGTTCCAATGCGCGGAGCAACGCCAGGCGGGATTCACGGGTATCCTGGGCCAAGGCCGCTTCGAAAGCGGCATTGATCGTCGCATCCTGTGCGCGGTCCTTGAGCGTCGCCCAAATGTAGTTCGCAGGCAGTCGCGTGACGTGGGCGATTTCCGTCAATTGCGCGGTCGCCCCGATCAAACGCATGGCCGCATCGACCTTGGGCGGCGCGACGGATTCGGCGGCGGAGGTTCGGACTGGTCGAGAGGTTGCGCAACCACCGAGGCTGAAGAGTGCAACGCCGACGAGGATCGAGATCGAAGTGTGCAGGGACTTTTTCATTGGTTTAATTCGGCTCGTGATTGACAGTGATCGCGGCGACGGCGTTTGAAGCCTGCACTCATTTAAATTCCATGACCCGTCCCGGTTCGCGCACCCCGCTGCCTTTCCGGCCCGTAAGCGTATCGCCCAAATCGGCCCGCGCAGCGTCAGCCAGCGCCAACAGACGTTGAACGATCTTCGGATTTGCCGCGGCGACGTCCCTGCTTTCCCCAATGTCCCGTTTGAGGTTGTAGAGTTCGGGCGCTTCAAGTTTTCGCTGTTCGTATTTCGCCGGAATTCCGTTCGTGCCGCCGGGCCGCCCGCCCAGCGTTCGGTAGGCATGCGGGAGTTGGAGTTTCCATTGACCATCCCCGCTGGTGACCGCTTGCAGCTGATTGTTTTCGTAATAAGAAAAATAGGCCTCATGCGGATTTTTCGCGCCCTTCCGGCCGGAGATGATCGGCCAGACATCCAGGCCATCGATCTGGTGGTTTGGCAGTTTCGCGTCCACGAGCTGTGCAATCGTGGGAAGCAAGTCGATCGTCATGAACATGGCATCACTGGTCTTGCCCCGCGGAATTTTCCCGGGCCAGCGCATGATGCACGGTTCGCGCGTGCCGCCTTCCCAACATGAACCCTTGCCCTCACGCAACGGGCCGGCCGAACCGGCGTGATTGCCATAGCTGAGCCACGGGCCATTGTCGCAGGTGAAGATGATCCAGGTGTTGTCTTCCACATTGAACTTCTTGAGCGCCTTCATGACTTCACCGACGCTCCAATCGATTTCCATGATTACGTCGCCGTAGAGGCCCTGCTTCGACTTGCCCCGAAACTTGTCGCTCACATGCAGCGGCACATGGGGCATGGAATGCGCGAGATAAAAGAAGAACGGTCGATCGTGGTTGCGCTCGATGAACTTCACCGCGCGCTCCGTGTATTGCGTCGTAAGTTGCTCCTGATCTTCGTGCGTCAGTCCGAGTTTGATCACCTGATCGCCTTCGATGAGCGGCAGTGGCGGATACGTGCCGGGTTTGGCTTCGGGATGCAGCGGCCACATGTCATTCGAATACGGCAACCCGAAATATTCATCGAAGCCGTGGTGCACCGGCAGGAATTGCGCTGGCCGACCGAGATGCCATTTGCCCGCCATGCCGGTCGCGTAGCCTTTCTGCTTGAGCAATTGCGCCAGCGTCATCTCGCTGTCACTGATGCCGTGATTGGCGCCGGGTCCGAGCGCGCCGTGAATGCCGATGCGATTCGGATAACAACCCGTGAGGAGGCCGGCCCGTGACGCGGAGCACACCGGTTGCGGGACATGAAAGTTGGTGAACTTGCAGCCTTCGCTTGCGAGGCGATCGAGGTTGGGCGTCGCGAAACCTTTTGCGCCGAACACGCCGACGTCGCCATAGCCCTGGTCGTCGGTGAAGACAATGACGATGTTGGGCAAGCGCGTGGCCGCGGTGGAAACGGCCGGGGCGGCGGCGATCAAAGCAAAAGTGAACAGCGCGCGGAAGCAGTTCTTCATACGCGCAGATTAAACCTCCTGGAGCAACGCGGCCAGCAGATGTTGCTCATCTGGGGACAAACCGAAGTGTGCGACCTCCGCCGGCTACGCTGGCTCGGCGATCAGATCGTAATCCGTATGGCCGATGATCTTCACGCGGGCGAATTCACCGATTGGCAGGCGACCGCGGATGTAAACGCGCCCATCAATGTCCGGAGCATCCGCTTCTCCGCGCGCAACGAGATACCGGCCCTTGAGCTGAGGCAACGCGGTGTCCGGCTCGCGCATCAAACCATGTTCCCACGAGCTGACATGGGCGGCCTGCAATTGCTTCGCGCTCGCCTCGCCTTCGACCAGCACCTTGAGCGTCTGCCCGACGAACGATTCAGCGACAGCGACGGCAACCGTGTGTTGCGCAGCCATGGCTTGTTCACGGCGCCGTTGTTTGATCGCGTCGCTGAGTTGACCGGCCATCGCGCCTGCACGCGTGCCGTCTTCCTTGGAGTAACTGAAGACGCCCAGCCGCTCGAACCTCGTCTCGCGGATGAATTCCAACAACGATTTGAAACACGCCTCGGTCTCCCCGGGAAAACCGACGATGAACGTCGTGCGCAACGCGATCCCCGGCACGCCCGCGCGAATCCGGCGCAGCAGATCCACAATGTATTGCTGCGAAGTTTCGCGGCGCATGCGCTCCAGCATGTTCTCGTGGATGTGTTGCAGCGGAATGTCCACATAGCGCGCGACCTTGGGACACTCCGCGATCGTCTGGATCAACTCGTCCGTCCAGTGCGCCGGATGCGTGTAGAGCAGGCGAATCCAGAAATCGCCGGGCAACGAATTCAGTTCGCGAATCAACGTGCAGATGGTCGTGGCATCGGCGGCGAGCGCTTTGGTGGCGGCCTTGAATTTTTCTGGCGAAGAAATCGCACGGCTGTGCCCCGGTCGCAAATCCAGGCCGTAATACGTCGAGTCCTGCGAAATGAGATTCAACTCCTTCACGCCATCGGCCAGCAACGCGCGCGCCTCGGCCACCACATCCGGTTGCGGGCGGCTGCGATGCGATCCGCGCATGCGCGGAATGATGCAGAAGGTGCACGGGTGATTGCAGCCCTCGGCAATTTTAACGTACGCAAAATGTTTCGGCGTCAGCCGGAAGCGCGGCGTGCCGTAATCCGGGATGTAAGTCGGCCGGGCGTGCACTTCGAGAAGCGGCGCTTGCGGTCCAGCGGGCGCGACGACTGTTTTGGTGCGGCCAAATTTTTCGGTGCCGCGCAGGGACTCGGACTTCTCGTGCGCATCCGGAACGCGGCCTTTCTCCAACTCAGCCAGACGCTGAGCAACCTTGGGCTTTTTAACGCGGACTTCGTCTTTAGGGGATTCGATCCGCGCCGCGCGGCGTTCCATGGCCTGCTTCACGATGTCCGAAACCTGCGCCACCTGATCAATGCCCATGAAGGCATCCACTTCAGGGAAAAGCTTGGGCAACTCCTCACGAAATCGCTGCGGCAGACAGCCGGAGACAACGAGTCCCTGCCCGCGATTCTTCGCTTCGCGGACTTCTGCGGACTCAAGGATCGTGTCCACGCTCTCTTCCTGAGCCGAATCAATGAACGAACAAGTGTTGACGATCACGACATCCGCCTGCGCGGCGTCGTTCGTGATCTCCACGCCGTCCTTCAGCAGCGAGCCGAGCATGATCTCGGCATCCACGAGATTCTTCGCACAGCCGAGTGAAATCATCCCGACACGAACCGGCGCAGCTTTGGTTTTCGATTTGGTCACGAGCGAGCAGTTTAGCCGAGCCGTGATGCGCACGCAATCATTCGGGCGGCAACGCGCGGGGAGGCGGCGCTTTTACAAAGGTGGTTTCGCGGAGGTAAATCGGCTCGATCCGTTCGCCGGGAAGAAAGTCCGCGCGCGTCGTCGCCAGCCGGGCCAGCGTCGCCGCACGTGGGCAGATAATTCGTCCGTGGGCAAACCAGCGGGTAACTTCCGGCCCGATCAATGCAGTTTCCGGGAAGGTTTTTATCTCCGCGGGGGAAACAATTCGCAGCGATTCAACTTCGCGCGCACCAGCTTCGCCAAGTTCGTAACCGGCGCGATAGAACTCGCCGCGCTGCGCATCAATCACAACCTCGAATCGCCCACGCAAGCCATCCGCCTGAGCCTGAACCGCCACAGCCTCCGCGCTGCTAATGCCGAGCAATTTCACGTCGCGCCCCAGCGACCAACCCTGGGCGAGCGAAATGCCGGCACGGATGCCGGTGTAGGAGCCCGGTCCCAGCCCGATGGCGATGCATTCGATCTGTTCGCGCTCCAGACCGGTTTCCCGCAATACCTGCTCGACCATGCCAAGCGGCTTCATGGTTTTGCCCGGTGCGGAATCGATCACCTCGGCCGCCGCGAGCGCCCGCCCGGTGGCATCCGCGTGCAGAACGGCGACGCTGCGTTGCGCTGAGGAAAATTCAAACGCGAGAATCTTCATACGAGATGCGCCGGTCAGTCAGGCCAAGGACTTCGATGGTGACGCGCCGCAATTTGACCTGCGACCAAACCGCGGTGGTCAATCGCTCGGCCCATTCGATCACCGCCACGCCATCCGGTTGCAAGTACTCCTCCACCCCGGCGCTGAGAATTTGCTCGCGCGTCTCCAGCCGGTAAAGATCGAGGTGAAAGAGGGTCAGCCGCCCGCCGCCATACTCATTGACGAGCGTGAAGGTAGGTGAATGAACACGCGCCGTGGCGCCCAGGCCGCGAGCCAGACCCTTCACGAGTTGCGTCTTGCCCACACCGAGATCACCGCTTAACGCAATCACGAGCCCGCGCTGGGCTTCGCGGCCCCAACGTTCGCCGAGCGCTTCCGTTTCGGCCGGACTGTGGGAGATGAGTTCAGGCATGCGTCGTCCGGCTCACGCCCAGATGGAATCCGTGGTCGCGTACATGATCACCTGTCGCGGCGCGCCGTGTGATTGCTTGCCGTTGTGCGAACTGTTGACGCCCGTGTAAAACAGATGCCACTTGCCTCCATGCTGGACGAGGCGGATGTTGCCGTAAATGCCGTAGCAATCCGGCGCCGGCGGCTCGCCGCGCGGCAGCCACGCCGCGCGCCGCGGTCGCTCCCACTTCACGCCGTCGCGGCTGAAGCACCACTCCAGATCCATGGTTTGCGCGTCGCAACGATAATTGCCCAGCATCCCGATGCGGCCCTTGGGTGTGATGGTTTGCGCAAGATAATAAAACTGTTGGTCCACCGGATCACTGGCATCGCGCTGGATCACGCGATGGCGCGTCTCGAAGTTCAATCCGTCTGCCGACGCGTAACGATCAATTACCCGCAACATGCCGGGCGCGTTGTCGTGGGCCATGTAGGCCGGATCGGATTTGGGAACTTGGACCAACGCCACCGAAAACATCTCGAACGTGCCGTCGGGTAATTGGTAAATGGTCGTGGCGTCGTTGGAAATCTGGCGCGGCAACGCCGGCGGTTCATCGGCCGGGCGCTCGGTGCTGGGCGACTTGTGAATCAGCAATCCGTCCGGTGATGCCACCCCCCAAGCGGCCCGATCACTGGGATGATACAGCACGGCGCGCGCGGGATTCAGCACGCGATAGCGCCGGCCATCGTCACTCTCCGCCGCGAGATACCGCACCACGCGCGGACCGTGAACCCAGAAATAAATCCGATGCCGCCCGTTGCGCAGCTGGAGATGGGTGACCTGCACGGGCTGCCATTTTTCCGGAAGATTGCCGATGGCGAACGGTGCGTCGGCGGGTTCGCCGGGGGAAACCTGCGCGCGAAACTTTTTCCAAGAGCGGCCCGGCGCGCCTTCGGCATAGGCGAGATTGAAGCCCGCCTTCTTGCCCGATGATGAATACCAAATCCGCCATGTGTTGTCTCTCAACGGTTCGGCGACAGTTGTGAAATTCTGGATGTCGTTGCCTTCCCAAGGCTCCGTAGGTTCGAGAATGATGCCGTGCTTCGTCCACGCCGCGGGCGAGCACGGCGCGGGGGACCCAGCGCCGCAGCGGGAAGTGACACAGCCCGAACCCAGGGCGGCGGCGGATCCTGCGGTCAGGGCGGTCTGGAGAAATTTTCGGCGACTGAAAGTGTGCATGATGGATTCAGGAAAAGTGGACATAACCTTGGGCCGCGAGCGGACGAACGCCCTGGGCGTCGCGCAACGTGATGCCCTCGCCGGCAACGATCTTGCCGATGCAACTCAGCTTAAGGGCGGGGAACTGCGCTTTCCACGCGTCGAGCAACGGCACGGCGGTCTTGCTCGCAACCGTGAAGAGTAATTCAAAATCTTCACCGTCCGTCAGCGCGGCGACGAAGGCCGGCTTGGCGGCATCACCGCGTTTCGCAGTCTCCTTCGCCGCGCGGCTGATGGGCACGGCGGCCTTGAGCAACTCCGCGCCGACTTTGCTGGCCTGCAAAATGTGCCGCAGATCGCCCGCGAGGCCGTCGCTCACATCGAGCATGGCGTGAATGGCAAAGTGATCGGCCAGCCAGCGCGCTTGCGCGAGCAGCGGCTCGAAATCGAGATGTTTGCCGCCCAGCGAGCCGCCGAGTTCACCGGTGACGAAAATCGCGTCGCCGACTTTCGCGCCGGAGCGCAGCACCGCTTTGCCGCGCGGCACCGTGCCAAGCAGGGCCACGGAAATCAGAATCCTTTCCGGATTGGTGGTGGTTTCACCGCCAACCACGGCGACGCGGTGTTGCCGCGCCAGCAGGTTCAGCCCGGAATAGATTTCCGTAATAAATTTAGGTTCGAACTTGCTGGGCAAACCAATCGTGACCACGGCGGCGGTGGGCGTGCCGGCCATGGCAGCAATGTCGCTGAGGCAACGCGCGAGTGCCTTCCGTCCAATCTTGTCGGGCGGCGTTTCCTTCGTGAAGTGAATGCCCTCCACCACGGCATCGGTCTTGAAGAGCACCTGCCGATCACCGCCCAGATCCAGCACGGCGCAATCGTCGCCGGCCCCGGTAACGACGCTGTCATTACCCGGCAGGTGTTGCGTGAGCTGGCGAATGAGATCGAATTCGTTCATCAAGTTGACCGGCGCGTCATGTTCGGGCCGGAGATCACGCCCCCATTTTAGCGAAGCGGGCTTGGCTGACGACGGAATTTTGCAGGAAGAAAAGCGAATGCCCGACCACGTCCGGACTCACCAGGCTACTTCGGGCGAGGCGAATTCCGTTGTCATTTTGGACGGCAATCGCCACACGTGGTCGCCGCGTTGATTGGTGAAATAGATCGAGGATTCCGAGGGCTCGCGTCCATTGCCGTCGGCCCAGAGGGCATAAAAACTCGGGTGCGCGTTCAGCGGACGGCGCGCGTAGGTGTGATTCCGTTTCGTATCGCGGGTCAGCTGCTTCACATTTTTCCAGGTCAACCCTTCGTCGTGGCTGGTCCACATGACCATGTCGCCGCCAGGGTTGTACGGCTGGGCGCCAAGTTCGGTTGGAGCAATCACGCGCCAGGTGCCATCTGGTTCAACGTAAAGCGAGCCATGATCGTAATTGTTCCCGGAAGTGGTGAAAGGACGGCGAATCCATTCCGCGCCGGTCCAACGGAGAGTTTGCCACTGACGCGGACCGTTCTCCGGACCGGGTTCAAAGCCTTTGCTGGTGAGAAAAAGAATCACCGGATGGCCGGCGCGGTCGAAGTTCACGTCCTTGAGATAGGCGAGCAATCCTTCGGCGCGCGTGTCGTAAGCCAGAGCCGGATTGTTCGTCGCGCTCAACGGCGGTTGCACCGTCTGACCGCCCGCCGTGCGCCAGGTCTTCCCCAAATCCGCCGACTCCAGGTAGTAAATGTTCGCGCGTGCATTGAGTCCGACGGGCGCCGGATGAAAATCAAATGCCGTCGCGACACGTTTCCCCTGGCGCCAGCTCACCTGGTAATCACCCAGTTCGATGCCGGCGAGCATTTGCGGCTCGGCCCATTCCCGGCCGTCACGGCTGGTCATCCAAAACAGGCAGCGCACCGCATTAAGCCCGAGGGATTTTCCGCCGCCGTAACGCGTGTGCAGGAACAGAAAGCCTTCGCCGGGCACGTGCCATGGTTGGGTGTAGGAGAAATTGGTGACGCGCACCTGGTCGAATTCCTCAATGGCCCACGGTTTGGTGCTGCGATGAATGAAGGACGGGCGGCTGGTGCCGTGGGACGAGGAGAAAATCCAAAGGTAACCGCGGTCGTCGATTTGCAGCGTGGGATTGTCATGCGCGTCCTCCGTGTGCTTGTTGAGGAGCACGCGCGGCCGCGGCACTTGTCCGGTGCGATGATCGAAGTATGAAATCAGATGCAGCAATTCCTGCTTGTCCGTGGCGCGGCGCGCCGTCGTGCCGCCGTACACGAAGAAGGTCTTGTCCACTTCCTTCGCGTAGATCGCGATGGGCGCATGTTGCTGCGGGTAAGTGGCGAAGCCGCCGCTGTATTTGAATTTGTACTCATCCTGCGTGGGTTGGTTGTAGTACCAGATCCCGCGGTAGCCGTCGTCAGATTCCAGCCTGCCTCCCGTTTTCTCCGTCGCTTTGGCGGGCGCCGCGACCGAGAGAGAAAAATTTCCCACCAGGCTCACAAGTAGGTGGGCGAGAATCAGAGCGGTGTTGGTTTTCACGGGCAGTTAAGTGCGACCTTTTTCAGGCGTGCGGTCCAAATGGCCAGAGCCGCTTCAAGTGATCGGAAAATCGCGGCTCGTAAAGAAAGATCAGGAAATTAAGCGCATTGAAAAGAGTGTGCGCGGCGATCGGCGCGAGGAGGTTGCCGGATTTTTCATAAAGCCACGTGAGCGCAAGCGCCAGGGCCAGCAACGGCAGGAAAGTCGGCAGGTTGAAATGTATCACGGCGAACAACAACGACGTCCCCCAGAGCGCCAGGCGCGGATAACCGATGCGCTTGATGGTCGGATACAGAATGCCTCGGAATAAAAGTTCTTCCGCGACCGGCGCCAATCCAATGGCCACCACCCCGAAAGCCGCGCGATCAAACCGCGAAGCGGAACTCTTCAACGCCTGCACGGCGGCTTGTGGTTCGGCGGCGTGATTAAAAAAGGACATTACCGCCGCGGTGGCGTACTGCAGCCCGATGCCGACCGGTAGAAAACCACACGCCAACAAGCAGCCGGCCCCGATCGCCAGCCCGGGCCGATGAGCCAGGGCGAAACCATCGCTCCACGTCGTGGCATGCTCGTTCACGAAGCGATGCACCAGGATGATTGCCATGCCTTGAAAACTGAGCGCCGCCACAATGGCCCGCACGGTGGATGGGCCTACGTCGGTTGCGCCCGCCAGCTTGGTCGCAAAGGCCCCGAACATCAGCCCAAGATACAACCCGGCAATCAGCCACAGAAACTGACGCGTAAACTGGTCAAGATCCCAGGGCTTGCGCAGGATGTAGAGCGCGACCGCACAAGAAATCACGCTGCCAAGAACCATCGCACCGAAGAGCCAAAGGCTGGTTGCCCGGTTGCCTGCGAAATACTTCCCCGTCGCCAGCGCCAGCATTCCCAAGAACTGGCAAATGAACAGGCTCACACCCAGCCGCAGCACCGCCTCAGATTTCCATGGCTTTTCGGAGACCACCACCGGAGTTTAACGCCCTTCGTTCCCGGTGACGACGCAATTTTCCCGCGGCGAACGCGCTCAATCATCAGGCGGAACAACGCTCGGTCGCAAAACCAATCCACTGCATCTGCACCCGGCAACGACGGCGCCGCCGCTGCCTTCGGGCGGAGCAGGAACATGCCTTCAACGAAGTTCCTTTTGCGGGACTCCGTCATCCGGACTAAACTGCGGCGTCCCGAATGAAGCCTGCGGTCCAACTGGTCTGTGCGTCGGTCTGGGCGCTGATTCTGACCGCGTGCCAGGAACAACGAAACTTGAGCCAACCGAATTTTGCCGTGTCCAACCCAACCTCCGCCCACGCCCACACCAATCGACTCGCGCGTGAGAAGTCACCTTATCTCCTGCAGCATGCGCACAATCCGGTGGACTGGTTTCCGTGGGGCGAGGAAGCCTTCGCCAAGGCGCGCGCGGAGAACAAACCCATCTTCCTCAGCATCGGTTACTCAACCTGCCATTGGTGTCACGTGATGGAACGGGAATCGTTTGAGGACGAAAAGCTCGGCGCGTTTCTCAAGCAACACTTCATCAGCATCAAGGTGGATCGCGAGGAACGGCCGGACGTGGACAAGATTTACATGACTTTCGTGCAGTCCACCACCGGCTCGGGCGGCTGGCCGCTGAATGTCTTCCTCACGCCGGAGCGCAAACCGTTCTTCGGGGGCACGTATTTCCCGCCGGACAATCGCTACGGGCGCGGCAGTTTCCTTTCCGTGCTCCAACAAATCGTGAACGTCTGGCAGGAACGGCACGCGGAAGTGATTGCTTCGGCGGAGGAAATGCACGCGCGACTCGAACTCACAACAGCGAGCACCAACACCAGCGGGTTGCAGCTGACGGCGGAAACACTGCGGCGGGCGGGGGCTGTGTTCAAGCAGGCCTACGATCCAAAGAACGGCGGCTTTGGCGGCGCGCCGAAATTTCCGCAACCGAGCCAGCCCGCGTTTCTGCTGCGTTATGCGAACCGGTTCAAGGATGATGAAGCTGCCCGCATGGTGCTGCACACCTGCGACCAGATGGCGGCCGGCGGCATCCACGATCAACTCGGCGGCGGTTTCGCGCGCTATTCCGTGGACGCGCACTGGCTCGTGCCGCACTTCGAGAAGATGCTCTACGACAACGCCCAGCTGGCGCAGCTTTATCTCGACGCCTATCTGATCAGCGGCGAACCGCGCCACGCAGAAGTCGTACGCGACATTCTCGATTACGTACTCCGAGACATGACGCATCCGGAAGGCGGATTTTGTTCCGCCGAAGACGCCGATAGTGAAGGGCAGGAAGGGAAGTTTTATTGCTGGACCCACGACGAGTTGTCGCGCCTGCTCACCGTCGAGGAATTCAATGTCGCCGCGCGTTACTTTGGCATCACCCGGCAGGGCAATTTCGTGGATCACAGCCATCCCGATCCCCTGCCCGGCTTGAATGTGCTGAGCGTGGTTGAACCGGCGCTGACCGTGGCGGACAAAGCTCTCTTCGCTACTGCCGTTACCAAAATGAATTCGGTCCGCGCAAAACGCGTCCGCCCGCACCTCGATGACAAGATCCTCGCTTCGTGGAACGGATTGATGTTGGGCGCGTTCGCCCGGGCCTACGCCGTGTTGGGTGAGGAAGTTTATCGCACCGCCGCGGAAAAAAATCTCCGCTTCCTCCAAGCGAAGCTGTGGGACGCGAAAACGGCGACGTTGTTCCACCGCTGGCGCGATGGCGAACGGGACGACGTGCAGTTGCTCGAAGGTTACGCATTTCTCCTCGACGGCGTGATCCAGCTCTACGAAGCCACTCTCGAACCCAAGCACCTGGATTTCGCCATCGCCCTCGGCGAAACCATGCTCGCGAAGTTTCTCGACCGCGAGAACGGCAGTTTCTGGCAGAGCACGGCCGACGCGAAGGATTTGATCCTGCGCGTAAAGGACGATTACGACGGGGCCGAGCCATCCGGCAATTCGGTGGCGACGCTGGCGCTTTTCAAACTCGCCGCCATCACCGACCGGAAGGATTTTAGGGAAGCAGCCGAGGCGACGTTGCGGGCGGGCGGGCCGCGGCTCGAAAAATATCCCCAAGCCGTTCCGTACCTGCTTCACGCATTGGATTTTTCGCTGGAAGAACCGCGTCGCGTGGTCGTCGCCGGAGACGCCGGGCGGGCACAGGCTTTGGTGCACGCGACCCACTCGGTTTATCAGCCCAACAAAGTGGTGCTGGGCAACGCCGGCGCCGTCGAGGAGTTCGCGCGCACTCTGCCCGCGAAGAACGGACCGATGGTTTACCTCTGCACGGGAAATGCCTGTCAGCCACCGACAGCCGATGCGGCGGAGATTCGGAAACAATTGAGGTGACTGGCGAAGCCGGGAACTGGGTCCGTTGGCTGATAAGAAATTGGCAACGAGCCACCGCGTATGACCAGCGCCGCAACCTCTGAGCAGAGGAACCAGCTCTAAGGCCCGGGTGTGGCGCGCGGCAAATTCAATTGTGCGTTGACGGCAATCTCCACGCCTTGATTTTCCGCCATGATGGTCGGCGTGACGGCGATGGTGGAGCCGGAGTCCGCGACGCTGACCTGCGCGGATTGGCCGCTGGCCACGCTGATCTGCGGCGCACTCATCAACTCCACGCCTTCCTTTTTGCGATACGAACTGGTCAGCACCTGCAATTGTTCCGTCGTCAACGCCGCGCCGCCATTCGCGGCATTGCCTTCGGCCTTCAGACCGTCCAATCCCGCCGCAGTTAGCAGCGCCTCGGGCACCTGGAACACCAGCGACCGGATGCTCACCGTGCCGTCGCCGGCTTCGGCGGGCATGAGAATCACAAAGCCTCGTTTGCCAGACGGCAACACCCAGCCACCCGTTGCGGCCGCGGTGCGCCAACCCACTCGAAACGTGGCGCTGGCCGTGTAGGCCGTGGTCGGCACCGCATTCGTCGGCGCCGGTGGCGGAGTTGCGGCCGCCGCGGCGGCCGCTTGCGCCGCGACCTGCGCCCGGGCAGCGGCGGAATTCGCCTCCTGCGCCTCGCGCCGCAATTGAGTTGTCTGGCCGCGCAACCGCACGAGTTCCGCCTGACCTTCCCGCAGCCGTTTCAATTCCGCCGGATCAACGCGCTCGTTCACCAGACGCGCATTTTCCTCGGCCAGAGCCACAACCTTGCCCGCCTCCGCGTGCAATTGTTGATTCTCCAAGGTCACCGGCTTCGTCACCAGATTCTGCCAGATGAAAATGCCGGCCCCGAGTCCGGCCAGAAAGCCGACGAGGAGGAAGATCAATTTGCTTTTCATAAAAAGGACAGGAAACACCTTTTGGCATCAGCAATGTGGAAACCGGGAATTCACTTTCCCCACCCTAGCAACCGGCCCCGACGGCGCAAGCCAACTCGCCGTCAGTGACCCTTCAGTCCCAACACCAGAATCACCAGATCAATCACGAACAGCAGCACGATGGTGACTTCGAGAATCATCATCCAGCGATTGGTCTGGTCGTGTTTCAACAGCTGGTAGAGGTCGTCGAGTGTCTTGAGCTTGCCATCAATCGTGCGATGCCACTCGGTCAAGTGGAAGCGGGCGGAGAGTTTTTCGTAGATGCGCGCGAGATGCCAGTCGCCAAAAAACTTGGTGATGTTGCTCAGCTCATCGCTGAACCGCGCCATGTCAATGCGCAGTTCGCGCAACTCGCGCAGGATGCCCCGCCGTGAACGCAGCGGGCGCTCGCCGAGATCGCGATACGATCGCTCCAGCGCGTCATCGAGCAGGCGATCATACGCTTCGAGTTCGGCCAGCTGCAGATTCGCCAGCTCC
>CAYWCK010000103.1:0-14076 GCA_964456685.1 uncultured Bifidobacteriaceae bacterium | reverse complement strand
AGTTTCTGCCTTGGCTGCTGTTGACGCCGGTCATTCTTTTTGCGGCGCCGGCCAAACCGCCGGCCGGACCGTTGACGCTTTGGTATCGCCAGCAGGCCAGCGAATGGGTGGAGGCGTTGCCGGTCGGCAATGGCCGCATGGGCGCAATGATCTTTGGCGGCACCGAACGCGAACGCATCCAATTCAATGAGTCCACGCTTTGGGTGGGCGAGCCGCATGATTATTCCCGTCCTGGCGCCGCGGCGCATCTGGCCACGATTCGCCAGTTACTCTTCGACGGCAAGCAGAAGGAAGCCGAGCAGCTGGCCGGCCGCGAATTCATGAGCGAGCCGTTGCGACAAATGCCCTACCAACCCTTCGGTGATGTGCGATTGGAATTCCCCGGCCACGCAGCGGCGCAGGATTACCGGCGCGAATTGGATCTGGAGGGAGCGGTCGCGCGCACGGGTTACCGCGTGGGCGATGTTCGCTTCGAGCGTGAAACCATCGCCAGTCATCCTGACCAAGCCATCATCACGCGGCTCCGGGCGGACCGACGTGGACAACTCTCGTTCGTGGTGAGCCTCGATTCACCTCACACCAACAGTTCCGTCATGGTCGTCGGGGCCAACGAGTTGGTTCTAAGCGGTCGCGCACTGGCCAGCTACGAAAGCCGCCGGATAAGCAATCCGCTTAAATTTGCCGCGCAATTGCTCGTGCGCATCGAAGGCGGCCAATGCGAGGCTGTGGGCGACCGCATCAAAGTCACCAATGCAAACTCGGCCGAGTTGATCCTGGTGGCGGCGACGAGCTTCAAAAATTTCCAAGATGTGACTGGCGATCCCACCGCCGCCTGCCAGCGAGCCATGACTGCGTTGAGATCGAAAACCTGGTCAAAGCTCCGCGCCGCGCACGTTGAAGATTATCAACACTTGTTTCACCGTCTCGCACTCGACCTGGGCGGCAGCGAGCGAGCTGCTATACCAACCGACGAACGTCTGCTGGCGGCGCCGCAGACTGATGATCCCGCGCTGGCGGCGCTGGTCTTTCAATACGGCCGTTATCTGCTCATCGCGTGCAGCCGGGAAGGCGGGCAACCGGCCAATCTCCAAGGCCTGTGGAACGAAAGCCTGAAGCCGCCGTGGGACAGCAAGTTCACCTGCAACATCAATACCGAGATGAATTACTGGCCCGCCGAAGTCACGAATCTGGGAGAATGCCATCAGCCATTGTTTGATGCGCTGGACGAACTGGCGCAGTCCGGCCGGCGCACCGCGAAGAATCATTACAACGCACGCGGTTGGGTGTTGCATCACAACTTCGACCTCTGGCGCGGCACGGCGCCCATCAACGCCGCGAACCATGGCATCTGGGTCACGGGCGCCGCGTGGCTCTGCCAGAATTTGTGGTGGCATTATGAATTCAATGGCGACCGCGACTTTCTCAAGCACCGCGCTTATCCCTTGATGAAGGAGGCGGCGTTGTTCTTCGTGGATTTCCTGATCGAAGACCCGCGTCGCCCTCAGCGCTGGCTGATCAGCACTCCGAGCAATTCACCTGAGCAAGGCGGACTTGTGGCTGGACCGACGATGGATCACCAGATCATTCGCGATCTTTTCGCCAACGTGATTGAAGCCAGCCGCATTCTCGGTGTGGATGCAGAACTGCGCGAGAAGCTGGCCGGCTTGCGTGCGCGCATCGCGCCGAATCAGATTGGCAAGCACGGCCAATTGCAGGAATGGCTTGAGGACCTCGACGACCCGGAGAACAAGCACCGTCACGTCTCCCATCTCTGGGGCGTCTATCCCGGACAGGACATCACCTGGCAAAATACCAACTTCTTTAACGCCGCGCGCCAATCGCTGATCCATCGCGGCGATGAAGCGACCGGCTGGAGCATGGGATGGAAGATCAATCTCTGGGCGCGCTTCCTCGATGGCGATCACGCGCATGTGATCTTGCGCAACCTGCTCAAGCCGATCAAAGGCAGCAAAGGCGGCGGGCTGTATCCCAATTTGTTCGACGCGCATCCGCCCTTCCAGATTGACGGCAACTTCGGCGCCACGGCGGGCATTGCCGAAATGTTGCTGCAAAGCCATCTGCGGGATGAGCAGGGCCAATACACCCTGCAACTGCTGCCGGCGTTACCCTCCTACTGGCGCAATGGCTCGGTCACCGGACTGCGCGCGCGCGGTGGATTTCAAGTTGATCTGGCTTGGCGCGACGGTCGGTTGACCAAAGCGAACGTGCGTTCCTTGAACGGAAACGCGGGCCGTTTGCTTTACGATGGCAAAACACTCGAACTGACAGCGCGCCGCGGCGAAACGACGCGTTGGGACGGCCAGTAAATCTATCGCGAAGAGCGAGAGGGCTTCGGGACGAGACGCTCCGTGGCTCGAGGGTTCAAACCGCAAATTTCCCCGCCAGAAGCAGCCACAAATAAAAAGGACGCCGTTACCGGCGTCCTTTCTGAAAAACGAACCAGCGAAGGCCTACTGCAATTTAGCCAGCGTGGCCTTGATAGCTTCGAAATTCGGCAGGTCCTTCGGCGTGGGAGTGCGCTCGCTGTATTGGACGACGCCGTTCTTATCAATGACGAAGGCGGCGCGCGCCGAGGTGTCGCCCACGCCCGCGAGCATTGGGAACAACACGTCGTAAGCCTTGGTGACGGCCTTGTTCAAGTCGCTGGCGATGGTGATGCCGATTTTTTCCTTTTGCGCCCACGCCTGCTGGGCGAATGGGCTGTCCACGCTAATGGCGATAACGTCCGCGTTCAGGCTTTTGTAAGTGCCAAACCCGGACGTGACGTCGCACAGCTCCGCGGTGCAAACGCCGGTGAAGGCGAGCGGAAAGAAGAGCAGCACGGTGTTCTGCTTGCCGAAATTATTGCTGAGTTTCACGTCCGCATCCACGGGACTCTTGGATTTGAGGGTGAAATCCGGGGCTTTGGTTCCAACTGCGATGGCCATAATGTTTTTATTTGTTTAGTGAGTGAATGAGTGGCGCAAAGAATTCACCAGGATCCGCGGGCTGTCAAATGTGGATTGGGACCAACGAAGCGTCAGTTCCCCACGGCGGGTAGAATATCCGCGGAGGCGACCACGGTTTGATCCAGCGCCTGCCGCACCAACCGGGCGAGCGAGAGGCGCGTGTAGGGCTTTTGCAAGAAGCGCGCGTTGTGCTGCACCAGAAAATCCTCGCTTAATTCATCCAAGGTATAGCCGCTGGTAAAGATCACCTTCAAATCCGGCTGTTGAGCCAGAAGGTGCGCGGCCAGTTCCACGCCCGTGACGCCTTCCGGCATGACGACGTCGGTGAGCACAAGGTCCACACGGCCCGCGTGCTCCTCCCACGTCGTCAGGGCCTCCCGGCCGTTGGCGGCTTCCACGATGCGATAGCCGCATTCGCTGAGGATGGAGCGCGCCATCTCGCGCAACACCGGCTCGTCCTCCACGATGAGAATGGTTTCCGGGCCGCCACGAATAAACGCCGTCGGATCGCTATCCTGCTTGGCGGCGAGGAGGGTTTCTTCGCGGGCGGGCAGGAACACGTTGAAAGCACTCCCCTGCCCAACCTGACTGTAAACTTCAATCCAACCGTCGTGCTGTTTGACGATGCCGTAAACGGTCGCGAGTCCGAGCCCGGTGCCCTTGCCAACTTCCTTGGTGGTGAAGAAGGGTTCGAAGATGCGGTTGATCAACGTGGCGTCCATCCCGATGCCGGTGTCGCTCACGTGGAGACGTACAAATTTCCCGAGCCGCGCCTCGGGATGAGTTTCGAGAAACGCCGCGGTAACTTCGAGCGCGTCCACTGAAATGGTCAGGGTGCCGCCCTTCGGCATGGCGTCACGCGCGTTGACCACGAGGTTCATGAGCACCTGCTCCATCATGCCGGCGTCGCCATGCACCGGCGGCAGCTCCGGCGGCGGATGAAAATCCAGCGTGACGGTTTCGCCCAGCAGGCGTTTCAACATCTTGGACATGTTCCCGACGACCTCGCGGAGATCGAGCAGCTTGCGCTGCATGACGTTTTTGCGGCTGAACATGAGCAATTGCCGGGTGAGGCTGGCAGCGCGCTCGGAGGCGAAGTAGATGGCCTGCGCGGAATCGAACAAGCCAGAGGCCAGATTCGGCCGCGCCATTAACATGCCGGCGTGACCTTGAATGATCGTGAGCATGTTGTTGAAATCATGCGCCACGCCAGCCGCGAGCTGCCCCACGGATTCCATCTTTTGCGACTGACGCAGCTGGGCTTCCAGACTCAACCGGTCAGTGATGTCCTCGACGTAGCAATGCACGACGTGACTGGCGAGCACCGGATGGAAGATCCACGCGAGCGTGCGGCCTTCGAGCTTCGTTTCGCAGCGCAAGGTGCTCTCGCCACTAGCCAGACAGGCGCGGATGATCTCGCGGACGTTCGCCGGCAATACGGCGCTAGGATGGTCGCATCGAACCGCATGAGCGAGCTTGAGCGAAGCGTCGTTGAAATAAGTGATCGTCCCGTCGGGCGCGAGCTCGAGGGCGGGATTTGGACTGAGTTGCGCAAAGGCCGCCATCTTGAGCAACTCCGCCTCGGTCCAGCTGCGTTCGGCCGCCTCGCCCAGCGCCGTGGCCACGGCCACCATGAAATTGATCTCGTCGCCGGTGTACGCCCGTTCGCGCCGCGAATAAGCCCCCAAGACTCCGTAAGGCCCGCGCCGGGTGGAAATCACCACGCTGATGCCGCTCAACACGCCGTGCTCGAGCAGGACCGGCGGCGCGAGAAATCGTTTCTCCTCACGCATGTTCGGGATGACCACCGGCTCGCCGCTGGCGAGGACGTAACCAGCGTGGGAACTTCCGCGCGCTTCGATGATGGTGCGACCGACAACCCCCGCCTTCCAGCCCACGCCCGAACGCAACAGCAAGGATTCGCCATCCGGCTGCAATTCCAACAGGTGAGTCAGTTCCACTTCGAGCGTCTGTCCGACCATGGTCACGGCCTGGTTTACCAGCGCGCTGTAGTCCTGACTGACAAGGGCGAACTGCCCGAGCGCGGCGACGACGCTTTGTTGCTGCGCCCGATTGGTGAGGACGCGTTCGGCAATGGCATCCTCGCGGGCACGTTTTTCGAGCGACACGGCCAGACGATCGAACTCGCGCGCAAGTTCACCCAACTCGCCGGGGCCGCCCGGAAGATTGGTCCGGCTGGTCAAATCGCCCGCGGTGAGGTACCGGGCCGTGCGCAGGAGACTGCGGACCTGCCGCAAAACAAAATGCTCCCCGCCGTACCAAGCCGCCGTCAGCGCCAGCAGTCCCATCACGAATCCCATCCACGGCAGCTGAAAAAAATACATGATCACCGCCGCGGGTGCGACGGCGACAAACACCGTGGCCACCAACCTGATGCGCAGACCAGTGAAAGGATTCATTATTACAACGTTGCTGCCCGCTCCGAGCTTAGGCCGCCAGTTAAGGGCGGCAATAATATTTGCCGGAGAACCGGGGTTTACGCGCATAACGCTTGCCAAACTGACGCACTTCCTTAGATTGTGCGCCCACTTTATTGAGTATGGATGTTAACTGGACACAAGTGATCCTGGCTTTGGCTCCGCCGCCCTCCCAAGGCGGCACGGCCCCCAACCAAACCGCCCAAACGCTCCAATTCTTCCTCATGATGGGCGTCATGGTGGTGATGTTCTATTTCGTCCTCATCCGGCCGCAGCAGAAAAAAGCCAAGGAACACGCGGCCCTGCTCAAGAATGTCAAACCCGGTGACCGCATTTTAACCACCAGTGGCATCGTTGGCGTGGTGCTGAGCGTGAAGGAAAAGACCCTCACCCTGCGTTCAGCGGATACCAAGCTCGAGATCACCAAGAGCGCCCTTGCCGAAATTACCGAACGCAGCGGCGAAGCCAGCGAAGCCTGATTCTTTCTCATGAAGCGCAATAACCTGACCCGGTTGCTCATCGTCATCGCGGTAGTCGCCTGGTCCATCTACCAAATTATCCCCCCCACAAGCCGGGATATCGTTCAACATTTCAAGGAAAGGGCGTACGCGCCCAACCGGGATGCGGCCTTCAGCAACATCGTGGTCCAGGCCGAGGCACTTCGGGCGAAGAACCCGGCGCGCGGGTACGCCAACCTCAAGGAAGCGGTCGGCACGAACGACCTGATGAAGTACTTCCCGATGTTTGGTGAAGCCAAGAGCGAACTGTATCCCAACACCTACATCTTGAACCGGCTGCAACGCGAAGTCGCCGGCCGCATCAAGCTCGGCTTGGATCTGCAAGGCGGCACCTCGTTCGTGGTGGAGATGAACACCAACGCCCTGGCCACGGTGGATGTCATCACCAACGCCGCTGGACAGCTCGTGACGGTGACCAACTACGCCGATGCCGCCGGCCTGCAAGGCGTGCTGGAGCAGGCGGTGGAAGTGTTGCGCAAACGCGTTGATCGCTTCGGCGTGGCCGAACCGCTCATCCGGCCCGTGGGCAACAATCAGATCGAAGTGCAACTGCCCGGCGTCACCGACGCGGAGAAGGAAACGGTGCAACGGCAGATTCAACGCGCGGCCTTCCTCGAATTCCGCATGGTGCACGAACAGAGCGATGAACTGATCCGCAACGCCGAAGTTCCGACGGGTTACGAGTTGCTCAAACGCAAGAACCGCACTCGCGACGGCCGGGATCAATTGGAACAGGTCATTGTGCGCAAGAAGGCCGAGCGCGGCTTGAACGGCAGCATCGTGCGCAGCGCGGTCGTGGTGCCCGGCAACTTTGGCGAGCCGCAAATCAATTTCACCTTGAACACAGAAGGCACAGAACTTTTCGGTTTGGTCACGCGCGAGAATGTCGGTCGCCGGCTGGCGATCGTGCTGGACGGTGAACTCTATTCCGCTCCCACCATTCAGAGCGCCATCGAAACCGGGCACGGCCAGATCACCGGCTCGTTTGATCGCCAGGAAGCATTCGAGCTCGCCAACGTGCTCGAAAACCCGCTGAAAGCGCCACTCTCCATCGCCTACTCCACGGATGTGGACCCGACGCTGGGTCGCGATTCGATCCAAAGCGGCATCAAGGCGGCGTTGATCGGCGTGGTGGCGGTTGCCGCCTTCATGCTCGTGTATTACCTGCTCACAGGTGTGGTTGCGAACGTGGCGTTGATGCTCAACATCATCATTCTGCTGGGTATCATGTGTTCGATCGGCACGACCTTCACCTTGCCCGGCATCGCCGGCATCGTGCTGACGATCGGCATGGCGGTGGATGCCAACGTGCTCATTTACGAGCGCATCCGAGAGGAACTGAACGCCGGCAAATCGGTGGCTGGCGCGATCTCGGCGGGTTACGACAAGGCCTTCGGAACCATTTTCGACTCGAACCTGACCACGCTGATTTCCTCGGTGATCCTGATCAAGATGGGCACCGGCCCGGTGCAGGGTTTCGGTGTGGCGCTCACCATCGGCGTGCTCGTCTCCATGTTCACGGCGTTGGTGGTTACGCGGTTGATCTTCGATTGGTTGCTCAACCGGCGCTTGATCACCGGCATCAAGATGTTGCAATTCCCCGGCCTGCACGGCTCGAAGTTCGACTTCTTGCGTTGGGCCGTGCCGGCTTTCATCGGCTCGTGGCTGTTGATCCTGATAGGCAATGGCTATGGCATTCTTGGACGGGGCAAGGATGTGTTGGGGGTGGAGTTCGCCGGCGGCAGCACGATCGTGATGAATATCAATCAAGCGAAACTGCCTACGGACACAGTACTGAAGGAATCTGTCAAGAAAACGGGCGTGGGCGAACCGCTCGTCACTTATCAGAGCGATGTCAGCACCGGGAAGAAAACTCTGCGCGTGACCATCCGGTCCGTGAGCGAAACCGCCGGCGAAGGTCCAGTGAAAAAAGTGGTCGATCAATTGAAGACGGATTTCCAGGACTCGGAATTAGCCGTACTTAGCGTAAATCAGGTCGGCCCCACTGTGGGAGCTGCCCTGACGGAAGCCGCCATTCTCGCCTCCCTGCTCGCGATGTTCGGCATCTTGATTTACGTGGCGTTCCGCTACGAGTTCTCCTTCGCCGTCTGCGCCGTGGTGGCCATCATTCACGATTTGTTGATGACTTCCGGCTGGTATTTCCTCGTGGGCAAAGAACTCAATGCCACCACGGTGGCCGCGTTCCTGACCATCATCGGCTTCTCGATCAACGACACCATCGTTATCTTCGACCGCATCCGGGAAGACCTGAAACTCGGCGTGCGCGGCACGTTCCGTGAAGTCATCAACAAGGCTTTGAACCAGACCCTGAGCCGCACGATCATCACCTCCGGCACGGTCTTTCTGGCCACGACCTCACTCTATGTGTTTGGGGGCGGCCCGATCAACGACTTCGCCTTTACGTTTCTGGTTGGCATTCTGACCGGCACTTACTCGTCGATCTATATCGCGAGCTTTGGTGTGTTGTGGTGGCAGAATACCTTCCATGGTGGCGCCCGCCCCAACATCGGCAGCGGCCAGTTAAACGTCGATTCGGCCAAAACGGCCACGCCCGCCGCCGCCAAGCCCTGACGGCCCGACATGCTTGGTTTGATCGAAATCACGCCGTGGCATTGGGCTGGTTTCGTGGTGTGTGTGCTGGTTTTTCTGGCACTGGACCTGGGTGTTTTTCACCGGCAGGCGCACGTGGTTAAATTCCGGGAGGCCCTGGCTTGGAGTCTCGTCTGGTTCATTTTCTCCATGTGCTTTGCGGCCGCCCTGGTGCCGTTGCGGGGCGAAACGGAGGCGCTCGAATTCGTCACCGGCTACATCATCGAGCTCTCGCTCTCGATGGACAACGTTTTCGTCATCGCCCTGATCTTCGCCTACTTCCGGGTGCCTTCCGAATACCAGCATCGTGTGTTGTTCTGGGGCATCCTCGGCGCGTTGATCATGCGCGGCGTCATGATCGCGGCCGGCGCGGCCTTGATCTCGCAGTTCATGTGGACGCTCTATTTCTTCGGCGCCTTCTTGGTGTTCACCGGCGCGAAGATGTTGTTCGTGGATGATGAAGGGGTGGACCCCGAACGGAACTGGTTTCTCCGGCTGGCGCGCAAATGTTTTCCGATCACCAGCGAGTTTCACGGTCAAAAATTCGCCATTCGCCCCGGCGGCCGCTTCACGTTGACGCCGCTGGCGCTGGTGCTCGTGGTGGTGGAAACCACCGACCTGATTTTCGCCGTGGATTCCATCCCCGCAATCTTTGCCGTCACGCAAAAGCCGTTCATTGTTTTCACCTCGAATGTGTTCGCCATTCTGGGATTGCGCTCGCTGTATTTTGTGCTGGCCGGCGCGATTGATTATTTCCGTTACCTGAAGGTTGGCCTCTCGTTCGTGCTGGTATTCATCGGCGTCAAAATGCTGCTGGACCCGCACGGGCATCAGGAAAAGTGGTTTCAGGTGGAGATCCCCAGCAGCGTGTCGTTGCTGGTGGTCGCAGCCATTCTCGCCACTTCCATCGCCCTTTCAATCACCGCCGGCAAACGGGAAAAGCAGGTGCGCGACGACTCCGCCCGCCCCGAAAGCGACAAAACCAACCCGCCGCCCGCAGATCCCAAAAAAGGCCAGCCGGATTGACTCCGCGGCGACTCCAACCGAAGCTTCCCCCGTCATGCCGTCGCTCGCCGCGCCATTTCAGGAACCGCTTTCCCGCCGGCTGGCCCAATTGCTGGAGCGCGAAAATCAGGAACTCACCGCCAACCGTATCATTGCCAGCACCGAGGGCCGGGGACTTTATCTCATCATGATCCTGCTGAGCCTGCCGTTCGTGGCGTGGGTTTCCGTGCCGGGCATGAGCACGGTGCTGGGACCGATGATTGCGCTGCTGGCATCGCGGCTGGCCCTGAGCAAACCGCCGCGGCTCCCGAAGGCACTCGGTGACCACGTGCTCCAACCGCGAATGCGCTCGGTCATTCTCGCCGGGGGCCTCAAGTTCTGCCGGCAACTCGAGAAAGCCGTCCGCCCGCGCCGCACTGCCTGGATGAGCTGGCGGGCCGCCCGGGTGATGAACGCGCTGCTGATCGTTTACAATGCCCTCCTGCTCGCCCTGCCCCTGCCCTCGCCGCCATTCCTCGGTTCGAATGCGCTCCCCAGTTATGCCATCATTCTGCTCGCGGTGAGCATGATGGAGGAGGACGGCGTCATGATTTGGATGGGCTACCTGGCCTCGACGGTGAGCACGGCCTACTTCGCCTTCTTCGGCACGATGATTGTGCGGCATCTTGGCCATTGGTTGCACGCTCTCGGTCATTGGCTCAATCTCCTCCAATGAAATATCGCTGGACGCTCGCCCCCGCGCAGCCGTTGCTGGCGACCCCGCTGGCTCATCAACTCAAGATTTCGTCCCGGCTCGCCCAGTGCCTGCTCAATCGCGGGTTGAGCGATGGCGCGGCCATCAAAGATTTTCTCGAACCGCGATTGAAAAATCTCGCCGATCCGTTCCGGCTGCCAAATATGGCTGCCGCCGTCGATCGGCTCCTCGCCGCACGCGAACGCGGTGAACCGCTGGTGATTTTCGGCGATTACGATGTGGACGGGGTTACCTCCACGGCCTTGCTCGTTGAATTCCTCGCCGCCTTGGGCTGGAAAACCTGTTTCTACCTGCCGCATCGCCGGGAGGAAGGTTACGGCCTCAGCCAGGAGGGCGTGGAAAACTGTCTGCAAAAATATCCGACCACGCTCCTGCTGGCGGTGGACTGCGGCTCGACCGCGACCGCAACCATCGCGTGGTTGCGCGAGCGGGGCGTGGACGTGATCGTGCTCGATCATCATCAAGTTTCCAATCCCGCCCCCGCCGCGGTGGCGCTGGTAAATCCGCAACTCGGAACCCGCAACCCGGATTCCGAAAGTCCCTTCACCGAACTCTGCTCCGTCGGGCTCGCTTTCAAACTGGCGCATGCATTACTGAAGCGCGCGCGTGAACTGAAACTGCCGCGGGCAGCGGAATACGATCTGCGGCCACTCCTCGATCTGGTCGCCCTCGGCACCATCGCCGACCTGGTCCCGCTGACGGGTGAAAATCGCATCCTTGTTTCCGTTGGCCTCGAGCGCCTGAGCCGCACGCAACGTCCCGGACTGGTCGCACTGAAACAAGTCGCCCAATGCCCGCCCAAGCTCGGGACGTACGAGGTTGGTTTCCAACTCGGCCCGCGCCTCAATGCCGCCGGACGACTCGAGACGGCCGAGGAATCGCTGCACCTCCTGCTCGCGAGCGACACCGCGGCCGCCCTCCCCATCGCGCAGCGATTGGACTCGCAGAATCGCGAGCGGCAAAAGATCGAGCGCGGTATCGTCGAACAAGTCACCGGCGCGGTGCGGGCGCGGTTTAATCCGGAGACGGACCGCGTCATCGTCGAGGGACAGTTGCTCTGGCACATCGGCGTGGTGGGCATCGTGGCGTCGCGCGTGCTCCAGGAATTCTATCGGCCGACGATCATTGTCGGCGGCGACGGCGACCAATGGCGCGGCTCGGGACGAAGCGTGGCAGGCTTTGATCTCGCCGCTGCACTGCGCGAGTGCGACGACTTGCTCGTGCGCCACGGTGGCCATGCCATGGCCGCTGGAATCACAATTCGACCGGACAAGCTTGAGGCCTTGCGCACGCGACTGAACGAACTCGCGCGACGTTCACTCAAACCGCAAGATTTGCAACCGCCCTTGCGACTCGATGCGGAGGTGACGCTCGACGAAATTTCGCTGCCCGCGCTGTCGGAACTGGATCAACTCCGCCCCACGGGCATGGGAAATCCGGGCGTGCAGTTCTGCGCCCGCGGCCTGACCCACGCGCGACCTTTGCAGCGCATGGGCGGCGAGAAGCAGCATGTGAAATTGTGGGTGACGGACGGACGCACCACCCACGAAGGCGTCTGGTGGAACGCGGGCAAGGAATCGTTACCCGTCGGGAAATTCGATCTCGCCTTCGCGCCGCAAGTGAATGAATACAACGGTCGGCACGGAATCCAGCTGAAGGTGCTGGACTGGCGACCCGCAGAGTGAATTCATCCAAGTCGCGCGGCATCGCTTGCCGGCAGCCACGCGTTGTGTTATCCCCACGGCAATCCAACCATGTCGAGCGGGACGACCAACGCGATTTGCTCATGCTGGGGCAAGCCAGACCCGGCAAGGCGTGACCTTCGCATCCCGACCGGGAAAGGCGGCTTTACCCTCATCGAGTTGCTCGTGGTGATTGCCATCATCGCCATTCTCGCGGCGATGCTTTTGCCGGCCTTGAGCGGCGCCAAAGTCAAAGCGCAAGGCATCCAATGCATGGGCAATTTAAAGCAGCTGCAACTGGTCTTTCTGATGTATCCCGACGACAACCAGGACCGCCTGACCTCGTCGGGCTACACCTCGCCGGTCGAATCAACCGCGTGGGTGAACGGGTGGTTGGACTTCAACGGCGCAAACCTGGACAACACGGACCTCGCGACGTTGACGGATCCGGTGCGGGCGAAGTTTGCGGCATATCTCCGGGACGCTGGCGTTTACAAATGTCCGGCGGATCGCAGCACGGTGAATGTAAGCGGTCGGCGGCTGGCGCGGATCCGCAGCCTCAGCATGGGCCAGCAGTGGGCCGGACCGGGCGACTGGCTGGATCCGGCGGGATTCGGTGTCAACGGCTCATCGAAAAAGTACAAGGTGTATTTCAAGAAGGCGGAAATTGACAACCCGTCCATGCGCTTTGTGTTTCTCGATGAACATCCGGACGCTATCAACGCGGGCGGCTTTGCGAATATGATGGTGCCGGTCCGGGCAGCGGCGCGGATCATTGATTTTCCCGCCAGCTATCACAATGGTGCGGGCGGAATCTCGTTCGCGGACGGTCACGCGGAAATCCGGAAGTGGCGCGACCCGCGGACGCGGCCAGCACCGCAGTACAACAACAATCTCCCCTTGAACGTGCTCTCGGCGAACAACGAGGACATGATCTGGCTGTCCGACCGAACGTCGGCCCTGAACCAGTGAGCGATGTTCCCGCGGCGATCCCCGGCCCCACCAATTGCGCCGGGGCATCGGCGAACCAGCGCGTTGCGTTTGGACTTTTGACTTCCAAGGCCGGTGCATAAGCTTCCGCCAGATGAACAGCGCTATCATCGTCGCCGCCGGCAAAGGCACCCGCATGGGGCCGGGCGTGGACAAATTATTTCTCGAAGTCGCCGGCCGGCCGGTCCTGGCCCACACCTGGCAGCGCTTCAACGACGCAAGCTGCATTGACGACCTCGTCATCGTGGTCCGCGACGGCATGCAGACGGTTTTTCAAGAGCTGGCAGCCCAGTTCAAGTTCACCAAGCCGTTCCAGCTGGTGAGCGGCGGCGTGGAGCGGCAGGATTCCGTTTGGAATGGCCTGGCGGCTCTGCCCGCCACGACCGAGATTGTGGCCATACAGGATGCGGCCCGGCCTTGCACCAGCGAACGGCTGATTGCCGACACCATCGCCGCGGCGCGCGAAATGGGTGCGGCCGTGGCGGGGCAACCGGTCACGGATACGATCAAGGAAACGGCCGACGGCAAAACCATTTCGCGCAATGTGGATCGCACCCGCTTGTGGTCCATGCAAACGCCGCAGACCTTCCGGGTGGACGTGATTCGCCGCGCGTTCGCGGAAATGCGCCGGCGCGGACTGGCGGTCACGGATGACACCGCCGCCTGTGAGTTGATTGGTCAGCCGGTAAGACTGGTGGCCGGGGCCACCGCAAATCCAAAGGTAACTCTGCCGGGCGACCTGATCGTCATCGAAGCGCTGTTGCGCTCGGCCTCGCTGGTTGGTTCGGCGTAACGTTCCCACCCCGACTTATGCCGCGCACCCGCCAGGAACTGGAACAAATCGAGCGCACGACGCTCGCGCCCTACGCCCAAATGAGCGGCGACTCGCGCGGACGCAAATTCAAGGAAGCCGCGCCCGCGTGGCGCACGGAATATCAGCGGGACCGCGATCGCATCATTCATTCGCGCGCGTTCCGCCGGCTGGAATACAAGACGCAGGTTTTCCTGAATGGCACGGGCGATCATTTGCGAACGCGGCTCACGCACACGATGGAAGTCGCGGCCATCGCCCGGGGAATCGCGCGCGCACTTAAACTCAACGAAGACCTG
>CAYWCK010000102.1:0-14139 GCA_964456685.1 uncultured Bifidobacteriaceae bacterium | reverse complement strand
CGCTCCTCAATCAGGTTGTAAATTTCCATTTGCCGTTTGGGCAATTTGGGCAACTCGCCACTGACGGGTAGCACGCGGACGAACAATCTTTCGCGCCAACCGGCTGCCTCCTGTCGCACCGCCTCGGGAAGCATGCTCTTCAAGGCGATCTCCGGCGCGCAGCAATAATACTCCGCAATCCAGCGCGCGAGCTTGAGCACCTTGGGCGTCACCAGCGTCTGCGCCCCAATCACCTTGAGGATGGGTTTGAGCTGTGCGTGAGCGGATTCCTCGGCAACGGCCGTGACCACACCGAGCACCTTGCGCGGACCGAACGGCACTTGCACGCGGCTGCCAACATCAACACGCGTCGCCAGCTCGGGCGGGATGACATAATCGAACTCCTTGCGGAGCGCGATTTCGAGCGTGACGCGGGCGATCATGTGCGAGGGCAGAGTCAGGAGGTGACGGCGACGAGTCAAGCGGCGCGAGTGAGCGGCCGGGCTCCGCTTTAATCGCGGGTGAGGGAGCGCATCTCCGCTTCCAGGCGCTGGCGCAAGGCTTCGCGCTCGGCATCCGAAGCTTCGCGCGGCACGCGCATCACGTTGCCCGTCGTCACCTCACAGCGTGCAAAGGGCAGCGGGATTTGGAAACGGTCCCAGCTTTTAAGCCGGATCTTCCAATTCAAATGATACACCGTGGGCACAATCGCCAGGCCCGTGAGCTGCGCGGTGGCGACGACGCCTTCCTGCACTTGGTAGCACGGACCGCGGGGGCCATCCGGGGTAATGGCGAGATCATAACCTTCCTCGCCGCAGGTGACCAATTCGCGCAAAGCCCGCGCGCCGCGCCGTGAGGACGAACCCCGGACCGGCTCGACGTTGAAATGTTCCAACACACGCGCGAGCAAGCCGCCGTCCCGACTCGCGCTGACGAGTGCGGCCATGCGACGGCGGCGGTCCAGCCGGGCGACATAGCGGTGATACAGGATCAGCGAAAGCGCGAGCCGATTATGCCAGATCGCGAAAATGATTTTTTCCTTGGGCGCACCGTGGAACAAACCAGCCTGGTCATTCAGGCGAAAGCGGATGGTCGCCGCCAGCGCGCGGATGAGCGCAAAAATCAATGCTGCCGCGAGCCGTTGATGCCAGCGGGCCTTGTGCGGGATGACCACGCCGGATTTTCGCGCCGGGGCTTTGGGCTGGGGAGATGCCTCGGCCATCACGCACCCTTTTTAAGCGCGGCCCGCACGAGCTGTTCGACGGCTGCCTCGGCGCCCAGCACGGCTTGGGCGGCGCGCACAGCGTCGTGGGCTTCAACTTGTTTGAATCCGAGCGCCATCAAGGCCAGCGCGGCGTCGTTGATTTTTTGATCTGAGGCAGACAGCGTGCGCGCGGCGCTGGAGGCTTCCCACGCCCCGGCGGCGCCCACCTTGTCGCGCAATTCAACCACGATTCGCTCGGCGGTCTTCTTGCCAACGCCGGAGATTTGCGAGAGCGCTTTCACGTCGCTGTTAGCGACGGCGCCACGAAAGGCCACCGGATTCATGCCGCTCAAAATGTTCAGCGCCGTTTTCGGGCCAATGCCGCTCACGCTGTTCACGAGCAGCCGGAACAGGTCGCGCTCGGCGCTGGTGGCGAATCCATAAAGCGTGTGCGCGTCTTCGCGAATGACGAGTTGCGTCAACAGATGCAAATCGCCGCCGGGTTGGGGCAGTTTATCGAACGAGGAAAGCGGAATCAGCACTTCGTAACCCACGCCATGCACGTCCACCGTCACCTGCGTGGGCAGCGCTTCGACAAGTTTGCCGTGGAGGAATGAGATCATAGTTGTTTTGCGGGAGTCAGGCGGTAGCGCCCTTGTTCCTGCGCCTGCGCCAGCGCGAGGGCCAGCGCATCTGCCGCATCAGGTGCGGGCGGCTCGGCCAGTTGCAACATCCGCTGCACCATTTTGGCCACGGCCAGTTTTTGCGCCGCGCCGTAACCGACAATCGCCTGCTTCACTTTACGCGGAGCGATTTCGTAAATCTCCAAACCCGCTTCGGCCACCATGGCCAGCGCCGCGCCGCGGGCCTCACCCATGATGATGGCCGTCTTGAGATTCTGCGCGAAAAACAACCCTTCCACCGCGCAAACCGTCGGTTGAAATTTCCGCAACACGTCGCGGATGCTTTGCGCGATGTTCGCGAGGCAGCGCGAGTGCGGCCAAGCTGCGGGACAAGTGACCGTGCCGTGCGTCAGGGCACGTACGCCGGTTTTGCCCAACTCAATCACGCCAAACCCCGTGCCCCGCAGTGAAGGATCGAGACCGAGAATGATTTGGTGAGCGCTGCTGTTCCGGGCGGGCAGCACGTCGAGCAACGGCGAGGCCTTGCGAACGCGACGTTCGCTGACCCGCGCGGTCATCTGATTGAATTGCTGCAAGGTAATGCCCACCGCGAAAAGGTTGTCACGCAGACCCACGCTTCAAAAGCAAAAACGCCCGCGCTGGGCGGGCGTGAGTTGTTCGTCACCAGCGGAAAACGGTGTGCGGCTAGCGCCGACCACCGCCGCGCTGTTCGCCTCGATCAGAGGACGAAGAGCTGGACCGCGATTCGCTGTTGCCGCTGAAACGGGCGGGCGGCGAATACGAAGGAGCCGGTGAGGGAGCTGGCGCGCGATAGGTTGGCGCGCTCGGCGCACTCGGTTGACTGCGTTGCACAGGCGCTGAATAGGTCGGAGCCGCCGGACGGGGCGCATTATAACTCGGGGCGGGCGGCGTGTAGCTCCGTTGTGCCGGCGCCGAATATGTGGGAGTTGGCGTTGAAGGCGCTGGCGTCGGTGCGGTGTAAGTGGCCCGTGGCGACACTCGATCATGACCGGATTCGCGGCTGGCACGCGCAGGCGCTGGCGCTGACTGCGGCGCGGAGACGGAGTTCGCAGGCGGCGTCCAGTTGTAGGTGTTCCGAGCCGTGTTCACCGGGGTTTCGGTACGGCTCGGAGTCGATGCCTGGCTTCCGCGACCGATGACGACCAATGATCCCGGAGGCGCCGTGCGCGTGGCGGGCGCCCCGCTGTTAACTGGCGAATTGGCCACCACAGGTGTTGAGTCGGTCACCTGACTGCCATCCCGCCGACGTTCGCGATTGGGAGTTTCCCGGCGCTCTTCGGTTGTTCTCGGTGCGGTGCTCCGATTTTCCCGTGGCGTTGGGTTAACGGGCGCAGGTGTGACTACTGGCGCGGGCGTAGCGGGCGCCGGCCGGGCGGCTACCGGTGGATTGACTGGAACGGGTGAAGCCGGATTGGCAGATTGGCGTGTGCGCTCCCGGCTGATTTCGGCGGCTCGCTCCGAGCCACGAGCGCGTGGACTTTCAACATTAACTGTTGACGGGGTGGATGGTGTTGGGCGCGGGGCGGCACTCGGTGGTGCGGTGGTTGGCTGCCCAGTGGGTCGTTCTCCGCTCCGGCCCAAGTCTGTGCCGCGCGCACCTTCGCGCAACGCCACCGTCCCGCTCGCCGTGCCGGTCGTGCGTCCGTCATGTTCGCGAACCTGCCGCCCTCCGGGGGCCGTAGGCATCTGAGGCGTGGCAGTCTCCGGAATGCGGGGCCGGCGCACGATCAAAGATTTGCCGTCGTTGGCGAAACGCTCGCCTCGACTGCCGCGACCATCCGCCATGTTATGCTCGCGAATCGGCACGGATCGAACTTCGCTGTGGGTGTACTCGCGCACCCGCTCGCGCGGAATGCCGTGATTGATCACAGTGTTGTTGCCGCTGCCGTAATTGTTCACGATGGTCGTATGGTTAAACACCTGTGTGACCTGCCGGGGCGGGAGGCGATGATGCCAGGGACGGCGATCACAGAAGTTATTCCAGGAAACGAAAGTGAAACAGTCAGCGCCCAGGCCAAAATCAAAGCTCAATCCCACCGAGCCGCCATAATAACTGAAGCCAATGCCGGTGCGGTAATAGGCGGCCGGAGGCAACGGCGCCCACCCGCAATAGGCATTCGAGTAACGCCAGCTGACCCAGGACGGCGCCCACACGCGGTCCGGCCACCAGCACCAACCGTAACGCGGATGGCTGAACCACCGCCCATAGTGGAATGGCGCCCAACCCCAAGAGTAGTCGGACATCCAGTACCAACCACAGTCGGTGTAAACCCAGTGACCACCGTCACTGTAAGGACGCCAGCTGCGGTTCACCACCACGACAGTCGGCTGCCAGCAACGGCCATAGCCGTCCACCTCAACCCACGTGCCGTAAGGTGAGAGCGAGTCATAAAAATAGTTATACGTGACATTGGCCGCCGGTGCCGGCTGCGGGGCCGCCGCCACTTCGCTCGGCGCGGGTTGTGGTTCGGCTTGCGGCGGGTTCACGTAAGTTGGTGCCGCCGCGTTGGTCGGTGCGGGGGGCGCTTGATTTGCCCAATAAGATTTTAAGGATTGGTCCTGGTGAATCATCGCCGTGATGACATTGCCGGCCACGCCCAGGTCGTTGAGGTAGATGATGTCATCGGAACTCAAGTTGAACATGCTGGTCGAGTTGGTGATGTACGTCAGCATCACCGTTTCCTCCACCCCGGCTTGGGCGAGTTTGATGACTTCCCCGGCGGGCGCGGTGGGCTTCAAGCTGGCTGGGAGTTTCTTTTCCGCTTCCGGGGCCGGCGCAGGCACAACTGCAGTCTCAGCGGCGGCCGTCGGCGCAAGACTGCTGACCGCGGGCGTGGTTGAAGTGGCGGCCGGGGCAACGACATCCGCGGCCGCGTTGGTATTCGCAACGGCTACGGCCGGCCCAGCCGCGGCAGAACCACCGAGAGTATTGTCCTGCGCTGTCACTTCCTCGGTGCAGCCGGTCAGCAGAGGCAGAAGCGAAAAAGCCAGTCCGAGAAAGGCGAGAGCGTTAAACCGGGCTTTCATAAAAGTTCTTTCTTTGACTCATGCAACTTCATGTTGCCTGTCCAACCATGAGACTGGCCGACAGGGAAGACTATTCACCCGTCGGGGCTGCGTTGCAAGGCCGTTGGCGAGCAAGGATTTGGCTGGTAGCCCCACCCCGAATTGAACGGGGATCAACGGTTTAGGAAACCGCTGCTCTATCCATTTGAGCTATGGGGCCAATCACCCGGGGGTAAAATATACAGGCAAGCGGTGACAGGCAAACGGCTTATGAGTGCGTTCAGGCAATGCTCGGATCAACCTCGTCCGGCTGCCAAAGGACCCGGCCCTCCATGCCGCCCGCCACGACGATGGTCTGGCCGGTGATATGCCCAGCCAGCGCGTCGGAAGCCAGAAAGACTACCGCACTGGCAATATCGGCCGGCCGGGCAATCTTCGGCAACGCCATCGTCGCGGTGACTTTGCGGACCATCGACGCATCGGTGAGCCGGGCCGCATTGCGCGGAACCACTGTCCAGCCAGGACAAACACAATTGATCCGACCGCCGCAGTAACTTTTTGTATGCGGCGCGAGACGGGCGATTTCATTCTTGAGCGAGCGCGTCAAACCGAAGGCCATCCCGGCCTTGGCCGCCGCGTAATCTGCGTGCCCGGCCTCGCCGAAAACCGCCGCAGTCGAACCAATGAGTACGGCATTGCCGCGTCTCTGCTTCTTCACCTGGCGGAAAAATTCGCGGGCGCAGAGAAAAGCGGAGGTGAGCACGCCATCCAAAGTGTAGCGCCACTGCTTCAACGACTTCTCGTGCAACGGCACGCTCGCCGATTCCCACGCGCCCGCGTTGGCAATCAGTGTGTCCACACAACCAAATCGCTTCACTGCTTGGACGAACAGTTTCTTTACCTCGGCCTCTTTCGTCAGATCGGCCCGGAGGGCAAGCGTTGCGGTTGGGAGTGTGGCCGCCAGTTTGGTCAGCGCGGTTTGATGGCGGTGACCATGCAGCACCAACTTTGCGCCCTCCGCCGCGAATTGACGCGCGATGGCCGACCCGATGCCGCCAGACGCGCCGGTGATGAGAATAACTTTGTCGGCCAGCTGAGTATTCATATTGCAGGGCTACAACGACACCAGGTTCTGGCGATGACGCTCGAGGAGTTCGTGAACGCGTGGCTCGTTCAAGAGTCCGCCTTCCTGGCTGAAGGAGTAAAGTCCACCAGTGCGCTTGCGGCGGTCGGCCGCACGGGGAAAAATCAAATGGCCGGCCATTTTTCCCTGCGCATCCACGATTGCGAGGACATGATAATTTTCCCGCAGCGAATTGCTCATGCCCGAGCGGAAGTACGAATCTTTACTGTCCCAGAGATGCGAGCGCATCACTGCAATTTCGCCGCCGTATTCGAGCGCGGCTTGTTGCAAAGCACCATCGAGCTGACGCATGTTGTTCACATCCTCGCCGCCAAAACGTTTGGCTTCGAACATCGGTCGGGGATCGGAAAAGAACCAACCCAGCTGGTGGACGAGCCCCCCCACCGACATGCCGACCAAAAAGAGAATTCCCAGCGCGATCACGCCGGAATACGTCCACTTCCACGGCCATCCGTGCACCGGCAATCGGTCAGGCAGAAGCAAGCTGCTCCTGCCCAGCCATCGGAAAAACCACTGCGTTCCCACCAAAACAACCACGACGCAAAGCCCGCTCATCAGGAGCACGTCTGGGTTGATGTGGATGGCCGGAATGGTCCGGACCAAAAACTGCCACCAGCCCGTCAACAATGGCGCCGCCAGTTGCACGAGCCGCGCAACCAGAAAAGGATCTACCAGGAAAACCACCACGAGAAGTATCAGGCCGGCAATCGTGATACGCAGCAACGGTCGCCGACGAACAGTGCGTCCGGATGGGGCGTCCGAATCAGGTTGGTTCACGGTTTCACCTCCGTGGCCAATCGCGCAGCCAGTTTGATCGCCGGCAACTTCTCGATTTCCCCGGAAGCACTGAGAACAAAGCGTTCCTCGCCGAACACGACTGGTTCGAGCGCGAGAATCGCCGTGGAACTATTCGTATTGCGCCCGCCGAAATAAACATAGTGCGTGCCCTGTTGATCCGGCGCTTCCCATAACTTATCGGGAATCTCGGAGCCGAAGTCACTTGGCGGAAAGTTCCCGCCATGATTTCGCGCGTACTCAAACAGGGCCGTCCGCAAATGCTGAAGACTGCGCTGCCGCGCGGGCTCTTGCGAGGGATCGTTCAAACGATACGACGTGCCCTGCTTGCGCCACGCGTCGGGCGTGAGCACTTCCCGGATGCCGGATATCATCGTCAAGATCAGCAAGGTGGCGGCACCCAGAATCAGGCAGACACTCAGGGCTTGCAGAAATTTAATCCGCGGAAGCCCGGCGAATCCTTTTACGGCGTGATTCCACAGCACCTTGAACACGAGCGCGCAGAGCAGCAGCAGAAAGACAAAAAAGGAAACTTCCTCCAAGCGCAACCGATGCACGTCGCTCAGACCATAAACCGTCATCCCGGCCCGGGCCGACGGCGCAGTCAGCAAACCCAGGAGCGTTACCGCGGCCCAGCGACTCCCCCCGCTGCTCATTTTGTTCCTCATGATGGTTCCCCCATTCGATGCCGGCCCGTGTTCCGTTTTGCATCCCGTTACTTGGGCGGCGGATCTCCGAAATGGGCTCGCCACGAAGCGTAGGCGGCTTCATCGGCCAGCATCGCATCCATGGCCGCCGCGAGCGGTTCGATCCGCACCAAACCGGAGAACACTGCGCGATCACCGATCGCATTCTGGAAAACGAACGTCGGTCGCTGCGTGACTTGCAGGGCGTCGAATTCGGCCGAGGATTGCTTCACGCGCTCCGCCACTGCGGTTGATTTCGCCGCCGCGAGGAGTTTGCTCGGGTCCAGGCTGGCGGCGCCAGCAGCGACTTCGATCGCAATGTCCCATCGCCCGACCTTTTTGCCGTCGCGAACCGCCGCGTTCTGCAGCGCGAGCCGGACACGATCGTCGTTCACGCCGAAATCGCGTGCCGCCTCCGCCACGAGATTCGGCACCAGCATCTGAATGGTTTCGGGATCAAACCAGCCGGCGTTGAGCATGTACGGCGAACGAACGATCGTGCCACTGCGGCGATAAAACCATTCGCACTGGCTCTGTGAAACGGGATAGGCGGCCTCGGGCATCTGCGCGATCTTCCACCCGAATTGCGCGCGCCCAACGTAACGCCGCTGGAGTTCCGCCCACGCCGGCTCCGCCCAATGACACCAGGAAGAGATCACTTCGAGGTAATAGGTGACGGCGATCATGGACTGAGTCTCGTTGAAACGGAGAAGCCTGTCCATTCTGCTCTCGGACGAACACGTCACTCCGCGCACGCCGCCGGGAGGCGGCTTCAGAACGACGAACACAGAGTCCCGCGGCCTGTCTTGCCGCTCACTTGCGTCATGGCTGACTCGTGATCTTCTGCCACTCGACGCCTTGCACTCCGGCGTAAATGGCGAAGGCCCGCTCGTTTTGGATCAGCACGGCGCGCACGACGCTGGAATCATCCGCGTAACCGAGACTGAGGACGCTGTCCGGAATGACGCCGCCCTTTTTGTGCGCGTAAATGAGCGCGAAGACCGCCTGGGAAATCGCGACGTACGGCAATTCCTTGTAGGCGCCCTCGACCGCGTCCTCGACGGCGTTGGCAAGAAATTCGAGCTGATCCACGAGATGCGGAAAGAGCGGCGCGTGAATCTGGGTGAACTCCAGTTTCCACTGCGGCAACTGGCGCAGGACCTTCTCGGCAACGCCGGGCGTGATGCTCGCGGCGCCGTTGTTCACAAATTTGGCTATCTCAGGCATGGCGGCACTCTAAACAAATCGTCCCGCGGGACAAAGGGAAAAACCGCTGAACCGGACGGCAAAACTTTTCATATGACCAACTATGCGGCGGAATCAACGTTCGCGATCAATCAAGTGCAGCGACCGATTGTTCATCATCTGGATCTCCTCGGCGGGACTACGCACCAGCGCCGGGGGTGTGGCTAATTTTTCCTGATGGGTCGGAAGAAAGATGAGGTGTTTCGGCCAGGCAGGTAGTTGCGTGGCCGCCAAAACTGGACGCGACCCTACAAGGGGCGTTGGAGGTTTGGGTTCGGGTGAGCGCTCGATCACCGCAAGGCAGAAGAGAAACCCAAGCGCAAAACCCACCAAGGCCACGTAACAAATTTTGACATCGAGTTTCATAACTTGGGTCCGCTGAAAAACTGAACCGAACTCTCGCCAACTGTCAGACCAATCAAACGCCCAGCCTTACGAAGGGACAAGAATTATTCGTTATCACTGACGCAGCGATGCTTTAAACAAATCGCAATGTTGGACCAAGGGAAAACATTTAGCGTCCAAGATGTGGCGCCACAATTAAGGCAATCGAAGCAGAGCTAAGACATGCCGGGCCTACTCTATCTCGAATTCGCTCATGTCTGGAAGGGGAGGATGCGGTCGGTTGGAAGGAAGAGCAAATTCTCGTCTTCCGGATTCAATTGCAGCAGCAAGTTTGATCCGGGATGTATTAACAAGGTCCCTCAAGCTTGAATTCTTGTCCCCACTCATTCGGATGGCTTCAGGGTAGACCATAATGCAATCCGCCTCGTTGGATTGAAGCGGAATGCACACGCGCCACAGTTGTCCGTGCTCTCGTAGCCAGGTTTGAACGTAGCCGAGCAAACCAAGCGTGAGCGCATCTGCCACCTCAATGACAATGGTATGAGTTCTCTCCCTGTTCTCGTCAAAATCACCAACCACGTTAAGGTGCCTTTGACCTTGAAAAATCCAGTCAACTGCGTAACGCAAACGCAACCAACTCGTGAGAGAAGCCCAAGCCGCTTCGAATTCATCGTCAGTCATGAGGCCTGCTTGCAGGTTAGCCTTCCAACGCCCTGACCATTCCTCAAGACTCACTGGGCCAGTTCTGAATTCTGGTTGGTTCATCGCCGAAACTGCGTTTGGATCAATTATCACTGCGCCCCGTGAACCCCGCCAGCATGGCCGCAATTTTATCGATCTCCGCGCGGCCTGCCGGCTCATTGTCGCGCGGGCTGTAACGATTGAGCATCAGGCTGAAGATCAATCGTTCGCCCGCGGCCGTTTTAACGTGACCAGAGAGCGAGATGGCCCAGCGCAGCGTGCCCGTCTTGGCGCGCACGTTGCCGGCAGCCGGCGTCCCTTTCAGGCGATTACGCAGCGTGCCGTCCACGCCCGCGATGGGCAGCGCGTTCAAATAAGCCTCCGCTTCGACGTGGTGGCTCATGAATTGGAGCAACGCGATGGTGGCGTTGGGCGTCGTCAGGTTGTTGCGCGAAAGACCGGAGCCTTCCTCGAATTGCACATCGCCGCGCGGCACGCCGGCCTTGTCCAAAAACTTCCGCAGTTCACGGATGCCGACATCTTCGGTGGTCTGAAACCAGTGGCCTTCCTTGAACTGTTCCTGGGCGCCGATATGCGCCAGCAGCAAGTCGGTGTAGAGGTTCTGCGACGGTTTCTGCACTTCGCGCGCAATGTCGCGCATCGGCAACGATTCCACGTGGCCGAGTCCGCACAGCTTGTTCCAGTCGCGCGGGTTCGCCTGTTGATCCAGCCAGTTGGCAGTGCGGGTCCGCCCGCTGACGCGGATGCCGTGTTTTGCCAGGGCCTCGCGGAAGAAGGTGACGAACAATCCGGCGGGATTGTGCATCGTCACGTCGTCCACGTAGTTCGTGTCGCCCAGCGGCAACTGGCCGGTCACAAAAAGTTCGTTCGCTTCGATGGGCCGGTAAAAATTGAGGCTGCGGCGTCCACCGGCGACGGTTTGTGTGCGGTTGCGGACTTTGAGGTATTTCGTCGCCGGCGAGAACTCGATACGGCACGGCGCGCCATTGCTGGCACCGGGCTTCACGATGACTTGAAGCGTATTGTCGTTGATCGTCAGTGCGGAGATTTCTGCGCCGTAATAATTCTGCATGTCGTCCCAGGCCCAGCCCGAGCCGTAGGGCGGACCGTGAATGAAACTGTCGTCGCCAATCAAATCGCCGGCGATGCGTTTCACGCCGGCTTGCTGGAGCACCTGCACCAGCGGTTCGAGCGCCGGGTAAATGTCCCCGCCATGCAATCGCGCATTGATCGTGGGGTCGCCGCGGCCATAGACGATGAGCGGGCCTTTGAGCAGGCCGGCGGCATCAGGCCGGTTGACGGAATACAGCGACGTCTTGATCCGGTAATCCCCGCCCAGCCGGTCCAACGCGAGCGCCACGGTGTAGAGCTTCGAGTTCGAGGCGGGACTGAAATATTTCCCGGCATCGTGCTCGAACAAGGTTTTGCCGGTGTCGAGAGAAACGATCTTCACGCCGAACGACGCAGCGGCAAAGCGCGGGTGATTCACCTGTTCGGTGAGCCGTTGCTGCAACTCGGCCAGCGTCGCGGGGGGCTGGGCCTGGGCGAAAGCGCCCACGATGGTCACCGCCAGCGCGGCGAGGAGGAGAAGTTTTCGATTCATGGTTAAGCTTGGGCAACCTGGATGGCGCGGTGCGCCCAGTGTTTGAGTTCCTCGGCCTGCTCCAGAACATCCGCCGGCACTTCGTAGTAGGCGGCGAGCTTTTGCCGGGCGTTGGGCTGAAAACAGTTCATGCCGCGACCAAGATAAACTTCCCGGCTGGCCGCATCCGTCTTGAAGTACACCCGACCGCGATGAACGAGCCCAAACAATTTTCCGTCAGCGTAGAGGCCATGACCGCCGAACATCGCACGGCATTTCAAACCGGAGAGCTCGCGCAGTTGGTCGAGCAGGAAATCCTTGATCGAATCACGCTTCATGGCACGCGCTGCAGTTCGAACGTGCCGTGATCGTACTGGCAGCGATAAGTGGAAAGGAAATTCGTCAGGTTGGCGCGGCCTTCGTAGTAGTAAACACCACCGGCCAGCTTGCCGAGGTTCTCCTGACCGCTGAACTCCCAGCCATCAAAGTGCGGCTGCACTTGCAACGGCACGGTGTAGCTGAAGTGCAGCACCCGCTTGTAGGTTGCGCGGAAGCGGGCGCGGCAATTCGCTTCGTCCACGCGCGTCAGCAGACAGCGCAGTTCGCCCGAATGGCCATTCGCGTCGCTGAGCCAGCGGCCCTCCCAACGTCCCGCGAGATCGCCCGCCGGCGCCGGAGTCTTGGCCGCGCGCTTCCAGTCACGATTAAACGTGGAACAGCCGGTCAGGCAGAGCAGCGCCAGCGCGGCGGCCAGAACCGGGAGCGAAGAAAATTTCATCGTCGCGATTCTGTTTCCGCGCCGCACGGCCAGCAAGCGGTTTTTCCCGACGGCGCGTTGCTTGACGCTCCCCGGTGCCTCCGCTACGTTGCGGCACAATTGGAACACTTGGCTATGCATAATTCGATTATTCCGTATCCCACCGTCATTGAGCAGACCGGACGCGGCGAACGTCAGTTCGATATTTTCTCCCGGCTGCTGGTCGATCGGGTGGTCTTTCTCGGCACCGCCGTCGATGACGGCATCGCGAATCTCATCATCGCGCAATTGCTCTTCCTCCAGATGTCGGATGCCAAGAAGGATGTGCATCTCTACATCAATTCGCCCGGCGGCAGCGTCACCGCCGGCCTCGCGATCTATGACACGATGCAATACCTCACTTGCGACGTGAACACGTACTGCATCGGTCAGGCGGCCAGCATGGGTGCGGTGCTGCTGTCCGCAGGCACGAAAGGCAAGCGCTTCGCCTTGCCGAACGCGCGCATCATGATTCACCAGCCGTGGGGCGGCGTGCAGGGCCAGGCCAGCGACATCAGCATTCAGGCCAAGGAAATCCTGCGGCTGAAAGATCGCTTGAACGAAATCCTCGCCAAGGCTTGCGGCAAAACCGTGGATGCCATCGGCAAGGACACCGATCGCGACAATTTCATGTCCGCCGACGAGGCGAAGAATTACGGCCTCGTGGATCAAGTGGTGCAATCGCGGAAGGAAATCGTGGGCGTAGAGAAAAGTTCCGTGATCCCCTGACCCACGCGCTGCGCTCCGCCGATTTAGAATTACAATCTCCGATTTGAAATTCCGATGGCCCGACCCACCAATCTTTCCATGTGCAGCTTCTGCGGGAAGTCGCTCGCCGAAGTGCGCAAGCTGATTCCCGGGCCGGGCGTTTACATCTGCGACAACTGCGTCATCCTCTGCAAGAACGTCCTCGATCGCGAACTGCAACTGCAGGAACAGAAACGCTACCCGCGTTTCACGGTGCCCAAGCCGGCGGAGATCAAGCGCCAGCTCGATCTGCACTGCATCGGCCAGGAGCACGCCAAGAAGACGCTTGCTGTGGCGGTGCACAATCACTACAAGCGCATCCAGCAAGATGCGCCGCCGGAAGGTGAAGAAGCCGCGAAGCCCGCGGGCCCGCATGCCGAAGTCGAGATCGAGAAGAGCAACATCCTGATGATCGGGCCGACGGGCTCGGGCAAGACATTGCTCGCGCGCACGCTGGCGAAAATTCTCGATGTGCCCTTCGCCATCGCCGACGCCACCACGATCACCGAGGCGGGCTACGTGGGTGAGGACGTGGAGAACATCATCCTGCGCCTGCTGCAAAACGCCGACTACGACGTGAAGCGCGCCCAGCGCGGCATCATTTACATCGACGAGATTGACAAAATTTCCCGCAAGTCCGACAGCCCATCCATCACGCGCGACGTCAGCGGCGAAGGCGTGCAACAGGCGTTGCTGAAGATTCTCGAAGGCACGGTTTGCAACGTTCCGCCGCAAGGCGGGCGCAAGCATCCGCAGCAGGAATACATTCGCGTGGACACGACGAACATCTTGTTCATCTGCGGCGGCGCTTTTGTGGGATTGGAAAAAGCCATCCAGCGCCGGCTCGGCCGGCACACGATGGGATTCGGCGCGGTCGGCGAAGCGCATCGCGCCTCGCACCTGTTGCGCGATGAAGTGCTGGCGAAAGTCGAACCGGAAGATTTGTTGAACTTCGGCTTCATTCCGGAATTCATCGGCCGCCTGCCGGTGGTCGCGACGCTGGCGGAACTGACCGAGGACCAGCTGGTTTCCATTCTCACGGAGCCGAAGAACGCCCTGACCAAGCAATACGCCAAGTTGCTCGCGATGGAAGGCGTGGAGCTGGAGTTTTCACCAGACGCGCTGCGCGAACTTGCGGCGCAGGCGCTCAAGAAAGGCACCGGCGCGCGCGCACTACGCGGGCTGATCGAGAAGCTGATGCTCGATTTGATGTACGAAGCGCCGGGCAGCCCGGATTTCCAAT
>CAYWCK010000101.1:2944-14238 GCA_964456685.1 uncultured Bifidobacteriaceae bacterium | reverse complement strand
GCATCGCGCCGCCGGTGGTGGCGGTCAGGGTCAGGCCGGTGGGTGCAGAGGGCGGTGTGTTGGTGATGGGCATGTTGTTGTGCCAGAGTTGGTAAATTCCGCCAATGCCGTCAGGGCTTCCCGTGAGCAGGAAATCGAGGCGACCGTCGTTGTCATAATCGCCCCATGCCACAGAACCTAAGCCAACTCCCGATAGGCCGGAGGCCTCTTGACTCGTCATATTGGTAAACCCGCCGCCCGTGTTCCGCCACAGTTGGGAGATAAGGTGGGGGCTGCCGTCGAAGTAAAATCCAGTAAAGAGGAAATCCATTCGCCCGTCGTTGTCATAATCTCCCCAACTCGTAGTACCCTGAGTGACGCCCGGCAGGCCGACGATGGGCACGTTGGTGAACCCGCTGCCCGTGTTCCGCCAGAGTTGGGCGATGTAGCCGACACCGTCTCCTGTGAGGAGAAAATCCAGACGCCCGTCGTTGTCATAATCTCCCCAACTCGTAGTACCCTGAGTGACGCCCGGCAGGCCGACGATGGGCACGTTGGTGAACCCGCTGCCCGTGTTGCGCCACAGTTGGGAAATACGGGCGCTCCCATTGTATCCGGTGAGGAGGAAATCGAGGCGACCGTCGTTGTCATAATCGCCCCACGCCACGGAGGAGGCATAGACTCCCGTCAGGCCGGCGATGGGCACGTTGGTGAATCCGCTGCCCGTGTTGCGCCAGAGTTGAGAAATACCGCCGATTTCGAAAATGTTGGTTCCACCCGCGACGAGAAAATCGAGGCGGCCGTCGTTGTCATAATCGCCCCACGCCCCGGACGAAAAGTAGACTCCTGGCAAACCGGCGATCGGCACGTTGGTGAACCCGCCGCCCGTGTTCCGCCACAGTTGGGAAATCAAGTTGTTGTTGCTGTCTAGTCCCGTGAGAAGGAAATCGAGTCGGCCGTCGTTATCATAATCCCCCCACGCCACTGAACCGATTTCAACTCCGGGCAGACTGGGCGCAACGGTGTCTGTCACGTTGGTGAACCCACTGCCCGTGTTCCGCCACAGTTGGGAGATGTAGTTACCACCACCGCGGGATCCCGTGAGGAGAAAATCGAGGCGACCATCGTTGTCATAATCCCCCCATGCAACGGAGGAGGAAAAGACTCCCGTCAGACCGGCGATGGGTTCGGTGGTGAAAGAGGAAGGGGTGAAACTTACATCCGCGCCATAGCTGAAGCCCAGCGCATTGCTCGCGGCGACGCGGTAGTGGTAGGTGTTGCCAGCAAGCAACCCGCTGAGCGCGTTGCTCAACACTGAGAGCGCATTCGCAGCAGCGAGCGTGTTGGTGGCCGTGACGTTGCCGTAGTTCGTTGTCGCGCCCCACTCGAACCACGTCGCCGTGGCGAGATACTGCGGATTTACCGTGCCGTTCAGCGTGGCGGTTGTTAGGCCAATGCCCGTGGCGACCAACGTGGTGACGGTGGGCGCTTGCGCCGGCAACAATAACAAATCCGCCGGGTTGAACGTGCCCGGCGCAAAGCCGAACACGCGCACTTCATCCAACAGGCCGGAGAAGAATTCATCCGTCAGACTTTGCGCTTGGGCCGCGAGCGCGAAGCGGCCCGTCGGCACGCCCGGCGTGAGCGACGAGGTGGCGGTGGGCACGCCGTTGACGTAGAGCGTGGTGAAGCCGTTGTTCCGCACCAGCGCCAGATGCGTCCACACGCCGGGCACGGCATCTGGTCCGGTCAGTAAAGCCTGCCCCCCCAACAATCCGAGATACTTGCCCTGATAGAGATACAGTCCCCAGCCATTCACGCCGGAGTCGCCGTTGTAAGCCAGACATTGAATCGTGTTCGTCGCGTCCGGTTTGACCCAGAGTTCCAGACCGAAATTGTCCGTGACCGAAAAGGCCGGTTGATTCGTCGCGTAACGGCCGGTGGTGAACTGCAATGCCAGCGTGCTGTTCGCCCGCACCGCAACATTGGCGGAATAAACTGCGTTGCTCCTAAGCGCCATCGGATCACCCAGCGCGTTGACCGTGACGAAGTTCGTCACGCCGTTGGCGGCGCCGGGATCATTTTCGCCCATGCGCCAATACGCGATGTTGGTGACGGACGAGCGGAAGAGTTCCACTTCATCAATCGCGGTGCCGGTGGCGACCAAACCTGAGCTGGGCACCAGCAGCCGGACGTTTTGCGCGAAGACGTAATCGCCATTGGACTGCGCGATATTGAAGCGATGCCGCAGCCAGGGACGAAAGCCAGCCGCGGTGTTGGTGTAGCTGATCGTGCCGAGCGTGATCCAATCCGCCTCGTTGGTGGTGAAGCTGGTGTTGGTGGAAATTTGGAGTGTGTAAGTGCCGAGGGAGCGGTCTTGGTTCGTGCCGGAGTTATCGCGCCCCCAAGCGATGCCGGTGAGCGGTACGAGGTCGCTGTTGGTCAGACCGATGCCGGCGAACCATGGCGACGGATCATTCGTGCCGCCGATCCAGGATTTGGTGTTGCCGTAGAAACCGTCGTTAAGATTGGTGACGTAGTGAAATGCCGCCCCGATCTCCGGTCCGAGCTGGCCGCTGGTGTAGGCGACCGCGCCCTGCGAGGCGCTGGCGCTGTTTGCGGGCCCGTTGGGCGGCAGCGGGTTCACGCCGTCAGTGATGTCCCACGTGATGACGTAGCCGGGGGCGTTGCTGATGACGGGTTGGGCCTGAGCGTCGCGGGCGGTGAAGGTCAACGCGAGGAGTGTGGTGAGCAGGATGGAACGGACGGTGGTTTTGGCAGACAAGCGCAGGTTCAACATAAACAACTTGGGCAAATGATTCCGGGCAACAGTTTACCCCCCGGAGAGTTTTCTGAGTTCGGTGTGCGTATCCTACGGCAATTTCGCCGCGTTTCAATCCGCATTTGCCCGCTCGCCGCGCCGCGCCTTGCCAAACCACAAACGCCGGACGTGCGGAGCAATGCGCTGCGCTCCAGCTTACGGCGTCGTCACGCGGTAGAAGCGCCGCGGATAATTCGTGGCTTGCAGATCGGTAAACGTGAACGTGCCCGCGGGCGCTTCGATCGGCGCGCCGAGGCTGAACCACCGGTTGGGCGGCGCAGAGATGTTGGTGCTGGCGAGCACGCGATAGCTCGGACCGCTGAGATTCGTGAAGCCGAACTGCACGTTGCCGCTGCCCAGCTTGGTCACGTTCACGATGGGGAAGTTTTGGTTGAACACACCTTCCACCGCGCCGAGATCGGCGAACGCACCGACGATGCGCGGCAAGCCGCGTTGATCGGTGGTGAAGCTCGTGCCATTGGTCGCGCCGTCAATGGCCGGTGATCCGGGCAGCGGCGGCATCGTTGGCGTCGGGCCGCCGTAGTTGCCGAGCGGCGCGAGCTGCGGATTACCGTTGGTGAGATTGACGCCGGTATAAGTACCCGTGCCAGTGATGTTACTGCCGGAGGCTTGGGTATTCCCGGCGACAATGGAGTTGGAAACGGTCAGTGCACCGTTACCGCTGTAAATGCCGCCACCAGCGTTTACTGAAGAATTTTGCGCCAAAGTGCACTGGTAGATCACCGCTCCCCCACTGCTAGAGAAAGCAATGCCACCCCCGTTTCCTCCGCCAACCGTAGAGTTCCCCGTTAGCGTGCATTGATTCAAGGTCACCATGCCGCCGGGGGCGGAGATGCCGCCACCGTTATTGTTGGTGGCTGTATTTCCGTTCAGTGTGCAATTGTTCAGGGTAACCACTCCCCCGGTGAAATTGTAGAGGCCACCCCCGGCTCCGCTGACGGAATTACCAGACAGGGTGCATTGGTTCAAGGTGAGCGCACCACTGTTCTTTATGCCACCGCCCTGGCCGGTGCTGCTATACCCGTTTGTGATGCCCAGCGAGTTCAACACCACAGTGCCACTGGCAATTTCCAGAACACGCGAGTTGTGATTACCGTCAATTTGAATCCCGCCGGGCAGACTGGACGCATCAACGGTGACGTTGTTTGAGAGCGTGAGCTGGCCACTGGTGAGCGTGATCGTCTGGCCAGAGAGTGCGGGAGCGAAGGTGATAGTGGAGTTGTTGGTGCCGTAGGTGACCGCGTCGCGGAGCGAACCATAACCCGCATCAGTGTTCGTCAAAACCACCAGGCTTACGGGCAATTCCACCGCGCCTATGTCCACGTGCGCACCGGCGCGGCGCGGGAAACCTCGTTGATCCGTGGGGAACGTCGTGGCGACCGAATCATTGCCCGCGTCAATGGCTGGTGAGCCCAGCAGCGGCGGCATGGTCTGGGTAGGGCCGCCGTAATGGGCGAGCGGGGCGAGCAGCGGCGTGCCGTTGGTAAGGTTATTGGCGCCGGACAAAGTCCCGTTGAAATTTAGGGAGGACGCCGCAGAATTGCCCGCGATGATGCAGTTGGTGGCGGTAAACCCACTGGAGTAAATCGCCCCGCCAATAAAGGGGCCGGCTGAATTTTCCGTAAGTGTGCAATTGACCAGAGCCAGCGTGGACTGCGCGCTGCTGACGGTAACTGCAATCGCGCCGCCAGAACCGCTGACGGAAGTATTCCCTGTGAGCGTGCATTGAGCGAGGGTGCATTGAGCCGGGGCCAGCGGAGCCGACTGGGTAAGAATCGCTCCGCCGTGGGTGACCGCAGCATTTCCCGAGAGGGTGCTTTGCGTCAGCACGAGCGAGCCAGACTGGTTGGCAATTGCGCCACCATAGCCATAATTCCCCGAGAGCGTGCATTGAGTCAGAGTCAACGTGCCTCGTTCGTTGTAGAGCGCCCCGCCGAGTGAATTAACGTTGGTGTTTCCCAGGAACGTGCAGCGAGCCAAGGTCAGTGTGCCTTGATTGTTGATCCCCGCGCCACGGATGTTAATCGCGCTGATGAAACCGTTCCGAATGGTGAGCCCGGTCAGGCTGACGGTCACGTTGGACACGACCTGAAACACGCGGGAGCTGTTGTTGCCGGAAATCGCGATGCCATCGGGCAGGCTGGACGCGTCAATCGTCACCGAGTTCGAGACAGTAATCTGGCCGCTGGTGAGGGTGATGGTCTGGCCCGAGAGCGACGGATCAAAGGTGATTATGCGGGGCGAAACCAGATCGGCGACCGCCGCGCGCAATGAACCCACTCCGCTGTCCGCGGTCGTGGTGACAACGGTGGTCGGAACAATCCAAACCGGATTGTTCACCAGCGTGCCCGTCGAGCCGCCCGCCGCGCTGGCGGCATTGGTAGTGGAGTTGCCGCTGCCTTCGTTGAGAGGATACCACGCGTAGAGGCCGCTTTCGCTACCGGTGAATTGTTGCGTCACGTTCGTTTGAATTTCTGCCGCCGAGAGTTCGCGATTCCAAAGCTGCACCTGATCGAGCTGGCCGTCGAACTGGCGCAAGCCGTTCGCGCCCAGCCGCACCGTGCTTGCGAAACTGAAATCCTTGCCCGCGCCATCCCACGAACCGGCCGCGCTGCCGTTGACGAAATAGCTCACCAGTTTGTTGCTGTTGACCGTCACGGCAATGTGCGTCCAAGCATTGAACGGCACCGCCATCGTGCTGGCCGTGCCGTTGAACACGCCGCATCGCCCGAGCTCCAAATACTGCGGATCGGTGCTCACTTCGGTGTTGGGCCGGAGCAGGAGTTCGATCGAGCCAGAACACGTCGTACCGTCCACCACGGCCATGCGCATGCCACTCAGCGTGCCGCCGCTGCGCAACTTGACCCAGGCGGTGAGGGTGTAATTGCTGGCGGGCGGCGCGGTGAGATTGACGCTCACGTAGTTGTTGGATGCCGGACTGAAATCCAGCGCGTAACCGGAAGGCTGCGCTTCAGCCCGCGGCGCGAGCATGAGGCTGAGCAGCGCCGTGGCAAACGCAGCGACAAAACAAAACCAGCGGGTCAGGTTCTTCATAAACGAGTTACAGCAACGGTTTCGGACAACAACCCACCCTGGCGGTGAGCTTTTACTGCGGTGCGGAAACAATATCGAAATCAAATCGCCCTTCAACCCGCATTTTCCGAGAACCCGTGGCGGGCGCATCAGAATGTTTCAGCGGGCTTGCGACCTGGCCTTGCGCGGTTTGCTTGCGACGGCTGTCTTGGAATTCGCGCCTGACGGATCGCCGGAGCGGAGGCGTGCTTGGATGAACTGTTGCCCGGTCAGTGGTGTGTTTTGAATTGCTCCGGTGCAATCAGCCGACTAGCGTTGCGCCCCTGCCCGATCAAAAAGCGTGCCTCGAAGGCAGTTGGCTTTGGAATCTGGCCTAAATAATCGTGAAAAAATACCTGTTGTTTTCAACTTTGATCGCCCAGTTGTTCCATGCCCGCGTGGCTGCGGCGCAAACCTTCACGGTGACGGTAAATCGCGGCGACAGTCCCATCGTCGCGGGCCGTCCTGGTGACGGCTGGTTACGGACCAATGGCACGTTGTTGACCGCGATCAATCTGGGCAGTCTCACGAATCAGAATCGCGGGCCGGGCAACGCTATTCCTTTCAGCGGCAACTCCGACATCAATCCTTCGGGCACGAATTGGTCGACGTTCGGGCCGGCGATTGATAACAACCTCGGCGGGACTGGCGCGGCCATTGACCCGGTTTTCTTTACCGCAATCTGAACCCCGCCCGCCTGTACGTGGTGCAAGTCCTCCACGGCGAGCCCCGTAATCAATACGCCGGCGTGTTCACCAATGCCCAGTTCACCACCAAAGTGACGGGCGGAGCCGCCGGGCCGACCGTGCCGGTGCCGACCTTCCAGGTGGGCAACAATATCGGGAGCGAAAACCCGCCGAATAGCAACGACCTCGCCATCGTCACCGCGCAATTGACCGGCTATACCTCGCTGACCTACGTGATGTACAGCGCGAGCAACTTCACCCGCGGGCCATCCTTCGCCGGCTTTCAAGTGCGCGACATCAGCCCGCCGTTGGTCACCACGCTGGCCGCCACCTCCATCACCACGACTTCCGCGGTCCTCAATGCCACGGTGGATCCCAACAGCACGGCGGCGAAGGCTTATTTTCAATACGGCACCACCGCCAGCTACGGCAGTTTCACACCCACCAATAATCTGCCAGCCACGAATGTTGCGCTCGCAGTCAGTAATCCGCTCACCAATCTGCTGCCCAACACCACGTATCATTTTCGGGTGGTTGGCAGTAGCCCTCTGGGAACAAATTTTGGAACCGATCTGACTTTCGCCACGCCGCCGATCGTGCATTGGGTGACTACGCTCGCGGACAGCGGGCCCGGCTCGCTGCGCCAGGCCGTTCTGGATTCCCTTTCGGGCCATGCAATTTACTTTGACCCGAGCCTCAACGGCGGCTCCATCCAGCTCACCAATGGACAACTGGTGTTGACCAATAACCTTACCATTGATGCCTCTGCGCTCCCCGGTGGAATTCAAATTGATCCGAACCAAACGTCGCGAATCTTTCAAATCAACAACGGCGCGATCGTGACCCTCCAAGCTCTGTCCATGGTGAATGGCGCGGCCGAGACCGGCGGCGGAATTCTGAACGATGGCAATCTGACCCTGAACCAGTGCACTTTGAAAAATTGTAACGCCACCAACAATACGGAAGGAGGCGCGATCTATAACAACTCCGGGAAGTCACTGACGCTGAATAATTCCACGATCGCCAACTGCACGGCCCTCCGTGGCGGTGGCATTACCAGCCTCGGCACTGCGGCCCTGAACAATTGCACCATCGCCGCTTGCACCGCGTATTTTGGTGGCGGTCTGCGTAATCTTTCGACGATGCGGTTGAACCAATGCACCGTGGCCAGCAACGCTACTTTTTTCCCGTCGTCGTATGACTCGGGTGGCATTCAAACGTCCCCCTCCGGCACCTTGCTGCTGACCAATTCGATTGTGGCCGGCAACATTCCCGCCAACATCCCGCAGGGCCCGTTCACGGCCATCAACAGCTTGACCAACGGTGACCCGGTGCTGGCGTCTCTGGGAAATTACGGCGGCCCCACCGCCACCATGCCCCCGATGCCCGGTTCCCCCGCAATTGATGCGGGCACCGATGCGATCACCAACTCCCTCGCCTTCGACCAACGCGGTTCGCCGCGGCTGGCCGGCGTGCATGTGGACATCGGCGCCATCGAACTCCAGACGCCGGCCTTGATCGTCACTACGAGCGCCGACAGCGGACCCGGCTCGCTGCGCCAGGTTGTCGATCAGGCCGATCTCGGAACGTCCATCACGTTTGCCCCGGGGCTGTCCGGACAGACCATCCTGCTGACGAGTGGCCAGATCTCGTTGAACAAACCGCTCGGGATCAGTGCCGCCGCCCTTCCCGCTGGCATCGCCATCAACGGCAACGGCGCGTCCCGGATCTTTGAGGTGGGCACGAACGCGGTCGTCGTCTTGAACTCGTTGACGTTGACGAACGGCTCCGATTTGAATCCCAACATACTGCTGAATGGCGGGCCGGGCGGTGGTGGTGGCGGCGCCATCCGCAACGGCGGCACGCTGACCATGAATCAATGCAACGTCGTGGGTAACCAGGCGGTGTTTGCGGGTGGCCTGCGCAACGAGGGTTCGCTGACGTTCAATCAAGGCACGCTCCAAAGAAATACCGCGCTGGGAAGCAATGGCGGCGGCATCAATAACCTCGGCACTTTGTTCATAAACCAGAGCACGATCTCGGGTAACACCGCCACCAACAATGGCGGTGGTATTCGCAATGCCGGCGCGGGCACGGTCACCCTGACGCAATGCACCATCTCCAGTAATACCGCGCCTTTAGGTGGCGGTTTCAGCCACCAAAGCACGGCTGCTGCGACATTGATTAATTGCACTCTCTCCGCCAACCAAGCCACCAACCTGCCCGGGGGCTTGTTTCCCACCACCGGCGGAGGAATCATCGCGTTGGCCGCCGGCGCGCTCTCCCTGGTTAATTGCACCATCGCCAGCAACGCGGTTGCCGCCTCCTCCTACTATGGCGGCGGGGGACTCTACCTGCAAAGTCCCGCCCAGGTTGTGTTGCAAAACACCATTGTCGCTAACAACTCGAGTCCTTTTCAAGGGCCGGATATTTACTTCCCGAGCGGACTCGTGACGCGTTCCAATGTCAATCTCATTGGCAACAACGCGACGGTGGAAGCGGTCTTTCCAGCTGGCTTTCCGAATGCAAACGGCGACTGGGTGGGCACCGCAGCCTCACCGGTGGCAAGTTTGCTGGCCCCGCTTGGCAATTACGGCGGCGCCACGGAGACGATGCCGCCGTTGTCCGGCTCGCCGGCGATTGATAACGGCAGCGACGCCGTCACCAACACCATCACCGTTGACCAGCGTGGCGTGGCGCGACTCACGGGCTTCCATGTGGATATCGGTGCCGCCGAGTACACCGGTCCAGCCAGTGGACCGGCCGTGGAGACGCAACCCGCGACGCTGCTGCGCCTGACTGTGGCCAGCCTGAATGCCATCGTCACCCCCAACAGCGCGGTTACGACCTGCCACTTCGAATACGGCCTGACCACCAACTATGGCAACCTGTCCGCCCCCATCGTGTTGAGCTCCGGTAGCACCTTGGTGAGTCATGTGCTGACCAATCTGTCGGCCGTGACCACCTATCACTACCGCGCGATCGCCTCGAACAGTTTGGGGACCGCGGTCGGCGCGGACCGGACCTTTTTCACGGTCAGTTACAATCCCACCATCGTCCAGGAAGCGGATGCCAACGGGTCGGTGGATCACTCCCTCCGCACCAATGGCGTTCAGGTGGCGGCGGCGAACTTCGGCTCCCTATCGAACGTCGTGCGCAATGGCGTGACGTTCCCGGCCGCCGGGACGAGTGGCAATCCCGCTGGCGCTAGCTGGTCGGCGACCGGTTCCACCACCGATCCGAATTTGGGCGGTTATGCCAACATTGATCCGCTCTTCTTCTCGGAACTCTGGGGTGGCGAGCCGATCACCGTCACCTGTAGCAACCTCAACCCGGCCCGGATTTACCTGGTTCAGGTGCTGCACGGCGAACCGCGCGCCTGTTGTGCGGGCAGCTTTTCGAACAACGGCTTCTCCACCTCCGCAAACCCGTGGATTCCGGTGCCCGCCTTCAGTTTTGGCAACGGGATCGCCGGCGAGAATCCGCCCAGCAACTTCGATCGCGCCATCGTCGAAGTGGAGCTAACGGGGATCACTTCGTTCACCTATGAGATGTACGGTGGCGTGGGCCGCGGCCCCTCGATCGCCGGTTTCCAGGTGCGCGATCTCCAGCCGGCGATTCCGGGAAGCAGTCCCGCCCAGTTGACCGGATTGACCCTGCAGCCGAACGGGAACTTTCAATTCGGATTCACGAACCAACCCGGCGCGAGCTTCTCCGTGTTCACCACCACCAACGTGGCGCAGCCGGCAAACGAATGGCTCCATCTAGGTGTTGTTCCCGAAGTGCCGCCCGGCTCCGGCCAGTTCCGATTCACCGACACGCAGGCCACGAACTATCCGCAACGCTACTACCGCGTCAGTTCACCGTGACCATAACGGCGGGCGCCGGCTGGGCCGTTGTGCTGGAGATGGACGAAGCCTGTTCCGGCGTTGCCGATCTTGGCTTTGAATGGCGTGGTGCTGAAGTCCGAGTTCACGCGGGCCTGTTCGGCGGGCGAGCCCATGGGAAAACAAGCAATTTGAATTGATCGCGCAGCGGTTTGATTCAACCTCTCCGGCCATGAAGCCACCGACTCCCGAAAAGATACTCAATGTTGGCCTCGGATTTTGGGCCGCCAAAACCTTGCTGAGCGCCATTGAGATGGAAGTGTTCACCGAACTGGCCCGGCAGCCTGAAGATTTGCCCACGCTGCAGGGACGGCTCGGTTTGCATCCGCGTTCCGCCCGCGATTTTCTCGATGCGCTGGTGGCGCTGGGTTTTCTGCAACGCGTGAACGGAAAATATCAGAACACGCCGGACACGGATCTGTTCCTCGACAAGCGGAAGGCCAGCTACATCGGCGGCATTTTGGAGATGGCCAATCACCGGCTGTATCCGTTCTGGGGGCGACTGACGGAAGGCCTGCGCACGGGCGAACCGCAGAACGAATCCAAGGGCAGCGGCCCGAATCCCTTTGACGCGCTGTACGCCGACCCCGCCCGGTTGAAGGAATTTTTGCGCGCCATGTCCGGGATCAGCCGCGGCGCAAACGTGACCATCGCCCGGCAGTTGCCTTGGAAAAATTACCAAAGCTATGTGGACGTCGGAACCGCGCAGGGTGATCTCGCCGTCCAGATCGCGCTGGCCAACCCGCACCTCAAAGGCATCGGCTTTGATCTGCCCGAAGTGGCGCCGGTCTTCGAGGATTACGTGGAGCAAAATCAACTGACCCAACG
>CAYWCK010000101.1:2632-2934 GCA_964456685.1 uncultured Bifidobacteriaceae bacterium | reverse complement strand
TGGCGTTCCAAGGCGGCAGCTTTTTTACCGACGCACTGCCGCCAGCCGACGTGGTGTTGATGGGGCACATCCTGCACGACTGGAATCTCGAGCAGAAAAAAATGCTGCTGGCCAAGGCGTATGCCGCGCTGCCGGCGGGCGGTGCCGTGGTAGTGTATGACGCCATCATTGACGACGACCGCTCGCAAAACGCCTTCGGCTTGATGATGAGCCTCAACATGCTGATCGAAACGAGCGGCGGCTTCGATTACACCGGCGCCGATTTCCGGCAGTGGTGCGGCGAGGCGGGGTTCCGGCGTTTC
>CAYWCK010000101.1:0-2622 GCA_964456685.1 uncultured Bifidobacteriaceae bacterium | reverse complement strand
AGGGTTGGATGAAGGAAGCTGGCTTCCGCGAAACCCGCGTGGAACATCTCCTTGGCCCCGATTCCATGGTCATCGGCATCAAGTAGGGAGACGAAGTCGTCGATTTGCTGACAATTTTTTCGGAGTCTCTCGACCGCACCCAACGCGTTCACCGCTCCGCGCTTTGTTTACGCTCGCCGCTCCCGAATATGGGCCAGAATCTTCGCGATGACTTCCGCCTTCGGCTTCGCGCCTTGCGGGCCGCCGTGGTGGAGCGCGGAGCATTGCTCCGCTCGGTTCGTCTTGCTGTAATCTCGCGAAGCGATGCTTCGCGCTCCGCTTATGGAAGAACCGCCACAATCCAAACGGGAACATCTGCGCCAGTTGGTCGCCGGCAAGAACGAATGGAACGAGCCGCTTTCCGCCCAGGACAGAACCAAAGGCTTTCGCGGCTGGCACGAACGCGAGTATCTGCCCCATTGCGACAAACCGGGATTGACGCAATGCGTCACGTTTCGGCTGTGGGATTCGCTGCCGGCTTCGCGGCGCGGGGAGTGGGAACATCTTCTTGCCATCGCTACGCGGAGCAATGCTCCGCGCTCCGAAGCGGCAAGCGCCGTGGGTAGCACCGGAGCGCGAAGCATTGCTTCGCGTGATGACGAAGCCATTGCGAAAGCCCGTCGCGAGCAACGCCAGAAACTGGAGGAATACCTCGACCGCAACCACGGCGAATGCTTCCTCCGCCATCCGCGCGTCGCCGCGCTCACGGAAAACGCCCTGCGCTTTCATCACGGCCAACGATTCGATCTGCTGGCGTGGGTGGTGATGCCCAACCACGTTCACGCACTGCTCAAAGTCGGCGACACCACGCCACTCTCGAAAATCATCCAGAACTGGAAATCGATTTCCGCCGTGGCCGCCAACAAGCTTGTGGGCCGTTCGGACGATTATTGGCAGGAAGACTATTGGGACACATTCATGCGCGATGAGGAACAGACAAGGAAAGCCGTCCGCTACATCGAAAACAACCCGGTGAAAGCGAAGCTGTGTCGAACACCGGAAGAATGGCCGTTCAGCAGCGCGCGTTTTCGCGATCCAAAAACGCGGGGGTTAAATCTCACGAAGTGACGGTGACGGAGCGCGGAGCATTGCTTCGCGAGTTGGTCGCTGGAGCGCGGCGTATCTTTGCAAGAATGCAGCTGGAGCACGAAGCATCGCTCCGCCTGTTTCGCCAACGATTGAAACTTCAAACAGGAACACGCGGAGCAATGCTCCGCGCTCCGGTGGCTCACGCCTTCCGCTCTTTGATGTCCGCGAGAATCTGCGCGATGACTTCCGCCTTCGGCTTTGCGCCTTGCGGGCCGCCGTGGTGGAGACGCACGGAAACATTGCCCGCTTCCATGTCCTTGCCGCCGATGATGAGCATGGTGTGGACGCGCAATTGTTCCGCGTTGGAAATCTTCGCCTTGAAGGGTGTGGCGCTGAAGTCGGAGTCCACGCGGACCATGTTGGCGCGGAGTTCGTTCACGATGGGTTGGGCGTAGGCCACGAGCGCCGCGTCGTCGTTGAGCGTGATGACGCGGACCTGATCCGGCGCGAGCCAGAGCGGGAAGTTGCCCGCGTAATGCTCGATGAGGAAGCCGATGAAGCGTTCATGCGTGCCGAGCGGCGCGCGATGGATGCACAGCGGCGTCTTGTTGGAATTATCCTTGTCGCGATAGGTCAGACCGAAACGCGCCGGCACGGCGAAGTCCACCTGGTTCGTGGCGATGGTAAACTCGCGACCGATGGCGCTCCACACCTGCACGTCAATCTTCGGACCGTAGAACGCCGCTTCGTTCGGCACTTCCACGTAATTGATGCCGGACTCGATCAACACGCGGCGCACCATGTCCTCGGTCTTCTTCCACAACTCGGGTTCGTTGACGTATTTTTTGCCCAGGCCCTCCGGCGACGACGTGCTGAAGCGCATCTGATATTTTTCGAGACCGAACGTCTTGAAATATTTCAGATACATGTCGTTCACGGCCTTGAACTCGGACGCGAACTGGTCCTCGGTGCAATAGATGTGGGCGTCGTTCATGTTGAGCGAACGCACGCGCATGAGGCCGAACAACTCGCCCGACTGCTCGTAGCGATAGCAGCAGCCGTATTCCGCGAGGCGCAACGGCAGATCGCGATAACTGCGCGGCTCAGCCGAAAAAATGCGGTGATGATGCGGGCAGTTCATGGCTTTGAGGTAATACTGCTCTGGCGCGAGCGCCTCCACTTTTGCGTGAGCAACTTGGTATTCCTTGAGCAACGCACTCAATTCGGCCGGCAGATCATTGCCTTGCTTTTGCCGCTCGAGAATCAAGTTGGTAACATTGATTGCTTGGTTGACTTCGCTCCGCTCTTTGAGCTGTTCAACCTTCTCACGCACTTCAGCAGAGCTGTCAGCCTGTAGAATCGGCAAGCCAGCTTTCAAAATGCTGAACTGAAGTTTCAGTCGCGCATCATAAAGCGGAGAACGCTCATCCTTGTTCTCATCAAGAATCATCGGCGGAAACATTGATTCCGCGTAGTACGGCAGGTGGCCGGAGGTTTTGTACATCTTCTCCTTGGCCAGATGCGGCGTGCGGACGCGGACGTAGCCGGCGGCGA
>CAYWCK010000100.1:3830-14292 GCA_964456685.1 uncultured Bifidobacteriaceae bacterium | reverse complement strand
CACGACGGGCGATTGGCTCGCGCTCTTGGCGGGCTGGGCAAAAGCCGCCGCGCGAACCGTGAGAAACTTCACCGCCCCTTCCAGTTGCACCGTGGCAATGACGTTGCCGGCGAACATCACGCGCTTGAAAACAAAGTCGTCGCCAGCGCGCGTTGCCTCGACCACATCGCTCAGCATCCCTGCGTCGAGCAATGCTGCCGCGCGCGGCAAAATGTCCTTTGAAAAAGTGGAGGCCGCGGCCACCACCATCGTTACTCCGCGCTCGCGCGCTACATGAGCAATCGCGTGGGCAAACTTGTCGGCAACCGGAAGCTTGAACGCACTGTGATCCGCAGCCAATACGTTCGCGGCGCCGTAAAGCCTCAGCGCTTCCGCGATGCCGCCCACATTCTCGCCGAGCACCAGCACTTCAAACGCCCCGCCGGTCTCCGCCGCGATCTTGGCCGCGCACGTGACGGCTGAGAGTGTCGCCAGCTTGAGTTGCCCGCCTTCGTGCTCCGCAATGACCAGAATTGTGCCCATGTCAAACCACCTTCGCTTCGTTCTTCAGCCGATCCACCAGTTCATCCACCGTCTTCACCCGCACCCCGGCTTTGCGTTTCGGGGGCGTTTCCAACTTCAACACCTTGATGCGCGAAGCCGCGTTGACGCCGAGCGCGGACAATTCAATCCCCTCCAGCGGTTTCTTCTTCGCCTTCATAATACCGGGCAGCGAAACGTAGCGCGGTTCATTCAGCCGCAGGTCCGTCGTGATGACGGCCGGGAGTTTGACCGTGAGATTTTCAATACCCGCATCCGTTTCGCGCGCGCACTTTGCCATCACGTTGCCCTCGACCAAATCCAGTTTCGAAACAAATGTCGCCTGACCGACGCCAAGCAGTGCAGCGAGCATCTGGCCGGCCTGATTGGAATCATCATCAATCGCCTGTTTGCCCATCAGGACGAAGTCCGGTTTCTCGCGCTGATAGACCGCGGCAAGGACCTTCGCCACGGCCAGAGAATCCAAGTCCGCGCTAGCTTTCACCAGCAAGGCGCGATCCGCACCCATCGCCAGCCCCACGCGCAGTTGCTCCACGCATTCGTCGCCGCCGATGCTGACGACCACGACGTCAATCTCGCCGAGTTCTTCTTCGATCCGCAGCGCCTCTTCGAGTGCGATGGCATCGAACGGATTCACGGCGAACTTCACGCCGTCAAGATCAACGCCCGAGCCATCCGGCTTGAGTCGAATCTTTGTGTCGGGATCGGGAACGCGTTTGAGTGGGACCAGGATCTTCACAACATCTTCCAGCAGATTTTTAGGCGCATCTCCCCTCAGCCCTGCCCTCCCCCGTGAGGGAGAGGTTCAGGGTGAGGTTGCCGAATGCTTCCAAGTTGACTTTCGGGTTGGCTGAAATCATCGGCACATCTCAAAAATTCCGGCGCCGCCCATGCCACCGCCGACGCACATCGTGACCAGGCCGTAACGGCCCTTGCGCCGCTTGAGTTCGTGCAGTATGGACACCGTCAGCTTCGCGCCGGTCGCGCCGAGCGGATGGCCCAGCGCCACCGCGCCGCCGTTCACGTTCACGCGATCCTTGGGCAGGCCGAGTTGGCGGATCACTGACAACGCCTGGCACGCGAAGGCTTCGTTCAATTCAATCAAATCCATGTCCGCGATCTTCAGACCGGCGCGCTTCATCGCTTTCGGAATCGCTTCAACCGGGCCGATGCCCATGATGCCCGGCGGCACGCCACCGACAGCGTATGTCACGAACCGCGCGATCGGTTTCACGCCGAGTTCCTTCACCCTCTCGCCAGACATGAGCACGACCGCGGCCGCGCCGTCGCTGCGCTGCGAAGCGCTGCCTGCGGTGACCGTTCCTTTTGGACCAAACGCCGGCTTCAACGCCGCGAGCCGTTCCAAAGTCGTGTCGCGCCGCGGGCCTTCGTCCGTATCGAAAACAAATTCCGTCGCCTTGCGCTTGCCGTTGGCGTCCAGATTCACCTCGCGCACGGGAACGGGCACGCATTCCTCCTTGAACCGGCCGGCATCCAAAGCGGCGATGGCCTTCTGATGGCTCTCCAACGAAAACTGGTCCGCGTCCTCGCGCGAGACCGTGAACTTTGCCGCCAGGTTTTCCGCTGTGAGCCCCATGGAAAGGTAAGCATCCGGCATTTGCTCTACGAGGCACGGGTTGGGCGAAATCTTGAACCCACCCATCGGCACGAAACTCATGCTCTCCGTCCCGCCGGCCACAATGACATCCGCCATGCCGCTGAGAATGCGTTGGGCGCCGGTGGCAATGGCTTCGAGTCCCGAAGCGCAAAAGCGATTCACGGTCACGCCCGGCGCGGTGTCGGGCAAACCGGCGCGCTGCGCCGCAATGCGCGCGATGTTCATACCCTGCGCGGCCTCGGGCATCGCGCAACCGATAACGACGTCCTCGATTTGATCGAGCGGCAATTGCGGCACGCGGGCGAGCGCGCCCTTGATGGCGATGGCCGCGAGGTCGTCCGGGCGGACGGTGCGGAGTTTTCCGTTCGGCGCTTTGCCGACCGGCGTGCGCGCGGCGGCGACGATGAAGGCTTCTTTCATGGTTCTAATTCCTCAAAGGTTTGCCGGTCTTCAGCGTGTGCTTGATGCGCTCGAGCGTTTTCGGCTCGCCGCAGAGGCTCAGGAAAACTTCGCGCTCAAGATCCAGAATGTAATCCTCGCTCACGTAATGCAGCGACGTGAGATCGCCGCCGCAGAGAATGTAGGCGAGCTTGTTGCCGATCTTTTCGTCGTGCTCGCTGATCAGGCCGGACTTCCGCATCTGCTGAAGCTGAAGTTTGCACAGCGTCATGCCGCTTTCGCCGATCGCCGGAATGTCCGTCCGCCGCGGACGCGGCGAATATCCCTTCGCCACCAGGTGCAGCACCTGCGCCTTGGCTTCACCGATGAGCCAGTCCTTGTTCAGCACGATGGTCGTTTCGCTCGGGCGCAGGTAGCGCAACTTAAGCGCCTCGCTCGCGCTCGTGCCGACCTTGGCCATGCCGATCGTTTCCCACGCGTGGCGGACGCCCGGGAAATAATCCACTTCCTCGCTGCGGATGATGCTTTCGGTGCACCGGATCAACATTTCCTTCGTGCCCTGCGCGCCGGGGATCAGACCCACGCCCACTTCCGGCAGGCCCATGTAAGTTTCCGCGGCGATGACGATATGGTCGCAGCCCAGCGAAAGCTCCGTGCCGCCGCCGAGCGTGTAACCGTGGCACGCCGCCACGACGGGCTTTTCGTACTGGCGCAACGAGCTGGTCGCCTTCTGAAACTTGCGGATCATCAGATCGATCTCGTCCCACTCGCCATTCTGGATTTGCGTGATCAGCAGAAAGAGATTCGCGCCCGCAGAAAAGTGCGGCCCTTGGTTGCCAATCACCAGGCCCAGGAAATTCTTGCTCACTTCCTCCAGCGACTCGCGCAACATGCCCATCTGATCGCCGCCGATGGTGTTCATCTTCACGTGGAATTCGAGACACGCCACGCCGTCGCCCAAGTCCACGAGGCTCGCGCCCGCATTGCTGCGCACGACTTTGTTGGCCTTGTGCAGCCATGGCAGGTGAATGGCTTTCGGGGATTCAACTTCGGCAACGTGAGCGCGTTTGCCCAGATCGAAGTAAGCGCGGCGACCGTTGGCCTGCTCGTAGAAAGATGTCTTGCCGGCGGCCAGCAGATCGCTCACGAGTTTCGGGACAGCGCGTCCTTCGGACTTCAAACGGTCGGCGGTTTCGCGCACGCCGAGCGCGTCCCAGGTCTCGAACGGGCCCAGTTCCCAGTTGTAGCCCCACTTCATCCCGTTATCCACGGTGACCACGTCGTCAGCGATTTCCGTCAACCGTTCCGCGGAATAGCAGAGCATCGCGCTCAGATGTTTCCACGCGAACACACCCGCCTTGTCCGTCGCGGCGCAAAGCGAGCGGATGCGTTCGCCGCGATCGGAAATCTTGCTCACCGCCTCGAGTGACGCGAACATCGGCTTCTGCTGCGGCTTGTACTCCATCGTCTTGTAATCGAGCGTGAGAATCTGCCGGCCTTTGTCCGACTTCACCCGCTGGTAAAACCCCTGGCTTTTCTTCTCGCCCCACCAACCGCGCTTCACCATGTCCTCGATGAATTCGACTTCGCGGAACACACTGATCTGCGGATCGTGCTGCAACAGCCCGCGCAGGTTGCGGCCCATTTGCGCCATCAGATCCACCCCGACGATGTCGCCGAGACGGAACGTGGCGCTCTTTGGACGGCCAATCGCCGGACCGGTGATCGCGTCCACCTCATCAATGCTCAGGCCCTGCTCAATCATCAGCAGCGCGACGTGCTGCATGTCGAAACAACCGATGCGGTTCGCAACAAAACCCGGCGTGTCCTTCGCCATCACGATGCCTTTGCCGAGCACGGCTTCGCCAAACTCGGCGAACGATTTCAGCAACGCGCGATCCGAGTCCGGCGTGGGAATCAATTCGAGCAGCCGCATATAGCGCGGCGGATTGAAGAAGTGCGTACCGAAAAAACGCCGGCGATATTCAAGCGGACAATTCTGCGTCATCCCCGCAATGGAGAGGCCGGAAGTGTTGGTCGTGACCAGCGCATCCGGTCGCGCGTTCGCGGCGATCTTGGCGTGGATCGCTTGCTTCAAATCCATCCGTTCCAAAATCGCTTCAATGACCCAGTCGGCGTCTTTGATCTCGGCGAGATTGTCCTCAACGTTGCCGATGCGGATGAGGCTGGCAACCTCGGGCGTGAAGAGCGGCGAGGGCTTCAGTTTCTTCATCTTGTCGAACAACGTCTGCGTGATGCGATTGCGCACCAGCGGAGATTGGAGCGTCAGCCCGCGCTTCGCTTCGTCCGGCAGCAGTTCGGTCGGCGCGATGTCCATCAGCAGGGATGGAATTCCGACGTTGGCCAGATGCGCGGCGATTTGCGCGCCCATGTTGCCGGCGCCGATGATGGCAGCTTTGCGAATGGTCAGCATAGAAGTTTGGAAAGGCAGTTTGGGAAAAGCTGTGGCTGAATGAAATCAGAAAGACATGATGGGCTGTGAACGGAGGGATTTGGATTACCCGCCCCTTGAGGAGAAGACCGAAGGCTCTCCCTCACCCCGGCCCTCTCCCGCTGGGAGAGGGAGGCTGAGAGCGCACGCCTCGGGATGCCACAACGTCTGCGCGCGAACTCCGACGCACGACATTTCCAGACGTGGCGAACGATTCCCCCTCTCCCAGCGGGAGAGGGCCGGGGTGAGGGAGAATCGTGCGAAAAACCAAAACGCGAAGTCATCACAGCTTCTTCAACTCCCTCCGCAAATACTTGCCCACGCCGGAACGCGGGAGTGCATCAATGAACGCCACCTGGCGCGGCACTTTGTAGGCCGCGAGACGCTCACGGCAAAACGCGATAACTTCTTCCGCCGTCAACGTCATGCCATCCTTTACCACCACGAACGCCTTCACAGTTTCGCCGCGGTAATCGTCGTGGACACCGACGACACCGGCTTCCTTGATCTTCGGATGTTCGAACAAAACCTCCTCGACCTCGCGCGGATAAATATTGAAGCCGCCAGCGATGATCATGTCCTTCTTCCGATCAACGATGTAGTAGTAGCCGTCCTCGTCCTTCCTCGCGATATCGCCGGTGAAGAGCCAGCCGTCGCGCAAAACGAGCGCGGTTTCCTGTGGCTTGTTCCAATAACCCTTCATCACCTGCGGGCCGCGAATGGTGATTTCGCCAATCTCGCCCTGCGGCACTTCGCGCGTGCCGGTTTCAAGATCCACGATGCGGACTTCCGTGTCGGCAATCGGCAGGCCCATGCTGCCCGTTTTCGGGGAGCCACTAGGCGGATTGATGTGTGTGACGGGGGAAGTTTCGGTCAGGCCGTAGCCCTCGACCAATCGGCCGCCGGTGAGCGCTTCAAATTTTTGCCTCACTTCAACCGGAAGCCCGGCGCCGCCGCTCATGCAGACCCGCAGCGAATGAAAATTGTAGCGCTGCACATTGGGCGCGTTGTTGAAGGCCACATACATCGTAGGCACGCCATGATAGATGGTCGGGCGATATTTCCGGATGAGATTGAGCGCCGCCTTCAACTCAAACCGGGGCAGGATGATGATCCGTCCGCTCAATTCGATGGTGGAGATCATCACGCACGTCATCGCGTAAATGTGAAACATCGGCAACGCCGCCACCGTGGTCACGTGATCCAGCGACAGGCCCGCCATCAACCACGCGTTCGCCTGACAGGCATTGATGACAAGATTTGCGTGCGTCAGCATCGCGCCCTTGCTCGTGCCGGTCGTGCCGCCGGTGTATTGCAGACAGGCGATGTCGGATTGCTTCAAGCCGTGCGGCTTGGGTTTCGTCGCGAGGCGCAACAATTCCGACCATTCCAGCGGCTTCGGTGAGACCGCCGGAACTTTGGCCGTTGAAGTTCGCTTGAGCGATCCACAAAGCACGCGGAAATGCCTTGGATAGTACTCGCGCATGCCGGTGAGCACGATGCGCTTCACGGTTGTCAAGTGTTCGCGCGCAGCTTCGATCACCGGTCGCAACCGGCGATCCGCAATGACCATCACCGCGCCAGCATCGTTCCATTGATGCCCGGCTTCGCGGGCGGTATACATCGAACTCGTGGCCGTCACGATGCCGCCGGCGCGCAACACGCCGAAGTAGGCAATTACAAACTGCGGACAGTTCGGCATGAACAGCGCCACGCGCTCACCCTTCTGCAACCCGAGCGCTTGCAATCCGGCGGCAAACCGGTTCACCTGATCAGCGAGCTGGGCGTACGAAATCTCCGTCCCGAAGTAAACCAAAGCCGTCCTGCTCGCCGACTTCGCAGCCGTGCGTTCGAGCAAATCCGGCAGAGTGAACTTGGGATACTTCATGAGATTCCAAGACCATTGGCAGTCACGAACCGATATGCATCAAAGGGGATGACTTCCCTCTCCCCGCGGGAGAGGGATTGAGGGTGAGGGAGGGCCTCGACAATTCTTTTAAAAGCGTAACCACTCAATCGGCAAGACAACAAACGGTCACTCTCCCTCACCCCGGCCCGCTCCCGCTGGGAGAGGGAGAATTTCAGTCCACGCACGGTGCGGCGCACCGCGGACCCCGTTGCTCCGGCCGCGTTGCGGAAGTTGAGTTCGAAGTTGCTGCTTGTCTTCTCCATTAGGGCAAAGTCATTTGGCTGCCACTAGAGCTGGATAACTTCCCACCTCGCACAGCCGTTTCGCAATCTGGCGGCCGAGCGCGACACCATTCCGCGGCGTCCATCGCAGCAACCGGCGCACGATGCCAAGTTGCGCGCGCAGGTCATCACCCTGCGATGTGGCCGCGAGCGCCTGCCGCGCGTGCGATTCAAAACGCGCCACCGCATCGTTCACGAACTTCAACGCGAGATCCGCCATGACGGGCGTCCGCTGCTTCATCGCCCGCAGTACGGCGCTTTCGCCCAGGTAAACATCAATGATGATATCACTGAGGTAACCGACAACTTCCTGCTCCTCGACCAGCTTGTCGCCGAACTTCTGATAGGCCACGCCGCTGACAAAGAGTGAGAGTTTCTTGGCGTTCGCCAGCAAGGCGCGGGCAGCGGCCAAGTCGTCGCCTTCGGCGCTATCATCCAGCGGTGCGAGGTCGAGCAATTCCTTGGTGACTTTCGTAATCGCGGCGGTCAGCGGGAAACGTCCGCGTTGTGCGCGGCGCATCAGCAGCCCGGGAATAAAGAGTCGGTTGATTTCGTTCGTGCCTTCGAAGATGCGATTGATGCGTGAATCACGAATGCCGCGCGCGGCAGGAAATTCCTCGGTGAAGCCATAGCCACCGTGGATCTGCAGCGTCTCGTCCGCCACGTCGTCGAGGATTTCGCTACACGCGACCTTGATGATCGAGCATTCCAGCGCAAACTCGTCGAGCGCCCGCGGGAAAGGAGGCTTCATCGAATCCATGGTCTCGCCGGTGGCCATCACCGCGTCCATTAGGGCTGCAGTGCGATAAACCGTGCTCTCCCCGGCAAAAATGCGCGTGGCCATGTCAGCGAGCTTGGCTTGGATCAAACCGAACGAAGCGAGCGGTCGCCCGAATTGCTGACGCTCGAGCGCGTAACGCGTCGCGACCTTAAGCGATTCCTTCGCCGCACCGACTGCCCCGGCCCCGAGCTTGAACCGGCCAAGGTTCAAAATATTGAAAGCGATGTAAGCGCCCTTCCCGATTTCACCGAGGACATTTTCGACCGGCACTTGTGCATCTTCCAAGATCACCCGCCGCGTCGAGGAAGATTTGATGCCGAGCTTGTGTTCCTCTTTGCCAGTCGAGACACCGGGAAAGGTGCGCTCGACGAGAAATGCCGTGACGTGTTGACCGTCCACTTTGGCGAAGACGGTGAAGAGACCTGCCCACGCGGCATTCGAGATCCACATCTTCGTTCCGTTGAGCAGATAATGTTTGCCGTCGGCCGAAAGCGTTGCCTTGGTGCGCATCGCGAGGGCGTCCGATCCAGAGCCGGCTTCGCTCAATGCATACGCCGCCATCCATTCGCCGGTCGCGAGTTTCTCCAAGTATTTTTTCTTTTGCGCGTCCGTGCCGAAGTATTCCAGCGGCTCCGTGCCAATGCCGGCATGCGCACCCGTCGTCACGCCAAATCCACCGAGCCGCGTCAACGCTTCCTCAACGCCAACGATCGTGGCGCGACCGAGTCCAAGCCCGCCGTATTCCTCGCCGACGCCCATGCCGAGCAAACCCAGTTCGCCCGCTTGGCGAAAGATCTTCGGCATCAAGCCCTCGGCCTGATGCTCGAGCGCCTCGGCGTTCGGCATCACCTCCTTGTCCATGAATTTTTCCGCCGTCTGGGCCATGAGCCGCTGGTCGGCAGATAAATCTTCCGGCGTAAAAGCGAGCTTGGGATCGATTTCGACCAGCAGAAAATTTCCGCCAATCAAATGGGCTGGTAATGGATTCATGCGTTACAACTCTACCAGAAAAATCAGAACCTGGCCCCAAGTCGGCGAACCTCGACTCTGCTTTCGGCACAAGGCAGTGCCATCTGACACGTTGCCTTGCTGGTACGTGCAATATGTTTGACGCTGCGGCCAAATGTCTTGTGGTTTCGTCCATTGGACAATCTTGAACGGCAAGGCCTTCCGCCCAACGGCTTCTGCCTTGTTGTCGGTTGGTCACCGATTTATTTTGGGCCGCCGGGAAGGACCAACGCCGGTTTTTCAATCGTATGGCCACCAACTCTGCGTCGAAGTGGAGGCGCATCATCGCGCTTGGCCTGAAGCTCGTACTGACCTTGTTGCTGTTGCTGTTGCTGGTGGTCTATTTCGTTTTTATCCGTCCCTTCTGGGGCATCCCTTTCAACAGCTCTCGTCACGGTCGCGTCCCGCTCACGCCGCCCTGGGCGCTCGAATGCTGGCTCTGGGAGGACGACGTCAACACGGCTGCGCGCGTGCAGGAGTTGCTTGCAGGCTATCGCCAGCACGATTTTCCGGTGCGCACCATCCTGATTGATAGCCCATGGAGCGAGCGTTACAACGATTTCAAGGTGGATGAGGAGCGCTATCCGGAACCCGAGAAGTTTTTCCACGGCTTGCAGAATGAAGGCTACCGCGTCGTGCTGTGGATGACGTGCATGGTGGACAGTTACAGCAAGGATACGAAGGTTCGCGAGTCGCCGGAATTCTTCGACGAAGCCAAATCCGAGGGCTATCTCGCGGGGGGTGATTTTCAATATCGTTGGTGGAAAGGCACCGGCGGATTCATTGACTACAGCAATCCCGAGGCGATGCAATGGTGGCACGGCCGGCAACGACAAGTGCTCGATTGGGGCGTGGACGGTTGGAAACTCGATGGTTGTGACACCCTTTTCTCCAGCCGACTGGGTAAGTATCCCCTGCCCTTCAACCGCACCTTCACCGGCTGGATGAGCACGCGCCGTTACATGGACCACTACGCGCGCGAGGAATACTCACACGGGCTGAGCCGCAACCCCGAATTCGCCACGCTCATTCGCGCCAAGGATGGGAAGTGGGCGCACCCGGAAGGTTTCGCACCGCTGGATGCCGCGCCGGTGACGTGGGTCGGCGATAATTCGCACACCTGGAGCGAAGAACGCCGCGGCATAAAAGCCGCGCTGCGTGACATTTTGGATAGTGCGCGCCTGGGCTACTGCGTCATCGGTAGCGACGTGGCGGGTTACCACGGCCGCAGCAATCCTGATGACATCAACTCCACGACCGCCGCCCAACTCGCCGCCCTGGCCGCCACGAACACCGCTCCGTTGGACGCAACGGAGTTTGGCACAGGCACAGGCGACGAAATCGCGCCGAACATTTACATTCGCTGGACGCAATTCTCGACGTTTTGTGGATTGTTTCTGAACGGTGGCCACGGTGAACGCCGCTTGTGGAAACGCACGCGGCCGGAACTGGAAATCATCCGAAAGTTTTCGTG
>CAYWCK010000100.1:0-3820 GCA_964456685.1 uncultured Bifidobacteriaceae bacterium | reverse complement strand
CTAGTTCCCTACATGTATTCACACGTCGTCGCCTGTCACAACGGCGGGAAGCCTCTCATGCGTCCGCTGCCGGAAGGCGACTATCATTATCTGTTCGGCGAAGACTTGCTGGTGGCGCCAATTCACGAGGACAAAAACGATCGTCAAGTAGTGTTGCCGCCCGGCCAGTGGCGTTATCTTTTCAACCATAAAGAACTCTTCCACGGCCCCGCCACCATCGTCCGCACCGTGCCGCTCGACGAATATCCGGTGTTCATCCGCGAAGGCGCCATCATCCCGCTGAAAGTTTCCCGCAACTACACCGGCCTGGGCGACCGGGATTCAGCGGACTTTACGACATGGCTCATCTACCCGGCAGGCACGAATCAATTCACCCTCTGGCATCCGCAGACACATCCGACGCCAAAACCGACGACCGTCAAGGTGGAAGCTGGAATCGGACTTCGTGTGACTTTCACCGGCGAGCATGAGCCACATTTGCTGCGCATCCATTCGGCCAAGCCTCCTGCTCAGGTGAAGCTGGACGGAAATGAACTGTCCACCGGCTCTTGGCGGCACGATGCCGCGCAGGAATTGATTCTGGTTACGACGCGGGAGTATCAGCAAGGGCAATACGAAATCACCTGGAAGCAAAACTAACTTCCAGCCAGAAGCGCGATCACTCTCTCCGCAAGCCCTTCCATGCTGATGCCGTAGTGGCGGAAGATGTCCGCCTGCGCGCCGGGAACGGTTTCTTCATCCGGGATGCCAGCGATGCGGAAGGGTTTGCAAACCCCAGCCTGTAGCAGCGTGGACGCCACGGCCTCACCGAGGCCGCCGTTCACCATGTGTTCTTCCACCGTGACGATCGCTTTGCATTCGCGACCGGCTTTGAGGATGGCTTCGGTGTCGAGCGGTTTGACGGAGTGAACGGACAGCACGCGCGCCTGAATGCCGCGTTCAGCGAGTTGCGCGGCGGCGAGATAGGCGTGAATGACCGTTTCGCCGTTCGCGAGGAACGCGACGTCGTTACCTTCGCGCAGCGTAATGGCTTTGCCGACGGCGAACTTCGTTTCCGGTTTGTGCAGGTTGAACATCGTAGCCTTGCCGAAGCGGACAAAGACGGGCTTCGTCGCCTTGGCGGCAGCAAGAATGGCCTGACGCGATTCAAAGTTATCCGCCGGAACAATGATGCTGAGGTTATTGATCGCCCGGAGGACGGCGAGGTCGTGCAACGAATGATGCGTCGTGCCCAGCGCGCCGTAGCTCACGCCGGAACTGATGCCGATCAGCGCGGCGGGAACATCGGAGTAGCAGACGTCGTTCTTGATCTGCTCCAGTGAACGGGCGGTGAGGAAGCAGCTCGGCGAAACGCCGAACGCTTTCTTGCCGCAGGCCGCGAGACCAGCCGTGATGCCGACGAGGTTTTGCTCCGCGATGCCGACTTCGACGATCTGCTTGGGCAACGCTTTGCCGAACGGCGCGAGTTTACCTGAGCCGCGCGAATCGCTGGTGACGGCGATGATGTTCGGATTCGCCTTGGCGAGTTCTTCGAGCGTGGCGGCGAATTCGTCGAGGTTGGCGCGGCCCATTTTCAGGCCGAGCTTTTCCGCCGTGGCTTTTGCGGCAGGTGAGTAAAGCGATGGGGCAGGTGCGCTCATGGATGAAATGTAAACGGTGATCTAGAAAACTTGGGAAACCCCTCTCCCTGGCCCTCTCCCCGCGCTGCGCTGCGGGGCGAGGGTATCAGAGGCGTTCCGTATTTCGTAACCGTTCGGGAGGTATGAATCACCATCGCAACAAAACGCTGAAATACCAGAGCAGAGTCGAATGCACGAGCGCTTACCCCCTCTCCTCCATTCGGAATGGAGGAGAGGGCCGGGGAGAGGAGGTGCTTAAGAAAATAACAAATCACTTCGCGTTTCCTTTCTTTAGAATGATCCGGTCAGGATTCGGCGGAACGAACCGGTGATTTTGAACCTTGCGCATCACGGCCACGCAACCGGTGCGACGATGCAATGCCTCCCAAATTTCCAGCAGCACGCCTTCGCGATTCTTGTTCCACTGATGATTCCAAAACCGGAGCTCTTCGATTCCTTGCAAGGCTAGGAATTCTGTTCGTTTGGCGTCTTGCTGCATCTGCTCCGGCAAACCGTGTTGAAAACCTTCCAGTTCAATGGACAGCTTCGCGGTCGGGCAATAGAAGTCGAGGTAGTAGTCGCCAACTTGATGCTGGCGGCGGAATTTGAAACCGGCAAACCGGCCAGCCTTGAGGGCCTGCCAAAGTTGTTTCTCTTCGTCGGTTTGATTGCGGCGCAACAGGCGGGCGATGGATTTAGATTGCTCACCAGATTTGATGAGCCGCCCCTCTCCCTGGCCCTCTCCCCGTGCTACGCTACGGGGCGAGGGAATCGGACGCGCGCCGGTTTCAGCAGCTGGTTTCGTAAAGGCGTTCGCGCGTGTTTGCTCACGCAAACTTGCACCCTCTCCTCCATCGGATGGAGGAGAGGGCTGGGGAGAGGAGGCGCTTCGCTCGGATTGACGAACAGCCCCTCTCCCTAGCCCTCGCCCCGTTCGTTCCTCACGGGGCGAGGGAATAGCGCTTTGGGTTGTTTGTAAGTCGCTCGACATGATCACGCGGTTCGGAGTTTCGCTTCCGCTGCGTCCAGTTCAGCCAGCGCTTGTTTCAGTTCCGCTTCGCTCGGCACGCCGTGATGCCACTTGGCGACATTTTCCATAAAGCTCACGCCTTTTCCTTTGACCGTATTCGCGATGATGAACGTGGGTTTGCCGGGCTCGGCGGGTTTACTCAACGCTTCGGTGAGCGCGGCGTAATCGTGGCCGTTGATGACTTTCACGCCCCAGCCGAACGCGCGCCATTTTTCGTCGAGTGGTTCGTTGCTCATCACGTCGCGGGTGTGGCCGGTGATCTGGAGCGTGTTGTGGTCGAGAATGGCGAAGAGGTTATCGAGCTTGTAATGCGCGGCGGCGAGGCCGGCTTCCCAGTTCGAGCCTTCCGCGAGTTCGCCGTCGCCGAGCAGCGTGAAGACGCGGAACGCAGCCGTAGTGGGACAGTGCGTCCCGCCTGTCCGGGTGGCGGGGGTGCTGGTCGTTTGAGAACCGAACTCTTTTTGTGCATCCAACTGGACAGGCGAGACGCCCGTCCCACTACCGGCATCCATCTTCGCGGCGAGCGCCATGCCGATGCAGATGGGCAAACCGTGTCCGAGCGCGCCGGTGTTCATCTCCACGCCGGGAATGTGCCGCGTGGGATGGCCGACGTAGTGCGATTGATAATGGCAGACGGTGTCGAGGTCCGACGCGGGGAAGAAGCCACGATCGGCGAGCACGGCGTACAGCGCCTCGACGCAATGGCCCTTGCTCTGCACGTAACGGTCGCGCGTCGGGCTGGTGAAGGTCTGCGGCGAGACGTTGAGCACGCGGTTGTAGAGGACGTTCAGAATGTCCATGCAGGACAATCCACCGCCCGTGTGGCCCGCGCCGGCGTTGACGATGAGCCGCAACATCGCGCGGCGCAGCGCGGTGGCTTTGAGTTGGAGGTCGTGGTCAGTCATGAAAGAAAATGTTTAACCGCGAACCACGCGAAATACGCGAACAAGGCAAATCAGAATCCTTTTCTTCTTTCGCGTATTTCGTGTATTTCGCGGTTGAAATTCCAGGGCAACACAGCTGTAGCGGCGGGCATCCTTGCCTGCCGTAGAGGGCGGCATCTTGCCGCCCGGAGTGACGCATGATTTGCCAACGCGCTCTGGCATGGCGGACGGCCTCGGAAACACGACGGCTCTTTCCGCCGGGCTGGAAGCCCGGCTCTACGTCAGCC